>CANJNJ010000009.1 GCA_947474995.1 Opitutaceae bacterium | reverse complement strand
GGCGGATCCACTCGGCTCATCCGGGCCGTGACACCGTGGACGAGTGCGTCCCGAAAAAAGCCGTCCGTGATAACGCGCGGTGGATTTGCGGCCCAGTAGGCGCGGGCAGCCGCCGCGCGAGTTTGACCGACAAAGGACTCGTGGCGG
Source organism: Opitutaceae bacterium (assembly GCA_947474995.1). GTDB lineage: Bacteria > Verrucomicrobiota > Verrucomicrobiia > Opitutales > Opitutaceae > ER46. The sequence continues at coordinate 55,662 of CANJNJ010000009.1, read as the reverse complement.
CGACGGCGCGCCAAAAACTCACTTTGCAGCCGATCCATTTCGGCGCGGAGGGGCACGATGGACTCCGGCTCCGGGTCGACGGATTGCGAGCAACGACGGGCGAAATAGCGCGTTTGGGCGGCTTCCATCAAACACCGCAGACCGACATAGGCCGGCCCGCCAGCTTGGTCGTGGGCGGGTTCCGTGACGGCCTCGCGGCGAAGTGCCAGCTCCACCGGCCGGCGCCGGAGTTGAATTTCGCGGATGGTAGTGCCGATTTCCGCGACCATGGGCGCGGCGAGTTCCGGGCGGCTTTGGAAGCAGAGCGGAGGCCCGGAGGCAGCGTAAGCGCGGCGCACGCTCCAGTCCGTGAGGACTTGAGCCCAGGAATCGAATCCGTTGGGGAGTGTGGGTCGCAGGTGGGTATTGTATCATGGGACGCAATTCGCTCGTGGCCGCATTCAGCCGGCGGAAGGCATGGGGGCGTTCCGTGCGTTTTCGGACGGGTATCTTCGGAGTTGCTGTGAAGGGGCCGGTTGGTGGGGTGATTGGGGCTCGGTTGGAGTCGGCGGACCTCCGCGCGTCGTTCCCTGCGACGCTTTGCCACGCCCCGTCCGGCGTCGGGCGCAGGCGGGGCTATCTGGGGCTCACGCCGCCCCAGCCCCCGCTTTGGTTAACCCGCGAATGATGAGGCCGGAGCGCACACTCGACCGTAAATCGACTGCTGGCTGGAGATGTTTTCCCTTGTAAGCCGGTTGACCCATCGGCTCCGGTTCCCACTGTCGGAAGCCGTGAACTTGCGTCGCATCACGACCAAACTGGCTCGGCCCGACCTGACCGAAGCGGCCCGGGAAGGGACGGCATTGAAAGCGCAATTTCGCCGAGAGGATGAGGAGCTTTATCGTCAGGGGCGCGGGGCCGAAGTTTTGTCCGATCGGATGAAGGTCCTTGGTATTACCGACTCCGGCAGTACGAGGCTGCTCACCGTCAATGGCATGCGCATCAAACCGTGATTTGTTCATCTGCGGTGGGGAGGTGGCGGTTCCTTCGCCTTTGCCAGTTCCAGCATCTCTGATCCGCTGAATGATTGGTTGTCTGGGGCGCACACCGCAGGCATGAGGTGTGCGCTGCGGAGGCTGTATTTCATCGGGTCGTCGTGACATTCTCTTGAAATGAGAATCGTGCTGCCGCTGGAAGCCAAACCCCTCCGCCCATCAAGCGGGCGGCAACGACTGGTGCTTCCATTGACCACCGGGGAGCTCGCGAAAAAGAATTCGCGGACATGGTGGGTCCGGCCATACTTAGCCCATTCGCATTCGGTCAACCGCTGTGCGCACACCATGGCACTGAAACATAAATCGCCAACCGCATTCGTCGTTCGTAGCCGACCGGATCCGTCGCGAACCGCACCCCCTGACAAGCGCGAGGTTCACGGGTCGGCGGCGGTTTCCGTTGGTTGTCGGGAAGTGGCCAGCCGCTCGCGTCGGGAATTGCTCGCCATCGCCGTGGCGAGGGGCTGCTGGCACTACGCGACGATGTGGCCGGACATCGCGCCCGACGAGCGCTCGACGCTTGCACACGAAGTGCTCGGCTGCGCGCTGCTGCGGGGGCCGACTGACGTTGATACGTTTCAGTCCATTCGCTGTGGCGCGATGGTGTTGAGCGACCTCAACAATTCGCCCGAGTCGATCGCGATGGCGGCGGACGAGTTGGGTGTCGCCCGGCGCGTCGCGCATATCGCGCGCTTGGGGCGGATTCATGATGAACGGCCGGACTTCTGGCGGTGCATCCTGGACACGCTGCCTGCGACCGCGCCCAGCGAGCAGGAATTTCTTCCGGGGCTTTCGCGCTTGGTCTTGGAAACGCTGGTCTTGGGCCGTGGGCGCCCCCCGGAGAGAACCTGGTTGCGCACGGACTATCGCCGATGAATCCGGCGCAGACCATTGCGCAAACGCTCGATCGGCATCTCACCCAGCGCACGGAAGTGGTGGTGTTCGGGGCGGCCGCGTTGCTGCTCGACAAGGCTTTCGCGGTGCGGATGCCGGGACGGAAAACAAACGACATCGACATCATTATCCCCAGCCACCGGGAAATGCAGATCGAGGCGGATCGGAATTTTTGGAAGGCACTGGAAGCCACCAACCACGAATTGAAGCGGCAGGGATTGTATATCACGCACATTTTTGCGGAACGACAGGTCGCGCTCACGCCCGAATGGAAGCAACACACGGTTGCTCTGCCGCAGGACGGCCTGGCGAAGCTGCGCCTGCAGCGCCCGAGGGTTTTGGATCTGGCCGTGTCCAAGATGGGACGGGGCGACGCCCAGGACGTGGACGATGTCCGCAACATGTTGCGCCTGCACCGGGAAATCACCGGTGTGACAATTTCTGCGGCTGAGGTCGCCGACGCGGCACGTCGGGCGCACGTGCCCGACGACTACCGGGAGATCTTCCCCCGCGCGTGCGAGCGGATTGTTGCCGCCGTCCGTGAAATGGAAATTGTGCCGCCGCCCACGCCGCACGTCCGTCCGCCACGGCAAGGCCCCGGCTACCGCATCGGATTCTGAGCTATCCCATGCCGCATCGTTCCCGGTGACTGCCGGCCCTGCACGCCATGAACCGAGCCCATGACCGGCTTCATGCCCTCTTCGGGGAAATCGCCGCCCTGCGAAAGAAGGCGAAAGCGGAGGGCGTTTTCACCAATGATCGGGAACTGCTTGAGTGTTCGTCCTGCGGATTGATGGAAGATGTCGTCTCGGGCGGCCTACTCATCACTTACCGGCCGAATACACCGATCCGTGACACGGGACTTCGCTTTCGTGAACTTCGCGGCGGCCGTTTTCGTTGTCCGGAATGCGGCTCGATCGTGCGGGAAATCGAAGGGCGAGATGCGGTAAAAGCGAAGTCGCGCAAAAGGAAGGCTTAGCCGGCAGGTGGGTTACGCTTTCCGCAGGAAGTTTATTTGGCACCGGCCTGCCCGTCGCGGGCGCACATTGAACCGTCCGGGTGTGCGCTGCGCGCGCTCGTCTCGATCGAACAAGACGGCACCATCTGCCTGTATCCGAGATGAACCCAGTTGAACGCGCCCAACCCCAATGGAACCGCTACGCGGCTCCGGCCGGACGATTGCCCGGAGGCGACAGCGTCAGCGATGTCCTGAAAGATTGCGCCCAGCAGGGCCTGCTCGACGAGCTCCGGGCCGCGCTCGGCTGGGATCGGCCAAACGACGGGACCTGCGTCCGCGCGGTGCGCGATCTGGTCTATGAACTGGCTGGAGCGCAAAACCGCGATCTGGCGATTGATGTGCTGATCTACGCCACAGGCCTCGCCGAATTCGATCTGCTCAGCCTGCGCGACTACGCGCGCAAGCACGGACTTTCGCCGGAAGGATTCCGGCAGCACGTTCTCGCCATGCAGCACCGGCTCGGCCTGCCACCACGCCCAATGCAACGTCCCGATGCAAACTGAGGTCGAGCAACTCGTCGCCACGCTGCCCCGCGCTGCGATCAACCGCGCCTCACGTCTGGGCTTGGCGCTGGACCCGCAAATGAAACCGGCCGCGTGGCGCGAACTCGTGGCGCACGTGACCAGGCTTGCCCGGACGACCACGGGCGCCCGGCAGACTTTGACCGCATGGATGGGCGACGTGCTGGTTCACGACGAAGCGTACGGGCGAGGCTGGATCGCCGAGTGCGCCAGAGGGGCTGGGCTCGATGCTGGAACGCTGCGCAACGCGAAAATGGTCTGTACCCGCATCCCGGTGTCATGTCGCCATGACGCTCTGAGTTGGACCCATCACTGCGAAGTCGGCCTCGCCTTCGTCGATCCAAACGAGATCGAGCGATGGCTGGTATTGGCCGAAGTGGAAAGGCTTTCGACGGCGGCGTTGCGCAAGCGCATTCGCGCCCATCTGGCCGGCCGCATGGGCGGGGCGTCGGCCGCGTCGGCCGAATCCGTCACCGCCTTCCGGCTGATGCGGGAATTACGCGCCGCCAGCCGAATGCTCAGTCACCGGACGGAATGCTGGCGGCGGTGGCCGCCCGCCACCGCGCAGCTTGCTTTGGCGGAACTACACCCGCTCGCCGAGTTCATCGACATGCTGCGCGCCCGTGTGTTCGAGGAAGCAGCGCCTCCGCCTCGCGACCCCCACTTGAATTAGGCGAACGTCGCCGGCGAACGCGCCGCGAAGTCCCGGGCCGCGCGCCGCGCCCGGGTGGCGACAATGCACCGGTTGGTTTGAAGGTAGGCGCGAACTTCGGCGGGATCGAAACGCACGAGCCGCCCGAGATGGAAATACGGCAGGCCCGCAGCCTGCAGATTGTGGACATGGCGCACGGTGCAGCCGAAAAAACGGGCGACGTCGGAGATCGTCCAAAGAGTCTCGGACGGCGCGGTGCTAGCGAAAAATTCTTCTGGCGGCATCACCCAGGCCGCAGTGTCAACCCTGGCGAATCGCCGCACGCCCGAGGTGAAATATGCCACTTTTTTCGGCTCAAGCTCCAGAATCACCCGACGGTCGTGCATGATGGTTTCCGAAGCTTGCAACTGCCCTTGATCCGACGGGGTCTCCTGCTACCACATTACTCATGAAACTGCGGCACTTCATCAACAAACTCTCGCGGCTCAATCTGACGAAAGCCGACCGGGAGGTTGCTGCCCTGAAGGACCAGTTCCGGCGCGAAGATCAGGAACTGCTCCGGCAGGGCCGCGGTGCTGAAATTGCGGCCCGCAATCGCCAATTGATGGGCATCAAAGAGGGTGAGAAGCCGCGTTTGGTCGGCTTTGGTGGAGGTCGTTTCGAGTGACGCCTGGGCGGTTACAGACAACGCCGCAAGATTTCCGGGTGGTGTGCGAATATGAGCCCGCGTCCTCCGTGGTCAGCGGCCACGCCGTTAAGATGAGCCTGTAGCCATCGGACGTGGTCAGGCCGATTTAATCGCCACAACATTATCCGGTTTGGCCAAGGTCGGCAATTTCACCGAAAACCACAGCGCGGCGTCTTCGGGAGAGACCAGTTCCCGGTAATGGCGGAAAATGACCTCTGGAGAATTGCCGGCCTCCAACGCGACGCGAGCGGTGTCGTTGATCTGCGCCAGCCGGTAGCTAATATAACTGTGCCGAAATCCGTTGGCCTTGAGCTCGAGGCCGACCTCGGCGGCAACCCGCTTCAAGGCCGCCTGCGGATCGACGTAGACGTTGATGAGACCGACATCGCGTTTGAGGGATAGGAGCCGTTGCTTGAGTGCCTCCGACAGCGGCACGAGTCGGCGCGCTTTGGTGCGGACTTTGCTCGAAGCGATTTCCACAAAGTTCCGCTCGAAGTTGAGGTGTTCCCAGCAGAGCCGGTCGATTTCAGATACGCGGGCCCCAGTGTAGGCCGCACAGGCCAGCCACGGCAGCAGTTCGCTGCGTCTGGCCGCAATCGCCTCGAACATCGTGCCCAATTCCGCCGGGGTGTAGATCGCGACCTTGGTCGGCGGCTCCCGGTAGAGCATCAGCGCATCGAATTCTGTCGGGCGGTTGGCGGGAAGGTAGCGATTGGCCTTCGCCCAATTGCCGAAAGTAATGAAGATCTTCCGGACATTGTTTTTGGTGACCGGGTGCCAGTTCTGGCTGCCGAGCCACCGGTCCATTTCGGCGGTGCGGAGGCCCGCAACACTGCGGCCGGGGTTGGCGGCGGAGAGTCGCCCGAGCTGCCGGCGGATGTCGGCGATATAATCAGGATGCGAGCCCATCGCCTTCCGGCCTTCCGCGAAGTCCTCGATCAATTCGGAAAGCTTTTTCGCGACCCCGGCGACCGGATGAAATCCGAGGTAGAAATCCACGGCATCGGTGATGGAGGCAGCCCGTCCGGCGAGTTTGGAGTGCGCCTGGGCGAAAGTCTCGGCGCAGACGTGCAGCGGCAGGCCGGTGGGTGCGATGCATTTTTTCGCGACGACATAGCTTTCCATGTCGGCGGTGGATAATTCGGCGGCGTCGTGCCCGTTCACCGCGAGCCGGCCAAGAACGAGCTTGGCCTCGCGACGGGCGACGGACAGTTTGCCGAACGTCTTTCGTTCCCGATGGCCGCCCTCGTAATACGAGAGTTGAAACACCGGACGGCCCCGATTCTGGACCGTGTAGATTTTGATTTCCTGATTTCCGTTGGTGAGGACGATGGGTTGGCTCATGACTTTGGTTGGGTTGTCAACCGCGTGTCATGCAGACCCAGTGAGACCGCGTATCCCATTGGCGGAGCGAGAACTCGCCCTAGCCTTTGACGTGACCGGATTTCATGGGTCACCAGGCCAGCGCCCGCACCGAACCGCGCCGGGCGTTTTTGCGGGTATTGACGATCCGGCCATCGGACAACGTGAAAACGCGATCGGCCATGTCCGCCAAAATAGCGTTGTGCGTGATGATCACGGCAAGCGTGCCGAGCTCTTCGTTGATCCGCTCGATGGCCTCGAGGACGGTGATGCCCGTCCGCACGTCGAGGGCGCCGGTCGGTTCGTCGCAAAGCAATACGGCCGGGCGTTTGGCGATGGCGCGGGCAATCGCCACGCGCTGCTGTTCTCCACCGGATAATTGCGCCGGAAAATGATCCATGCGGTTGGCCAGGTCCACCAAGGCCAGGGCTTCCTCGGGCGCCATCGGATCGGCGCAAATCTCCGTGATCAACGCCACGTTCTCGCGCGCCGTCAGGCTCGGAATGAGATTGTAGGCCTGAAAAACAAACCCGACCGCGTCGCGGCGAAAGTTGGTCAGCTCATTCTCATCGAACCCGGCGAGGTTGGTCCCGCGGTAGAGCAGGGTCCCATGGGTCGGGGAGTCGAGTCCCCCGAGTTGATTGAGCAACGTAGATTTTCCACTGCCCGACGCGCCGAGCAAAACAATCAATTCACCGGCGTAGAGGTCGAGGTCGACTCCCGCCAGAGCGGTGACGGCTGCGGTACCCTCGCCGTAAATCCGCGCGAGGTCCCGCACGTGAAACACGGTTTCGCGCTCGGGCGAATAGGAAGTGGCAGGCTGGACGGACATGAAAACCGAAGGCGCAAACAAAACGACCGGTCGCGCGGCGCGGCAACGCGTAATCAGCAGTTAGCGGCAAAGCTTCAACGGGATATTAGCCTCGGCGACCGCCGGATTCCACGTTTCTGCGCCCGCTGGGTTCACGCCAAGTGCGGGCTTTTCGCCGCCGGTCGGAGCCCGGCGCTACTTGGACACCGGCTTTGGCGCGGTCGGACTGGCGGTGGCGAAGGCGAGGGGAGCAGGCGGCGGCAGCAGGTCGACGACCTTGCGCTCGGCGATTTCACCCTCGATTTCCCGCGAACGGCGTTCGCCCAGTGCAATCAGTTCCCAACGGCGCTGGGCTTCCAGACGGGCGCGCAACGCCTGCTCGGCGCCGGGATCGGCTCCCTGGCGTCCGGCGAGAATCAACCAGCCGAGCGCCTCCGCCAAATCCGGTTTCACGCCGCGGCCCCCAGCGTACGCTGCGCCGATGTTAAAATAGGCTTCCTTCGCCCCGCCGGCGGCGGCAGCCCGAAAATAAGCAAGGGCCCGGGTGCGATCCTGGGAGATCACGTCGCCGTCATCCAGCAACATGCCGATACGGAACGCGGCTGAGGCTTCCCCGGCCCGGGCCGCCTGTTCCAACAGCGCGATGGCCTGTGGCCGGTCCTGCACGACCTTGTGCACGGGATCGCCGCGCAGGAGCATTTCTCCCAACTGCGCTCGCGCCTTGGGGTTTCCCTTGTTGGCCGCGGCCGTGAGTTCCTTGACGTCGGCCCAAATATCGCCTCCCCCGGTGCGGGACATCAGAACGGGCGGCTCATTTTTTGGCTCCGCCGCGTTCTTGGCCGGTTTTTTCTCCGCCGCCAGCGCCCCGACGGTAAAAATGAACAAAAGCGCGAGCAGCGTTTGGCGGCAGCCGGGCACAGTGGGACCGGCTGACGAAATCTTCATCGAAAGCCAAAGGGGATAAACGCGTCGGAAGTTCATGCGGTACACCGGACGGTAGCATTGCGCCCTAGCGTGCTCGCAAGACATCACGCCGACCCTCGACGTTCCACGGAATAAATCCCCATGGCCCTTTGGCTTCATTCCAATTGCTAAACGGCTTGGGTCTTTCGCCCTGCAGCCGAGAAGGGACGCCTCTCCGCCGGCGGCCGCGGACGGCTCGGAGAGCCGTCCTTACCTTTTCAAGAGTCCAGTTGCCAATGGTAACGAGTCTCAGGCCTGCGCCTGAGCGCTCCGCCGGCGGCGCCAGAAAGTGAAGCCAAGGCACCCGCCGATGAAGCAGAGGCCATAGGTCGCAGGCTCGGGGGCGGGGGTGATCTGGCGATCCCAGCTCTGCCACGCCGTGTTGCCGTTGTTCGCCATGCCACCAAACCCAATCTGATTGAGCGGCGCGGCACCCCGCAGGGTACTCGTAGTGGCCCCGGTAAAATTCTGCGTGTAGAAGTAATCCACCAGATTCACCCAGTTGTTAATCGTGAGACTGCCACTGGCACCCATTGTCACCGTGGTCGTGTTCAACACCGAGGCGGTGTTGAGGCCGAAGTCCAACACCGAAGCTCCCGTGACATTCAGCGCACCAAAAGTGTCGGTCGTGCCGTTGAGCGACAGCGTGCCGCCGGCGAGCGTGATCTTGAGGTTCGGGTCGTTGAAATTGGCCCCGAGCACCAGCGTCGCGCCCGGCCCGATGATTAATTCGCCCGCACCCGTGAACGTCCCCGAGAACGTGCTGGTGCCACTGCCGAGGGTCAGTTGCCCGCTGGTGCCGAAATCGACCGTGCCGGATCCGCCCAGACTGCCGATCGTTTGACTCGAAGTCTGCAACAGGAGAGACGCCCCGGCATTGACGGTCAGGGCGGCGCTGTTGTTAAAGGCGTTGGTCGCATCCGTGATGATCGACCCGGCCGTGATTACGGTCGTGCCGCTGAAAGAATTCGCCGCGCCAAGGCGCAAGGCCCCAAGGCCATCCTTGGTGAGCCCGCCCACACCGGCAATCGTCCCCGTGATACTGACATCCGCGACGCCGCCGACATTCAGCGTGTTCGCGCCGAGGGTGACCCCACCGCCGAGGGTAAGCGTGCCGCCGTCCGATTGAACGCGGCTGTTCCCACCGAGCGTCACCGCGCCGTTGATCGCGTTGTTGCCCGCAAAATTCTCGATGGCGCCGTTGCCCGAGGTGCCCGTGCCGTTGACCGTTATCGTGTTCGCCACGGAAATGCCGCCCTGCAATTGCAGGTTGCCGACCGACGAGACGCTCACGTTGCCCGTGCCGAGGACGGAATTCGAACCCGAAACATTCAGCGTGCCGTTGGTGACATTGACTGTGCCGGCGAAGCCGGAGTTGTTACCGTTGAGGTAAACCTTGCCCGTGCCCGCGACATTAAAGCTGCTCCCGGCCGCGCCCGTCAGGGCACCCGCGTAGTTCGAATTCGTGTTGTTCGGACCGGCAATCGTCAGGCTGCCCGCGCCCAGCGCCGTCGTGGCGGTCGCGCTCGTGGTGTTGAGCTGGCCGATGGTCTCGGTCTTGCCGTTGACGTTGAAAATGCCGGTGCCGTTCAGCGTCACGGCCGCCCCGTCGGCAATCTGGTTGTTCGCCGCGAGGCTCACCGTGCCACCGTTGATCAACAGGCCCCCCGCCGTGATGGCGTTGGTTCCGGCAGTTTTGTTCAGCGAAAGCGTGCCCGAATCGACGATCGTCAGACCGGTGTAGGTGTTGGCCGTCGTTCCGCCGTTGTAGGTCACGGTGCCGCTGCCGGCGACGTTCACCTGACCCAAGCCGGTCGTAATTTGGCTGATGTTGATGTCACCCGCGCCGCCCAGCCACGTGGTCATGTTGGAACCCGTCAGGTTGCCGGTGAGATTCAGCGTCGTACCCGTGTCCGCGGTAATCTTGGCCGAGACGGTTTCCGTAATCGTGCCCGAAAGCGTATTGGCACCGCTGACGTTGCGAATCGCGCCGTTGCTGCCGACGCCCGTGCCCGCGATGGAGATGGCGTTGGTCGGCGCGATGCCACCGGAGAGTTCGAGGGTCGCGCCCGCGGAGACGACCGTTGCGCCAGTGCCGAGCGCATTGGTATGCGCGGCCTGCACGATGCCGTTGTTGACGTACACGCTGCCGGTCGCGGCGCTGTTGTTACCGGAGAGGATGAGTTTTCCGCTCCCGGAACCGTCCCGGATCAGATTCTTGCCGACCGAGGTAATCGGCGAGGAGATGGTCAGGTTGCCCACGCCCGTAATATCGACCACGGTGTTGGCACCGAGGGTGAGCCCGCCCGAAGTGCTGATCGTCTGGTTGTTCGCGCTCTGCTGCTGAATATAGGGGAGCGTGCCGGAGAGGGTCAGACCGAGGGTGCCACCGAGGTTGTAGCCAACCGAGGCGCCGGTGCCGAACTTGATGCCCGCGACCGTGTTCGCGCCGTTGACCGTGACATTGGGCTGAGCCACGCCGAGGACATCGAACAAGGCTACTTGCGACGTCGTCGGCTTCGCGGCCGGGGTCCAGTTGGCGTTGGTGTTCCAGTTGGCGCTGGAACTGCCGTCCCATTCGACCGTCGCCACCGCAACCGGAGTTAAGAGATAAGCGTTGCCGTAAGTACCGCCCATCGCGGTGAGGCTGGCCGATTCCGTCGCCACACCGAGACCGGAGAGGTAGATGGTGTTGACCGTCTGCGTGGCGATGGTGGTCGCGAGCTTGTCCACGCCGCTCTGGTAGTTATTGACCACGAGGACGCCGCTGGCCGGTGCGGTATAGGTGCCGAAGATGAACGTGTTCGCGCCGGCGGTGGCACCGAAGTCGAGCGTCGCGCCGCCCGCCGCCGTCAGCGCGCCAATTTTTTCGGAGTACCCGTTGAGGTCGAAGGTGCCGGCAGCTCCGATGTTGAGCGAACTCGCATCGGCAAGCCGGTCACTGGCCCCGAGTTTCAGCGAGCCGCCCGTGATGGTCGTCGTTCCCGTGTACGTGTTGGCGCCGCCAAGGGTGAGGGTCGCCGCGCCGGTCTTGGTCAGGTTGCCCGCACCCGTGCCGCCGTTGGAGATTATTCCATTGATGGTCGAGTCTGTGGAGTCGACTTGGACCGTCAGCGTCTGCGCGGTGTTGGTATTGGAGATAGCGACGTTACCCGTCTGGGTGACGCCGTTCATGACGAGATTGTAGCTGCCGCCGGTCTGGGTCAGAGCGCCCGTCGACGTGAGGTTCGCGAGGCCGGAGCTCGCGGTCAGGGAAAGGGTGTTGCCGATCGTCGTGCCGTTGGTCGAACCCAGCGAACCACCGGCGAGCGTGACCGCGCCAGTGCCGAGGGCCGTCGCATGGTTGGCGTTCAACGTACCATTGTTGACCGAGGTTCCACCCATATAGGTATTCGCTCCGGACAACGTGGCCGTGCCGGCGTCGTTCTTGATGATCGAGGCGCCCGTGCCGGAAATTACGCCGGTGATGAACGTATTGGTGCCGGCGCCATCGAGGGTGATGCTGTTGGCGCCCGCGGCAATGGCTCCGTTCACGTTGAGCGTCCCGGTCGAGTTGTTGCGGATGAAGATCGCGTTGGCCAGACTCAGGCCGGAATTGATCGTGTTCGTCGCCGTGCCGTGGGTCTGCGACACCGAGATGCCGGAGAAGCCGGGGACGCCTTGATTGTCGAAGGTGAAGGTATTGTTGTTGAGCGTGAAGTTGGACGCCGCGTCGAAGGAGAGGGAGCGCACGTTGCGATCTGCCCCCGTGTCGATCGTCTGATTCGAGGAGACGTAGGTGTTGTCGAAGAGCACATCAGCGCCGGCCGTCGGCACGACGGTGGGATTCCAGTTCGATTGCGACGCCCAGAGTCCATTGGCGCCGGTGCCCGACCAAAGATTGGCCGAGAGGGTCGTGACGTTCAGGTTCCGAATGTCATGATAGTCAGTCGACCCACCCGTGCCCGCGGAAAAACCAAACTTGAGCGTGTCGGGACGAGCGTAGCCCGAAAGGTCCATCTGGATGATCGTCTGCGGACTGGTCCCGCCCTGTTGCAGCGTAACACTGAGCTGGTTCGTCGCGCTGAGGAGAACCTGCATCGTGTTTGTCTGGGTAGGCCGCGCGGCCGAATCGATGGACTGCGCGAGTGTTCCGCTGCCGCCGAGGAAAGCATAACCGCTGAGATCCTGACCGGGGCCACGAACGCCAATCGAGTCGGGAACCAAACCGGTGGTGCCATTCAATCCGCCGACGCGGCCTTCCGATGCCGAAGAAAAATTGCCATATTCATCGAGAGCCACCCCGAGATAGCCGCCGTTCATCCCGTTAATGTTCGCACCGCCACCACTGGCGACGGTCTTCTGGGCGTAGCCAATTGAACCGCCGTAGGCACCAACGTTGAAAGCCTTCGATCCGTCGAAGAGGAAAAAAGTTATGCCGTCAGCGCCAGTGCCGCCGTAGGATTCGTAATCAAACTTGGCGTAGACGGTCGCGTTCGCCGCCGTAAACGCCTGGTTGTAGTAGGCGCTTGTCGCCTGATTGGTAGCCGTCGTCGTGAGACGCAGCCACCCATTCCCCGCCGTGTCACTGACTCCCGAAGTGAGGGTCGGCGTGTACCCCGAACCGGCGAAAACCCAGTTGGCATCCGCCGTTGTAGCGTTCTTAAACGTCTCTGTTACAACGGCCTGGCCACGCACGTTCTGAGTCAGTGCGAGCGTTGCTGCGACGAGGGTTAAAGCTAGGGCTTTCACTCAAAGTAAACTAGGGTTATATACCTATTTTTCAAGCGTGGTTCAGCTGCGGCTTTTACCTAGCGCCTCTCCTACCAGGTGGGCCGGGAACTCCGCTCACGGCCAGAGCATTGGCCTCGAAGGCACCTTCCAGGTTGGGCGCTCCGCGCGCGAGCAAGGCGGTGGGTCCGAACGCTCATTTTATCTCCCTGCAACGCTTCCAACACTGTTGACGTGACTACACCCTCCGTAAGGGCACGCTAATCCCGACCCCGGTTTTGCTCCCCGCTGACGCGAGCAACCCAAGAACCAACCGCTGCCTCCACCACGTCCATGAATCTATCCATGTCCTCCCGTTCAGCCCGTCGACGATCGCTTGTTACCGCCAGTTTTCGTTCGCCGATTTGTTCACTCGCCGTTGCTTCGCTGCTGCTCGTTGGTCTGACCTCACGCATGGTGGGCCAGGCCGCACCAGCCCGTTCCACCGCCACGCCGGCAGCCGCCAGGGATGAGGTCGTGACCCTTTCCCCTTTCGAAGTCGTCTCCGACAACAAGGGTTACCAAGCCTCTAACACGCTCTCGGGCACCCGCCTCAATACCAAGCTGGAGGACATCGGCTCTTCGATCACGGTCATCACGAAGCAGCAGATGGAGGACATGGCCTCGCTCGATATCAACGACGTCTTCCGCTACGAAGCCAGCACGGAAGGCGTCGACAACTTCACCACCTTCAACCGCAACCGATCCGGAGGCGTGAATGATCAGATCCAATCCGATCCGCAACGGTCCAACCGCGTGCGCGGTGTCACCCAGGCCGGCCAAAGCGTCGGTGGCGCTAACACCGCATGGGGCAATTTCACGAGCAACCCCGACATCCCGTTCGATCCGTATAACATCGCCGCGATCGAGATTTCCCGCGGCCCCAACTCCAATCTTTTCGGCCTCGGCCAGGCCGCCGGCACCGTCAGCATCGTGCCGACCCAGGCCAATCCCACCCGCCAATCGTATAGCGCCGACCTGCGCTTCGACAGTTACGGCGGCCATCGCGAGAGCCTGAATCTCAACGTCCCGCTGCTCCGCGAAAAACTCGCCCTGCGTGTTGCCGCGGTCAATGAATCGAAGGGTTTCATTCGCAAACCCTCCTCTGAGAAAATTCACCGCGAATTTGCGACGATGCTGGCGCGGCCGTTCAAGAACACGACCATCCGCGCGTCGGCCGAGCATTACCGGGATAACTACCGCCGGCCCAATTCGATCACCGCGCGCGACACCACGACCGAGTGGAAAGCCGGCGGGAGCCCAACGTGGGATCCAACCACCCAGATGGTTACTTTCGCCAACGGCACCAAGGCCGGGCCGTTTCCCGCGGACAATCCGTCGGTTCCCCTTCCCGGTATCTCGGGTGTGTCCATCTCTCCCTACGTCCTGCCGCCCGGGTTAATTGGCGGTTACAACGGATTCTACCTCCATCCGACGGTCATCATCGACAACAACTCCATCCAAGCCTTCACGATCACCAACACGCGCACGGCCGTCACGGGCACGGCCCTGCCGACGAGTCCGTTTACCGGCGGCAACAGCCCTCTGCGTTATTTGACGAGCGGCACCGACGTCATGCGCCGCTTCGGCCTGCTCGGGCCCACGAGCCTGCCATTGTACATTGTGAACGGCACCGCGGACAAATCGATCTACGACTGGACCAAGTATAATATCGTGGCGCCCAACCACGGCACCGACGAAGCCAAGACCTACAGCGTCGAGATCGAACAGATCGTGTTCAACACGCCGCATCAACTCCTGGCGGCTCGCGCCGGGGCCTTTCAGCAAAATTATAGCCGCCGAACCTATAGTTTCATCGATAACTTGGAGACCGTGATCTATGTCGATGTGAACGAAAAGCGGCTCGACGGCACACCCAACCCGTATTTCAAGCGGCCCTACGTCCAGGCCACTTCGCCAAGCATCCGATACGAGCCGAAGAACACCGCCATCACGTCCGCTGACCTCGCCTATCAACTGACGCCGAGCGATCAACCACGTTGGCTGAAATGGATCGGCCAGCAGCGTCTCGCCGTTCACGCCGAACAAAAACTAGAAGATCGCATTCCTTACACCGTTACGCCGCGCGTCGATGCCAACCATCCGTGGAATACTCCGGGAAACTTGAATCTGGTCGGCGGCGTAAACAATCAGCAAATCGGCGAGCGCTGGTATATTGGCGACCCGCAGGGCCAAAACATGGATTATGGCACGTCAGCCACCGATAATATCAACGGCACTTATCCGTTGACGTGGTTCAACAACCGGACGGGCGTCTGGACCAACGAGCCTGTCACCGTTAGCGAATTGTATAACAGCGGCTCCGGAGCCCGGGAGCGCACCGAAATTCGCACGTTTAATGGCACGGCCCAGAGTTACCTTTTCAACGATCGGCTCGTGCTGACCGCCGGTTTGCGGCGCGACCGCTATCGCCAGCGCACCGGCGCGGGGGCGTTCGTCGATCCGAAGACAGGCTTGGCCGACTTATCCAACACCGGCATTTTTGGCCCGGCCCAAAACTTTGTCTCGCCGTCTGGTACCATTATCAATCTGCCCGGGTGGGTGCAACAAGACGGCGACACCAAGACCTACGGTGCCGTCGTGAAGGTGAATCGTTGGTTGAACGTCCACTTCAACAAGTCCGATAGCTTCGCCCCCCAGACGGTGCGTCAAGCCGTGAACAGCACGGGCAACGTGCCCAATCCCCACGGCTACTCGACCGAGTGGGGCTTCAGCGTCGCGACCCCCGACGGCAAATTCAACATCCGGATCAATCGATTCCAAACCAAGGAGCTCTATTCCCGTGGCAGCGAAGTCGGCACACTCGGCAACCGCTATCTCGATATGGAGGGCCGGCCGGACGGCAGTAACAACATCCAACCGGCCTCGTTCCGCTATTTCTGCACGCAAATCGCCCTCGGCCGGTTCGCTGCCGCCGGCAACCCGAAGCCCACCCAAGCCGAGTTGGACCCGGCCGTCGCCAAGTTGATGGGAATTTCTCAGGACCTGTACACGCGATTGGTTTACTCCGGTCCCAGCCAGCCCCAGACCGTCGGGACCACCGATGTCAGCTCGAAGGGCTTCGAACTCGAGGCCACTTACAATCCCACCCGCAACTGGCGGATGAAGTTCACCGGATCACAGACTCAGGCCCAGGACGATCGGGTTTCTCCGGAAATCTATGACTGGTGGCAAACCCGGGTACCGATTTGGAGCACCTTGCGCAGCGACATCGTCCCTAGCGATGGCAAGGGCCCGACGTGGTGGGAAACACCCCAAGCCAACGACAGCAACCGTACACCCCAGACGCGGTGGACGGCGGACCAATGGGCGGCGTACTGGGCCGCGTCCACCAACGCCGGGAAACCCAGGACCCAGATGCGTGAGTTTCGGTTCGCCGGGCTCACCAACTACGACTTCACCGAGGGTAAGTTTAAGAACTTCACCGTCGGCGGCGCGGTGCGCTGGGAGAGTCGGGCCTCGATCGGTTTCCTCGGTGCTGCGCCCGAGACCAGCGGCCCCTACCGGGGCGCTGTGCTCCTCCTCGACAGCGACAAGCCGGTCTACGACCAGGCCCGGTTCTACGTCGATCTAAACGCTGGCTACCGGTTCAAGCTGTTTGGAAGCAAATTTCGCGGCAAGGCTCAGCTCAACCTCAAGAACGCCTTCGAAGGCGGCCGGCTCCAGGCCATCGGCGTCAATCCCGACGGCGCGCCCTACGCCTACCGCATCGTCGATCCGCGCCAGTTTATCCTGAGCACGTCGTTTGACCTTTGATCTTCGCTCCGTTTCGGGAAATGGACTTCTGTGAGGTAGCGACGGCTCTTCGAGCCGTCCGTTGCCAAGGCTTCGTCGTTTACCCGGATCCCATGGATAGTCGGAGCGCGAACGCTCCGGGTCGCTTCCGGCTCAGCGACCGGGGGCGGTCGCGCTCCCGGCAAACCAAACCAAAACAAATGCGAATCCATCGGGCATGAATCGCCGGGACTTCATCCTTTCCACGGCCGGCGCTTTCGGCGCCGTAACGATCGCCCCGCGACTTTACGGTGCCACCGCCGCGGACCGTGATCCGCTGGTACTCACCCTGATTCGCGCCAACGACGACGTCGTGCGGCGTTACCTGCCGCGGCAAGAGCAGCGAGCCGGACATCGCTGGCTAGGCGGGATTCCCGACGACTTCGGCATCTTCGCCGCGAGGGAGATCGGCCAGTTCATCGTCACGCTCGTGAGCGCCGCCCACGCGCCGGAGTCCGCCTTTTATCGGGCCGACAGCCTACTGGAGCCGCTGCGGCTCGCTTCGCGTTGCCTGCTCACCGCGCAACATGAAGACGGCACGACGGATTTGCCGGCGACCAATTTTCATTCCACCCCGGACACCGCCTTCACTCTCGAGTCGGTCGGACCCGCGATCGTTATTATTCAGAACGGAAAATGGTCCGCGTGCGACGCGTTGCTGGCAGATCTCAAGGCCTTCGCCTTAAAAGCGGGCGAAGCTTTCACGAATGGCGGCGTGCACACACCCAATCACCGCTGGGTCGTCTGCGCGGGCCTGGCGCGGGTTCAGACACTTTTTCCTCATCCCAAGTATCTCGCCCGGATCGACCAGTGGATGGCCGAGACCGTCGACATCGATCCCGACGGCCAGTTTACCGAAAAAAGCACGTCGGTCTACTCACCCGTCGTCGATCAAGCTCTTCTCACGGTCGCACGATTGCTCAACCGGCCGGAACTGATCGAAGCCGTACGCCGAAATCTCGAGATGACGCTTTTCTACGTTCATCCGGACGGCGAGGTCGTGACCGAAGCCTCGAAGCGCCAGGACAAATACCAGCGCGGGAGCATGGGAAAATATTATTATTCCTATCGCTGGCTCGCCCTGCGCGACAGCAACGGCCGGTTCGCCGCCATGGCCCGCCAAATCGAACGCACCGCGACGGCGCCATTGGCGCAAGATTTGCCGGCGTTTCTCGAAGACCCGACGCTCCAACGCCCGATGCCCGCAAGCGCGCCGCTGCCGACAGACTACGTGAAATTTTTCCGTTACTCGGCGCTCGCACGGATTCGCCGCCAGCAGATCAGCGCGACCATTCTCGCCGAGAACTCCACGGTTTTTTCCCTGCGCAAAGGCACGGCCGCGCTCGAAGCCGTGCGTGTCGCCAGCGCGTTTTTCGGCAAGGGCCAGTTCGTCGGCGAGACGCTCGAGCTCCCCGATGGCCGCTATGTCATGCGACAGGCGCTCGACGGCCCGTACTTTCAACCGCTGACCAAGGAGCAGCTCGATGCCGACGGAGGTCACGTGAAACTTGCGCCGAACGGCACTCTGGCTGCCGGCCCGAGGGCACTGCGCGCGCGCAGCAACATCCAAACCCTCGAAAGCGTGGTGACCATCACGGAGAACGCGGGTAAGTTTGAAATCGTGCTCAGCATCACGGGAACGGATCAGGTGCCGGTCGCAGTCGAACTCGCGTTTCGTCATGGCGGTGAGCTGCGCGGTGTCGAACCGGTCGCGGGAATGAAGGACGCTTTCCTCCTGCGCAACGGACGCGGCCAGTATCTCCACGAAGGGAATGTAATCGAATTCGGTCCCGGGCACACAGAACACACCTGGACCCAACTGCGCGGAGCGCTGCCCAAGTGGGACGGCCAAAGCGTCTACCTCACTGGCTTCACGCCGTTCCATGCCACAATCCAAATCGGCTGACGCCTGCCTGCTGTCGCCGGCGCAAAACGTACTTTGCTCTCGAATCAACATTTCATCCGAGTTCGTAGTTCCGCCTTCAGGCCGAATCCAGCGTCTCAATCCTTCCGCCTGAAGGCGGAACTACGAACCACGCCCCAATCCGGCCAAGCCACATCCTGCCAGTGATTCTATTCACGATGAAACTCCGATCGCTCGCAGTGCTCCTGCTCCTTTCCTGTGCCACTGCCGCCGCCGCACCGGCGCGCCCTCGCACGGAATACGAGATCCTCCGTGCGATCCCGGCGGAGCGGCTGCGGGCCTTGATGGGCGACGTCCCGGACGCCCAGGGTTTCATCGGCACCAACCACCGCGCCGGACGCTGGCTCGAAGCCGGCACGCAGCGCGGCAGCTCCCGCGCTGTCATCGTCGGAGTCGTGACCGACGATTTCGCCTACGCTGACAACGCCTGGCGGGGGATCGACGCGACCTTCGCCCGCCAGCGCGCGGACGGCGGATTCGAAGCCAGCGACCGGCCCAACGGCACGAGCGCCAAGCCTTTCCCGGCCGCCATCCAGACGGCTTTCTTCTTCATGCAGGAGTTGGGCCGCGCAATCCTGGTCATCCGGGAATCGCCGCACGAAGCGCATTTCCACGCCCGCATCGCCGAGCTCGAGCCGAAAATGCGCCGCGCCATGGCCTTCATCACGTCGGGCCACGACACGATCATCGCCGGCAGCAGCAAGGCGGTGAACCGGATATTCATCGCCGCCAAAGCATTTGGCCTGTGCGGCCTCGTCCTGCACGACGAAGCGCTCGTCGCCACGTCGCGCCGGTTGGTCACCCACGCACTGACCCTGCGCGACCAGGACGGCGTGTTCATCGAGCACGGCGGCCGGGATTCCAGCTACAACGTGGTCTCGATCCTGTTCGGTCAGGTCCTGGCCCTGCATCTTTCTCTCCCAGAGCTTGAAACCGCGCTACCCGCCGCCGTCGCTTGGGAACTTACTCGCATCGGACCCCGCGGGGAAGTCGACGTCACGGGCAATACCCGCACCGGCGTCGGCTTGGAACCGTCCTATTTCGGCGATCCCAAGACGGTGAACTACGGCGAAGTCGTGCAGGCGCTGACCCTCTATGGACTCATTCACCACGACGACGCATGCCTCGCCGCCGCCGAGAAAGTTTTCGCCTACCGAGCGGCCATGGATAAGAAGGCGGCCCAATGAAGCCGGTCAGTCGCTCGTAATGTCGTCCCGCTGCACTCCGGAAATTTTATGGCCACAAAAAAACGTAGAGCGGCGGAGCCGCAACTAAACCCCAATCCTTTTGCACAGGAGGCCCATCCGAGGACATTCAGAGATCCCTCCCTCCGCCTGGCCTCGGTTTGTCCTCCTGTAAGAACCCGGGGCCTGTTCTCGTCCCCACTGGCGACCGTGACGGCCATGAAATTCATCGCGGCTTGCGAGGACTCTGCGGGACAGCAATACAAAGATCATTCGCCACGACGGGAGTCTGCATGGACTTGTAGGCCCGGGAAAAATCTTCACCGCAGCCTCGGTAATTTTTGTGCCTTTGTGTGGGCACTCGCCTTGTGGTTTGGTTGTGGCGTCGCGTCGGCCGCGACCGCCGAACGACCCAACATCGTTTACATCCTGGCCGACGATCTCGGCATCGGCGACGTCTCGTGCTTCAGTCCGGGCAGCAAGTGGCGGACACCGAATCTCGATCGACTGGCCTCCCAAGGCCTGATGTTCACCGACGCCCACGCGGCCTCGGCCCTCTGCACTCCGAGCCGCTATGCGTTTCTGACGGGTCGCTATGCGTGGCGAGGCGCGTTGAAGCAGGGTGTCGCCAATGGCTACGACCGAGGGATCATTGAACCCGGTCGGCTCACGCTGCCGGAATTTCTGCGCGCCCAGGGCTATGCCACGGCGATGTTCGGCAAGTGGCACCTCGGCGTCGATTGGGAACGCAACGGACCCAACCCCGAGGACGTCGCTTTTGCGCGGCCGTTTGGTGGCGGCCCACTCGCGCACGGCTTCGATCGTTTCTTTGGGCTCACGGCCTCACTCGACATGCCGCCCTATGTCTGGCTCGATCAAACGAAGGCGACGATGGTGCCGACCGGCCGGGTGACCGACAGCCCGCCGCCGAAGCTGTGGCGCGCCGGACCTATCAGCTCGGATTTCAAGATGGAAGAGGTCGAGCCGCGGCTGATCGCCAAGGCCACCGCCTATCTCGCCGAACGCGCGGCGGAGCGCGACCGAAAGCCCTTCTTTCTTTATCTCGCCCTCGCCGCCCCGCACACGCCGCTTTTGCCGACGCCGGAATTCGAAGGCAAAACCCACACGACGCTCTACGGGGATTTCGTCACCCAGGTCGATGCCGACGTGGGCAAGGTTCTCGCGGCGCTGGAAAAGAGCGGCCTCGCGCAAAACACGATCGTCATATTCACGGCCGACAATGGCTTTGCGCCCGCCGCCGGGCTCGCGGCGTTGCAGGCCCTGCACCACGAGCCGAGTGCGGGCTACCGCGGCTACAAGTCCGACCTTTTTGAGGGCGGACACCGGATTCCCTACCTTGCGCGATGGCCCGGCCACACGCCGGCCGGCGGTCGTACCGCCGAGCTGGTCGGCCAGCTGGATTTTTTTGCCGCGTGTGCCGAGCTGCTCGGCGCGAAGCTGCCGGAAGGTGCGGCAGAGGACAGCGTCAGCCTGCTTCCGCTACTGCGGGGCGCGAAACCGGCCAAGCCTTTGCGCGAAGCGCTGGTCCATCATTCCGGAGATGGCCGGTTCACGATTCGCCAGGGCCAGTGGAAACTTTTGCTCTGGCCCGGCTCTGGCGGATGGAGTTCGCCAACGACCAAGCCCAGTCAGTGGCTCAGCGTGCCGATCGCGGACCTGAGCGTACTTCCACCGTTCCAGCTTTACGATCTCTCCTCCGATCCCGGGGAAAAGAACAACGTGGCCGCCGCGCATCCCGAAATCGTCCAGCGCCTCGGCCGGCTACTGCGCCGTTATGTCGAGCAGGGCCGCTCAACGCCCGGAACGCCGCAACCGATGTCGCCCGCGTGGCCCGAAATTGAATGGATGGCCTCCTTTACCCCATGAAGCGTTTTCTTCTCCCTCTTTTGCTGCTGTCAGCGGTGCCGTTTAAAGCCCCCGCTTCGGAATACGAGCTGCTGAAAAATTTCCCGGCGGGCCGCCTCGCCGCGCTTTCTGCCGGTGACCGACCGGATGCCAACGGGTTCACCGGCGGCAATCGGAGCGAAAAACGCTGGATGGAAGCGGGGATGCAGCGCGGCGGCTGCCGAGCCGTGGTGGCCGCCGTCGTCGCCGGGAATCTGGCCGCGGCCGACGATGCCTGGAGGGCCATCGACACCGCATTTGCCCACCAACTGCCCGACGGCGGGTTCGAATCCAACCCTCGGGGCAAGGGCGACATCGGTCCGGCCGACCCACACACCGCTCGCGTCCAAGCGGCGTTCTTTTTTATGCAGGAACTCGGCCGGGCCGTTCTCGTCATCCGGGAGTCGCCCCACGAAGCTCATTTTCATGCGCGCATCGCTGCCCTCGAACCGAAGGTGCGACGCGGGTGTGCGTTCATCCAAGCCGGCTACGACACCATTATTGAAAACAGCAGCAAGGCGGTGAACCGGCTCTTCATCGCGGCCAAGGCTTTCGGCCTTTGCGGGCTCGTGCTCCATGACGACCAGCTGGTGGCGACGGCGCACCAACTGGTGGCGCTCGCGCTGACCCTGCGGGACGAAGGAGGGGTCTTCATCGAAAAGGGCGGACGCGACTCGAGCTACAACGCGGTTTCGATTCTTTTCGGTGAGCAGCTGGCCGCGCATCTCGCGCTCCCCGAATTTGCCGCCGCCCTGCCCGCGGTGGTCGCATGGCAGCTCACCATGATTCGGGAGAGCGGGGAAGTCGACGTCTCGGCCAACACGCGCACCGGTGTCGGAACCGAAACTTATCTCGGCCAATCGAAGGGCGTGAATTACAACGAGGTCGTTTTTGCGCTGACGCATTACGGACTCGAACGCGGAGATGCGAAGGCCCTCGCCGCGGCGGATAAGGTTTTGGCGTGGTCGCAGGCCAAGGGAAAATAGCTGCCGGCTTCGCCTTGAAGGTGGGCCGGGCTCTCCGTGCGCGGCAGAATTGTCGGAGCGCCTTTCCCAGCCACCCGGAAGCCGCGCACGGAGTGCCCGGCCCACCTCGAGCCAGAGTCTATGAATCAGGCTACGGATTTCCGCAGGGTGGGTCCATCAACCCAGCGGCCGCCCACCATCACGGTGTGCGGGTCCGCTGGCAGACCGCGCTCATTCCGGTGGATCTGTCCAACCAGTGATTCAACGGCGGCGACGCCCTGCAATTCCGGCCGCAGATCGAGCCCGGCGCAACGGATCGTCCGTTCGTTCCAGTTCAAGTTGAAGAATCCCGTGCCCGCCGGAACCGGTACACCCGCGCGCCGCAGCCAACCGACAGCCTTGTCCACGTGGCCGATCACCAATCCAGGGCGATGTTCCCCATGCCACGCCAGAAATTTTTCCGCGGTCATCGTCTCGGCGACTAGCACCGGCACCCTGCCGATGCCTCCTTGATTCTCCTGAAACGATCGAAAGGCCGCCGACCATTTGAAAATCAGCCGCTCATCCTTGTGCCGCTCGATGAAAAGTCCGCAGCGGTGGTACCCGAGGATACGCAACCGCATGAGCGCCCCAGTCAGCGTCAGGTGGTGATCGATCGACACCGTGTGCTGCTTCAGCTCGGGCGAACCGTAGTCGATTTCGACCGAGGCAAAGAGCTGCCAGGGAAACCCATTCACCGCGTCAGTCGGACGGGAGTAAAGAAAGACGACGCCCTGGACGCCCCGCGCATGCAGGATGCGCCCAAGTGTCGCCGGCGCGTTGCGGGCGGCATCAAGGTGCAGGACGTCCAAGTGAAAGCCGAGTTCCCGGGCGCGCTCCTCCGCTGCCCGAACCATGCGCACTTGCATCGGCCGCAGCCGCGCCTGCTCCGGCGAGGGCACGTGAACAAACGCCAGGTTGCCGAGAAACTGCTGGGTTCGCGCCGCGCGCACCTGGGCCATGATGGCGCCAACAAGGTGATTGCGCTGATAGCCCTGCTCACGCGCCGCCGCCTCAACCCGCGCGCGAACGTCGGCCCGCACGTTGGGGTGTCCCGACAGCGCCCGCGACACCGTCGCGGCGGACACGCCACAGCTTTCAGCGAGCGCGCGAAGGGTGGCTTTGGGCATGGTCTTGCAACGCATCCAATTCAGTTGGGATGACTTTGAACCGACAAGCCCATTTCCTGTCTGGTCGCCGGTTTTCCGCCGGGCGCCGCACAAAGACACCCACTATATGTACCCGGATTCTTTTGGGAGCGCGCCCGACCTCGGCCGCCTCCGGTTCAGCGACCGAGGGCGGGCGCGCGCAAAGCTAACCTTTCCAGTCCGATGATTCGGGCCGCACTGGTTGGCGTGACGGGCTATGGCCGCTGGCATCTCCTGATGGCGATGGAGCAATCCTTGCTGGGCCAGCTGCAGCTGGTCGGCGCCGTGGTCATCAACGAACCGGAAGCAGCGACCCTTTGTGCCCGGCTGCGGCGCCACGGTGTGAAAATCTTTGGCCGCTTCGAGGAAATGATGCTCGCGCTCTCCGGGCACATCGACCTCGTGCTGCTTCCTACCGGAATTCAATGGCACGCGCCGATGGCCATCGCCGCCCTGAACGCGGGCGCCCACGTGCTGGTGGAAAAGCCGATCGCGGCGACGCTGCAGGAGATCGATGCGATCGAGGCGGCGCAGCGCAAGGCCGAGCGACTGGTCGCCGTGGGTTTTCAGGAACTCTGCGTGCCCGCCGCGCATGACATCAAATCACGCGTCCTGCGCGGTGACCTTGGAACCCTGCGGCGCATCACCGTGCGGGCCCAATGGCCGCGCGGCCCCGCCTATTATGCGCGCAACAACTGGGCGGGCCGGCTGCGCGTGGGCGAGGCGTGGGTGCTCGATTCCCCGGTCAATAACGCCTTCGCTCATTTTTTGATGCTGGCGCTTTTTTGGACCGGCGCAAAGCCCTCCACCGCGTCGCCCGTCGTCACGCTCGAAGCCGAGCTCAGCCGGTTCCGACCCATGGAGAGTTTCGACACCGTCAGCCTGCGCGCCCGGACCGCGAGTGGGGTGGAAATTCTTTTCTACGGATCTCACTCGGGGGTCGAGGATCGACCGCCCGACATTCACCTCCTCGGCGATCACGGTGAAATCCGCTGGACCTACGAAAAAGACTACACGGTCAGGCGCACCAGCGGAGCGACCGAAACCTTTCCCGTGCCGGACCAGCTGGAAACCCGCCTGCGCGTGCTCGAGGCCGTCGTCACGCGATTGCGCGGAGAAAATGACTTCATCGTCGAGCCATCGCTCGCCCGCAGCCATACGCTCGTCGTGAACGCCCTGCACGAATTCTTTCCCATCGCCGATCTGGCGTGCGCCAAGGGTGACGCCGGTCAGGGGACCGCCTCTCTTGGCCGCGACCTCGATGAAACGATCGCCGCGGCCGCGAAACAGGGCGCGCTGTTCAGCGAGGTCGGTGCGAAATGGGCCCGGTCCAACCCGATGCAATCACTGAAAGACTACCGGGAATTTGGCGGCTGCTGGACCGTGCCGGCGGTCGAGACCACTGGCACCGCGCGCTGAGCCGAACTCCCGCCGTCGCTTGGCTCTTTGGCTTGGCTTCTTTGCACCTCCGCGCCTTGAGCGAAGCGGGCGGGAGAGATTGGTTTGCTCAAGGCAGTTTAACTCGCGCAGAGGCGCAGAGACGCGAAGGAAAATGCCTCCCGCATCTGTGCCCATCGGTGAAATCGGCGGTAAAAAACCTGCCTGACTGCAGCCGGCCTCGCTGAGGTCGGGCCGGGGTCAAAGCCCCGGCTACATCGCCCGGGTTTCTCCAGTGCTCCGAGGATCTTTGCCGCCGCGGCGGGACGGACCGAGGTCCCAGAGCGTGAGCACATCGCTGGATTCCGCCGGACGGCGAGCGCGGAAGCAGAAGCTGGCAGCGTAGCCGACGATCACGCACGTCCCGACCGCGACAAACCCGTGGAGGAAGACATTCGTGGCGGTGAAATTCTGCACCCACCAGGTGACGGCGATACTGACGACCGCGCCCACCATGACGCCGGGGGCGTTCGCCCGGCGGGTGAGGAGACCGAGCGCAAACACTCCCGGGAAGCCGCCGCCGATGAGGGCGACGAGTTTCAGGAATTGATCCCAGAGCGACTCCACGTGGAGCGAGGCGATGATCGCCGCCATGGCCGTGGCGACCAAGCCCGCGATGAGCGTCGCCCGCCGCGCCAGCTGCCCGCGCTCCGTCTCGGTGGTCGCCGGACGCAGCGTGCCATAGAAGTCGCTCACCATGATGGCGGCGGTGGCGTTGAGGGCGCTCGACAGCGCTCCCATTGCCGCCGCGAAGAGTCCGGCGATGATCAAGCCAACCAGCCCGCGTGGCATTTCGTTGACGATGAAGTAGGGAAAGATCGCGTCGTTGGGCAGCGCACTCGATAGGCGCTCGGGGTGGGCGCGGTAGAAAACGTGCAGCGCCGTGCCGACGAAGAAGAACACCACGGTGCTGGGCAGACCGATCAAGGTACCCAGCACCACGGTGCGCCGGGCCGCGCCGGCATCGGACGTCGCGAGCGCCCGTTGCATCAACGGCTGATCCGCGAGCTGCGTGAAAATCGAACCCAGGAACATGCCGATGAACACCCACACCGTCGGCTGCGTGGCATCCCACTCCCACGCGACCATCTGAAACTTTCCCGTCGTCGCGCCGGTTTGAATGATGCCGGCGAGGCCGCCGTCGACGCCGCGGGCGATGAACCAAAGCGCGGCCGCGACGCCGCCGAACATCACGCCGACCTGCATCACATCGGTCCACACCACGGCCTCGAAGCCGCCCTCCATCGCATAGATCGTCGTGACGACGCCCATCAGCAGGATGCTGAGGTAAACGTTCAGCCCGGTCACCGTCGCGAGCGCCAGCGCGGGCAGCAGCATGACGACGCTCATCCGCCCGCAAACCTTGAGCAGCACGGCCAGCCCGGCGCCGAGCAGCCGCACCCGCCGATCGAACCGACGCTCAAGGTAGTCGAAGATCGTCGTCATGTTCAGCCGGCGCAAAAGGCCCACGAAGACGAAACCCACCACGACGCCGGCGAAGGACTGCGCCGGGCCGGAACCGAAAGCGAGCCAGTCGGATTGAAATGTTTTCGCCGGCAGCGCCATGAAGCTGATACTGCTAGTGCTGGTGGCAAAAAAGCTGATGCCCGCGGCCCACCACGCGACCTTGCGGCCGCCGAGAAAGAAGTCGTTGCCGGAACGGCGGTGGCGCGCGAACCACCAGCCGATGCCGAGATTAGCCGCGAAATAAAGCGTGAGCGCCAGATAGTCGGGCCAGGCCAGCGTGCGCAGTGAAAGCGGCTCGGTCACGGGACGAAACGGTCAGCCGCTGTCATGCATTTTCAGCCAACGATCCTTGGAGCCGCGACGCCCTCGTCGCGGCATTTCTTCGCAGGCAACGCGACGAGGGCGTCGCGTCCCCAGCAAGACCCGTGATTGCGAAAGCCAAAGTTCATCCCAGGTTCTCGGCGCATGGCGTCGCGGCCTCAAGGCGCGCCGCGCCGGATGGTGACGTGGCGCACGATGAGGTGGCTCTTGACCGTGCGGATCGCGAACCATCCGCTGGCCAACGGCGCCGGATCGCGAAAGGAGAAAAATTTTTCTCCGTCCCGATAGAATTCCGCGAGACCATCGCGGGCCACGAGCCGGATGTGGTACGTGCGGCCGGGCTCGAGGAGAAATTTCTTCTCGCGGAGATCGTGCTCGGGCAGGAGCGGCCGCGCCGCCGTGCCGTCGTAGCGTCGAAAGCGGGTCGTGGTGTTTTCGTTCCCGCCGCAACCGACGTAGTAGGTGAAGAGCGAATCGTAGTCGGGGAATTTTCCACTGCGGCGCCGCGTCACGAAAGGGGCGGTAGTTGCGCCCGGATCGGCTGCCATCCAAAAACAATTGAGATCGGAGACGCGGTCCAGCGGGCCGCCGGCAAACACGACGGTCACGTCGTAGGTGATTTCAACGGGCCCGGTCAGCTTCTCCCGCCACCAGGCCGTGCACCCGGCGGCGTCTTCGATTTCCAGGACATCGTCGCGCTCCGTCGTCCGGCCGCCGGGCATTTGCTCGACGACCCAGTGTTTCAATTCGGTCGCGGGCGGCGGGGCGGCGGTTGGCGTGGCCGCCACGACGGCCCGCGGCAGCGCGCCCAGCATGAGCAGGGCAGGGAGGAGCAACCGACCGAAAATCATCGCGGGAGTAAAGCATTCCCACGGGGAAAGGCCAGCCGTGAGGGGCGGCAAACGTTGGAAAGCGGCGAAACGCAGCCTTACTTCGCCTGAGGCTTCCGCCGCCGCCGAAGACGTCGTGTCACCGATTGGCTGACACGACGCGTTTGGATCGGACTTATTTGATTTCCAACTGCGGGCGGACGGGCTCGGGCCAATCGATGTGGTAGAACTTCCCGCGCGGCTGGTCGGTGCGCTCGTACGTGTGGGCGCCGAAGAAGTCACGCTGGCCCTGCAGCAGGTTGGCGGGCAACCGGGCCGAACGATAGCCGTCGTAGTAGGAAAGGGCGGAACCGAAGGTCGGGACCGGCACGCCGCACTCGCTGGCGATGGACACCACCTTGCGCCAGTTTTCCTGGGCCTTCTTGACGGTCTTGTTGAAATAGGGGTCGAGGAGCAGGTTCGCGAGATCCGGATTGCGCGTGTAGGCCTCGGTGATCTTCTGCAGGAACACGGCGCGGATGATGCAGCCACCCCGCCAGATCTGGGCGATCTCGCCGAAATTCAGCTTCCACTTGTACTCCTTCTGCGCCTCGCGAATCAGTTGGAAGCCCTGGGCGTAAGAGCAAATCTTCGAGCAGTAGAGGGCATCGTGAATCGCAGCGACGAGCGCCTTCTTCGAGCCGCGGTATTTCTTCTTCGGGCCCTTCAAGATCTTCGAAGCGGCGACGCGTTCCTCCTTGATCGCGCTGAGACAGCGGGCGAACACGGACTCGGCGATCGTCGGGGCCGGCACACCCATGTCGAGGGCATTGACCGAGGTCCACTTGCCGGTGCCTTTTTGGCCGGCGGTGTCGAGGATGACGTCGACGATCGGCTTCTTGGTGACGGGATCCTTCTGCTTGAGGATGTCCGCCGTGATTTCGATCAGGAAGCTGCCGAGCATGCCCTGGTTCCATTCGGAGAAAATCGCGCCCATTTCCGGGGCCTTCAGGCCGAGGAGGCGCTTCATCAAATCGTACGACTCACAGATCATCTGCATGTCGCCGTATTCGATGCCGTTGTGGACCATCTTCACGTAGTGACCGGCCCCATTCTCACCGATGTAGGCGGCGCAAGGAACCCCTCCGACGATGGGCTTGCCCGGCGCGGCACCCTCGAGGGGACGACCGGTCTTGGCATCAACCTTCGCGGCGACCGCGTTCCAAATTGATTCAATCTCGGCGTAGGCGGCGCGATCGCCACCCGGCATGAGGGCCGGGCCGAAGCGCGCACCCTCTTCGCCGCCGGACACGCCGCTGCCAATGAACCGCAGGCCCTTCTCCTTCAGCGCCTTTTCGCGGCGAATGGTGTCGGTCCAAAGCGCGTTGCCGCCGTCGATGATGATGTCGTCCTTTTCGAAGAGAGGGACGAGGCTGTCGATGACCGCATCGGTGGCCTTGCCGGCCTGGACCAGGATGATGGCCCGGCGCGGCTTGGCGAGGGACTGGACAAACTCCTGGAGCGTCTTGGTTCCGATTAACCCACCTGGAGTGTTCGGGTTTTCCGCCGCGAACTTCTCGGTTTTCTCCGTGGTGCGGTTGTAAACCGAGATTTGGAAGCCGTGGTCGGCGATATTCAGGGCGAGGTTCTGACCCATCACGGCAAGCCCGATGAGTCCGATGTCAGAATGCGTTTTGGCCATAACGATGGAAAGGGGTCGCCAGAACTAGCCGATGGCCTGCGAAAACCAACCCGATTCTAACACGGCGGCTCAAAAAGAAGCCGGCGTCACCGTCATACACCGTGCCCCTTTTGCTGGACCACTCCTTTGGTGGGGAAAAAACCTGACAAAAACTTCACCGCCGGGGTCGCCCAACTCGGCTCGTTTCGTTCGTAGATCCAGCTAAAGCCAACGATCGTCAACACCAGGCCGGAAACGACGGCGAGCACGCTCTTGTTCACTTGGGCCACTTTCCGAATCAAAATCACCGTTCCGAAGATGATCAAAATTCCCAGCCCAACCTTCATCCAGAATTCCATCGGAATCTGCCGAAGCCGGTCGGCGGCAGTCGAATTGGCGACGTTCGAGAAAGCAGCGGCGATATTCATGGTCCCCGTAGTAGACCCCGCCCCTAGTCAATCGAGACGAATTACTTTCCCGCCCATTATTCGCCAAATTTTAGCCTAAGGAATGGTCGGGTACTTTACTGCTCCAGCTTGTTACCCATTGTTTTACAATTAGATGAGGTGACAATGGAGGGCGAGCTCCGTCGAGCCCTTTAATCCCGATGACATTGATTCGGCCTCGACGCAGCTCGGCCCTCCTTCACGGACGCTAAGCTAGCCCGGCGGTCGGGCGTCGGGTGTCGCGTGTTCACCACGGGTGGCCGCATTGATCCAGGCGGTCGAACCGGTGGCGTAGTGCTCTTTCTTCCAAATCGGTACCCGGGCCTTGGCCTCGTCGATGATGTAGCGGCAGGCGTCGAACGCTGCACCGCGATGCTCCGCCGTCACCCCGACCCAGACCGCGAGGTCGCCCAAGCGCAGGTGCCCGACCCGGTGGACACAAACCGCCCCCAAAAGGGCATATTTTTCGTGGGCTTCGGCCAAAATCCTCTCACCCTCTTTAACCGCCAACGGGGCGTAAGCTTCGTATTCGAGCGACTGCACCGCCTGGCCTTCATTGTGATTTCGCACCCAGCCTTCAAACGTCACGCAGGCCCCGGCCCGCGCTTCCGCAAGCACGCGTTGGAGGGAAGCCGGATCGAAAGGCTCGGACGAGATTTTGAACATACGGGGAGAAAAATTTAGCCGCCGGCGACCGGAGGGATGAAAACGACCCGATCCCCTTCGCGCAGCAGCGCAGTCGGCGCAACAAACTCGTCGTTGATCGCGGCGCGAATCCGGTTGGAGGGCAGCGAAAACGCATGTCGGGCCTTCAGCTCCTCGTAGAGCGCGGCCGGCGTGGTGGCGGCCGTGTTGAGCCGCTCCTCGGTCAGGCCCCGCTGTTCCCGCAGGATGGCAAAATATTGGACGGAGATGGTCATTTTGCCCGGATTGGTCGTTCCGTCTTTAGGCGGACGCCTTGAAGTGGCCGGATTCCGCCTGAAGGCGGAACGACCAACCTGGCGCGTAGCCCATGGCCCAACTGTTTCCTGCTACGACGCATGGTAGTCGCTCTTGCCGCCGGTCTTTTCCAGGAGGCGAACCTCCTTGATGATGATGCCATGCGAAACCGCCTTGGCCATGTCGTAAAAAGTCAGCGCCGCGATGGAGGCGCCGGTCAGCGCCTCCATTTCTACTCCGGTCTTCGAATGCGTCTCCACGCGGCAATGAATCGCGATCTCCCCGCGTCCGACATCGGGTTTGATTTCGACCTGACAATCGTCGAGGGCCAGCGGGTGACACAGCGGGATAAGTTCGCTGGTTTTCTTGGCGCCCATGACACCGGCCAGCACGGCGGTGTGAAAAAGCGGGCCTTTCTTCGTCGCGATCTCCCCGTCGCGCAACAGGGCGGCCAGCTCCCCTGGCAGCGTCACAATCGCGACCGCGTGCGCCGTGCGCCGGGTCACGGCCTTGGCGCCGACGTTGACCATCGAGGGGCGGTTTTTCGCGTCGAGGTGGGAAAACATAGGGGAAAAGGTCCAATGACCAACGGCAAATGACGAATGGAAAATCCTACACCCATGGCCGAAACGCGACGAGCGTTCCCGCGGGGAACTCATCCGTCTCCGCGGGCAATTCCACGAAGCCGTCCGTGTCGACCAGGCCGGCAAAATCACCGGAGGTGTTGCTGGGATCGGGAATCGCCAGCACCTCGGCCCGTGGGCCGGTGGTCAATTTCACCGGGAGAAAATAAGCGAGCCTGGGCCGAAAGGTCACGGCGGACGCCAACGCCACCATCCGCGGCCCAATCGGCGTGAGCCCACCCGCGCGCGCCAGCGCCGGGAGCACGTAACGGTGCAGGCACGTGTAGGCCGAAACGGGATTGCCCGGCAGGGCGAACACGGGCGTGCCCCGCGCACTCCGGCCAAACCACAAGGGCTTGCCCGGCCGCTGCGCGACACCCTGAAAAATCTTTTTCACGCCCTGACGATCGAGCTCAGCCGGCAGGTAGTCGAATTTCCCCTTGGAAACGCCTCCGGTCACGACCACGACGTCGAACTCGGCGATGACATGCCAGAGCATGTGCTCGATTTCGTGGCGCACGTCGCGAAAATGAAAGCGTTCGACGTTGGGATAGCCCGCGAGGATCAGCGCGGCCCGCAAGGCATGGTCATTGCTGCGCCGAATCTGGTGCGGCGCCACCGGGGAATCGACCTCCACCAGTTCATCGCCCGTCGCCACGACCGCGATCTTCGGCAGCTGGCTGACCGTCAGAACGCCATAGCCGCAGGCCGCGGCCACCGCGATTTCGCGGCCGGTCAACCGGGTGTCGGCCCGCACCATGATCGCATTGGCCCGATGATCGCTCCCCCGACGATGGATGGCGTTGCCCGCTTTGGCCGGCGCGTCGGGGCTCAGCGTCATGGTGGCGCCGTCCCGTTTCGTCTCCTCGTAGGGGATAACGCAGTCGGCCCCCTCGGGCAGCACCGCCCCCGTCATCACCTCGATACACCCGTCCGCCGCCGCCCCCAACTTGAAGGCTCGCATCCCGGCCGCCTGCACGGCTTCAACCCGAAATACCCAGGTGCCAGCCGCCACGGCGGAAGAGCGCAGCGCATAGCCGTCCATGGTCACCCGGTCAAAGGGGGGCAGGTCGCGATCGGCGCGCAAATCAGTCCGCAGGATGCGTCCGTGGGCCGAGGCAATCGCGCAATCCTCGCGGTGGAGCGGCGTAATATTCTCGTTAATGAGCCTTTCGGCCTCGGCGGGGGTAAGCATGAAAACGGTAGGTGCGGCTTTACGCCGCGCGAAAACGAGTTTCATCTCATTTTCCCCGCGGCGTAAAGCCGCCCCTGCATGGACCATCCCACCGATCAATTCAACCGTCCGCTGCGCGACCTGCGGATCTCGGTCACCGACCGCTGCAACTTCCGCTGCCCTTATTGCATGCCCGCGGAGATTTTCGGCCCCGGCCATGCCTTTCTGCGCGACCCGCAATTGATGACGCTCGCCGAGCTCACCCGGATTGTCCGCGCGTTTCGGGCTCTGGGCGTCGAGAAAGTCCGGCTCACGGGCGGCGAGCCGCTGCTGCGGGCTGATGTCCCGGAACTGATTCGGGTGCTGAAACAGGATCTCGGGGTGAAGGATGTCGCGCTCACCACGAATGGCTGGCTGCTCGAAAAACTTGCCCCCGCGCTGAAGGCGGCGGGGCTCGACCGGGTGAATGTCTCCGTTGATTCCCTCGACGACGTCACGGCGGGCAAATTGAACGGCCTCGGCTTCAAGGTCGCCCGCGTCCTGCGCGGCATTGATGCCGCCGCGGCGCATGGCCTGCCGGTCAAAATCAACTGCGTGATGCAACGCGGCGTGAACGACCTCGAGTTGCCGGCGCTGTGCGAGTATTTCCGGGCCCGCGGCCACACCCTGCGGTTCATCGAGTTCATGGACGTGGGCAACACGAACCATTGGACGCTCGAACGGGTGGTACCGGCCCGGGAGATCGTGGAGCGGGTCGGGGCGTTTTGGCCGCTCGAGCCCGTCGGTCCGGCCTATCGCGGGGAGGTGGCTTCGCGTTATCGTTATCGCGATGGTCGCGGTGAAATCGGGCTCATCAGCTCCGTCACGGAACCCTTCTGTCGCGATTGTCACCGGGCGCGGCTCTCCGCGGACGGCAAACTCTACACCTGCCTCTTTGCGTCACTCGGTTGGGACGTGCTCGGCGCGGCGCGGGCGTCGGCGAGCGACCCGGAACTGGAAAACTTTCTCACCCGCATCTGGCGGGGGCGGGTGGATCGCTACAGCGACGAACGGTCCGAAATCCTCGCCGCCGGCGAATCCCGCGCCAAGATTGAGATGAGCTATATCGGCGGATAAGGTTTGGGCGGCGCCCAAACCTATTCGTACCGGGCCGACCGCCCCAGATAGTTCAGCATCCAGATTTCCTTCCACACCCGATAGCGGCCTTCCTGGGTGAACTTGCCGAGATCGTCGCGGTCGGAGTGCGGATAGAGAAAACCCAGCTCGGTGTTGAGCTGATCCAGTTCGTGCTGGACCGTGTTGAGATCGGCCAGCGGATCGGTGGTAAACGGCACGGGCACCGCGCCCGCCGCCGTGAGCCGGGCGCGATGACGCGCGAGCAACCGGGGCAGGGAACGGCGCCAGGGCGCACGTTCGACAAACCACGTCTCGGGATAAAACCCGCCGAAGGGAATGTACAGGTTGTCCGTGAGGTAGCGGGAGTCATCCGCCGTGACCGAGGTGACGGCGTAGCAGACGGACAGCGCCCCGTTGACCTGCGGAATGAAAGTAACCTGGATCCGAAACGTCGCCGCGGCATCCTGGTAAATGGAAACGCGCAGGAAAATGCCGCCCCCGATTTCGGCTCGCAGCGCCTGGGTCTGCTTGAAGCCCTGCGCGCGCAGCCACTCCCGAATCCGGAGGAGCCGCGGTTGCACCGGCCACTCCTCGCCGCTCGTGTTGACCACATAGCGGGGAAACAGGGGCACCGGACTCAGGCTGTGCGCCGTGATCGCCATCCAGTTGTAGAGGGTCTCGCCGAGGAACCAGAGCAGGAAGAAAGCGAGCGCCAGCGCCCAAAACGGCCGGTCAATCAGCTCGAACTCCCGCACCAGGTGCGCGCTGACCAGGGAAAAGACCACCCACCGCAACCAGCGATCCAGAATCGAAAGAATGGGGGACGCCATCCGCCGGTTGATCTGCATCAACACGAGCGAAAGGACCATGGCAGAGAGGGTGAAATAGGTCGGTTCCATCAGGCGAAACGGGCGATCGGACGCGAATCCTGCGCTGCACGCTAGCACAAACTTGCCTCGCATAAAGCCAGGCGTGCATTTTTGGGTAAATCAGGGGACCCCGATAACTCGGAACCCGTCCCGCCTTTTCACCGCTAAAACCCAGCGCCGAAGCCGGTCAGAGCCCGGTGCTACTTTATCCTCCTTAGCTCAGTCGCACCGGCATAATCACGCAGACGAAATTCTCGAGCGTCTTGAACACGCCCGGGCTGACCTCGTCCTTGACTTCGAAAAAGACTTCGTCCTTCGACAGCGCCCGCAATGGGTCCATCACGAATGCCGGATTAAAGGCCACCTGGAGATCTGGCCCGCTGTAGCTGATGGCCATGGATTCGTGGGCCTCGCCGAAATCCGGGCTTTGCGCGGACAGCTCGAGCAGGTTGCTCGAAAGTTTGATCTTCACCGAGTTGGCTTTTTCGGAGCAAACCAAGGCGGCGCGATGGACGCATTGCAGGAAAAGCTCGCGCTCGAGCTTGATCCGCTGGTGCGTCTCCTTGGGGATGACCTGCTGGTAATTCGGGTAATTGCCCTCGACCACTTTCGAGTAGAGGTAAACGTGGTCGATCAGCCCGCTGGAATCCTTGTCCGTTGCGATTTGGAAGGCGGCCCGGCGTTCGTTGAAGTTGATTTTGACCTTCTCGCCCTTGTCGAGGAGGCGCGTGAGTTCGCCCACGGTTTTGGCCGGCAGGATGATGGCACCCGCGCTGGCGGCTGGAACTTCCATTTCCTTGGCGATGAGGGCGAGCCGCCGGCCATCGGTGGCGACAAGCGAGAGTTTGCCGTCCTTAAAGTTGAAATAGACGCCGTTGAGGATGTAGCGTGTCTCGTCCGTCGATTGCGCGTAGGCGACGCTCTTGAGCATCGTCACGAGTTCACCCTGCTCGAGGCTGTACGCCTTTTCCTCACCGAATTCCGGCAGCGGGGGGAATTCTTCCTTGCCGATGCCCATGATCCGAAACGTCGAGCCACCGGAGGTCAGCTTGACCTGATGATTGGGCGACCCATCGAAGGAAACGTCCACATTGGGCAGTTCGCGCACAATCCCGGCCAAACGTTTGACCGGCAGGGTGACCGACCCGGTTTCCTTCACCTCGGCCTTGATTTTGCAGCGAATGCCCAAATCAAGGTTGGTGGTCGTGAGCGAGATTTGATCCTTCTCCGCTTCGATCAAAACGTTGCTCAAAATGGGCATCGTGGCCTTCGAGCCGACGACGTTGAGCACCTGCGCGAGGCCGTTGGCAAAATGATCGCGGTTGATTTTGAATTTCATTTCAGGGCTACTTGGTGAAGGCAGTAACTAACAAAGGCTAAAAGGATAGAGGTTCAATAGGAATCCTATCAGTAGTCATATAGGCTGCGCATAAGCCCAGCAACCGGCGATTTTCCCTGTGAAAGCGGCCGAAAAATCGTGGTGAAGAACTTCGGGGACTTTGCGCGTAACCAGCCAGTTGTTCCCAAACGCGGGTTGTTGGGAAAGCATGCACAGGCTTTTCACAAGGAATTCGGTGCGGACGACGGACTGCCCGGACCGGGAGTCTTTGGGCGGCGCCATTGCCGGATGAGGCCAAAGAAAATGTAGGCGAGGCAGATCGCGAAAACGGCGATTTCCTTATAGAGCACCACGAAGCCGACCACGATAAGGGTGAGGATGAATGTCCGGAGGCGGGTTTGGGTCTGCAAATCCAAGTTCTTGCCACTGGGGTAGCGAACCGTGCTGACCATCAGCATCGCGACCAGCAGCATCAGGAAAGGCAGCGCCAGCGCCCAACTTTTCAACGAGCGATCCGTTTCTGCCAGCTTGAGCAGGAACAACACGAGCGAAGCCACGGTGGCGGCGGCGGCCGGCACCGGAAGGCCGACGAAGTCTTTGCTCGTTTCCTTTTTATTGCGGTAAAGCAGCGGGTTGGTGATCACGTTGAACCGCGCCAGCCGGATCGCCGCGCAAAGCAGGTAGACGAAGCCGATGAACCAGCCGATGTGGCGAAACCACTCGATGCCCTGGGTGGGCGAGATGATGAGGTAAAACATCAGGAGTGCCGGCGCCATGCCGAAGGAAATGATGTCCGCCAGCGAATCGAATTCGGCCCCGAAGAGCGACTCGCGGCCGCCCATGCGCGCCAGCCGGCCGTCGAGCATGTCGAAGGCTGCCGCGCCGAAGATCAGCCAGACGGCGTATTTGTAATGCTCCGCATTGGTCGCTCCGAGGTATTCGGCGGAAGGCGAGGATTCCGCGAGGCGGGCCTGGATGCATTCCACGATGGCCATGAAACCGCAGAAGAGGTTTCCGGCCGTCATCAGGTTCGGCAGGAAATAGATCCGGCTCGCCTGGGTGACGTTGTACGGATCCTCGCGCCGGGCGAGATCGGCGGCGGCGCTCTCTTCAGGCGGCGGGCGGCGGCGGGAGTTAATCATTTCGTCAAACTTTCCAAGTACTTCCAAAACTTGGAGTCCTGCTCAACCAGTTGTTGTTCGGAAACCGGCAGCTTGTTGCGCAGGAGGAAATCTTCGAGGGAATTGCGGTGCAGAATATAGTCGACGTGCAGGGCTTCGCCCTGCGCTTCAAAATAGAATCGGAAGTTACCCGACCGCAATCGGTAAAGAGACTTGGTGCCGCGCCGAAACTTGCCGAGCGGCTCCCGCGGATTGGCGATGTCGTCTGGACGCAGGCTGGTCAGAGGGTCGATGGCGTCGAGCTGGGCCATCTGGTCGAGTTTGTGCAGCTCCTGCATCGCCTGTTCCGAAAAGGTCACCTGGTACATGGTGCCTCCCAGGTGCGCGGATAGGCGCCTTCCCTTGCGGGCGTCGCGCTCGCAACCAGGCCGGCCCAAGCGTTGTGGTTCATGCCATCCATGAAACGTACCGTTTTAGCCCGGCCCAACGGATCGGCAACGCTATTTCTTGAATTAGCGCCGGCCTGGGCGCATCTCACTTTCTTGCGGCGCCCGGTTGTTGGTAGTTCCGCCTTCAGGCGGAAGGATTGCGCCGCTCGGATTCCGCCTAAAGGCGGGACTACCAACAAAGCACGCGGAGGCCGAGGGTGGATTGGTTGAACTCTGCGCCTCCGCGCCGTGAGCGAAGCGGGCGGGAGAAATGGTTTGGACCAAGACACGGTGGCTCCGCTGCTCCGCGTGAAACATCAGATCAAAAGACATCGCCCGGCCGGGGCGCCGCGTTTAGAGTTTCAGCATGACCCCCCGTCGTTTTTCCCCGGCCACGCTCGGCCTGTTGCTCGTTGCCTTGGTCCGCTGCGTCACGCCGCTCGCCGCGGCCGAGTATTTTCCGCCGCGCGGCGACTGGGAACACCGCCGGCCGGACCAGCTCAACCTGGACTCGCTGAAGATGCAGCAGGCCGTTGACTACGCCCGCGCCAACGACAACCCGGCGACGAAGGACATGGCGACGCTGATGAAGGAAACCTTCGGGGCGCATGAGCCGAATTTCAAATTGCTCGGCCCGACCCAGCCACGTGCCGCGATCAACGGCCTCGTGGTGCATCGCGGCTACGTCGTGGCCGAGTGGGGCGACACCGCGCGGACCGACATGACGCACAGCGTCACGAAGACGTTTTTGACCACGGTCGTCGGACTCGCGTGGCAACGCGGGCTGATTCGCGACGTGAACAATCGCGTGAGCGGCTACCTGCCGACGGCCGAGCGGGCCGAGCTCTTCGGCTCGGAGCACAACGCGCCGATCACGTGGGATCATCTCCTGCGGCAAACCAGCGACTGGTCGGGGACGTTATGGGGCGTGCCCGACTGGGCGGATCGGCCGGTGGGCGCCACACCGGAAGATTATCCAAAGCGGGAGATGCACGATCCGGGTGCCTTTTTTAAATACAATGATGTCCGCGTAAACTTGCTCGCGCTCGCGGCGCTGCATATCTGGCGCCGGCCGTTGCCGCAGGTGTTGCGCGAGGAAATCATGGACCCGATCGGGGCCTCTACCACCTGGCGCTGGCACGGCTACGAAAATTCGTGGGTGTTGATCGACGGCCAGCAGATTCAGTCGGTCAGTGGGGGCGGACACTTTGGCGGCGGCATGTTCATCAGCGCCTTCGATCTGGCGCGGTTCGGCTATCTGTTTTTGCGGGAAGGCCGCTGGGACGATCGGCAAATCGTGTCGAAGGAATGGATCGCTCTCGCGCGGACGCCGGGCCCGGCCAACAACACGTACGGCTTCGCCAACTGGTCTCTGAACACCGGCCGCAAACCGCTGCCGAGCACGCCGGCGTCGAGCGTCACCTTTCGCGGCAACGGTCCCAATATCGTCTACATCGACTGGGAAAACGACCTCGTCGTCGTCGTCCGCTGGATCAAGGACGACAAGACGCTGGATAACTTCCTCGGTCAGGTGATCGGCGCCTTGAAGTAGCGCGGGTCTCCGACCCGTCCTATTCCGGCGGAAACCCGTTTTGTGCCAGGATCGCCCGCGCGGTCACCGCATCCGCATCATCCACCTGCACGCGGATGCTGTTCATGCTGCCGAAAAAAATCACCGGATCGGTTTGAGCCGTGAGTTCGTCCGGGACGTAGGCTTTGACGCCGCAGCCGTCGAGCAATGACCGCGTGAACAGCGCCTGGTCGATCGTGGGGCAGCGCTGCACGGTGGTCATGGGAGGAAGGTGATCCACCCCAGGCAATTTCGCGAGCGATTCCGGGCGAAGGCCGGTGGCCGGGTTGGTCGTTCCGCCTTTAGGCGGAAGGTTTGAGAACTTCGGATTCCGCCTGAGGGCGGAACGACCAACCCGGCCCGCCTTCCTACTTCACCTTCGCGCAGACGATGCAATCGCGCGGCACGGGTCCGAGCGTCGGCGAGGTGTGCCAGCGCCGGAGGATGCCTTCGCGCACCAGCCCGGCTTTTTCCATCACGCGCACAGACGCGGGATTCTCGACGTCGCAAAAGGCCCACGCGCGAAAAATCGTTGGCTGCGCCAGCGACCAGTCGACCAGAGGCTGTAACGCTTCGGCGGTAAAACCGTGGCCCCAGAATTTTTTCGCCAGCACGTAGCCGAACATCGCCTTGCCCTCGCTCGCAAGGTCGACGCCGATGGATCCGATTGGCGTCTCCGTGCCCTTCAGGCAAAGCAGCCACGCGTACTGGCCGTCGCCTTTTTCCCAATGCGCGACGGCTTCGCGGAGAAACAGATTCAGCGGTTCCACGCGCTCGTACGCCCGCCAGCTCAAATACCGCGTGACGTCCGGATCGCCCGCGTAGGAAGCAAACACGGCTGGTCCATCGTCGGCGCGCGGGATACGCGCGACCAGCCGCGCGGTGCCGAAGGAGGACGGAGGCCGAGGGGTGTTTTTAGGGTTGGGCACCGGTTGGTTTCCCGTGACGAGGACGGAGCGGGCGAGGGCGCCCGCGCTCCCATTACTCGGCCCGGGATTTCGGGACGTACCATTCGCCACGGAGCCAGTCCGCGACGAGGCCGATTTCCCGCTCGGTCAGCATTTTGTCCGTGCCAAACGCGGGCATCCGATCGTTCTTCTCGCCGTAGAAGCGCTCGTGCGACGCGTCGGAGATGAAGGCCGTCAGCCACTCGCGAGAGCCCCAGCCCGTCAGGTCCGGACCCGTGTCATCGCCGTCACCGTGGAATTTGTGGCAGTCGGCGCAGTTGATGGTGCTGCCCTTGAGTTCCTTTTGGCCTTCCGCAATCAGCGCGGCGTCGCGTTTGTCCAAAGCCGCTTGAGCCTTCAGGCCGGCCTCGGCCGAGAGGGCGATGAGGCCTTGGCGAAGTTTCTCCTTCTGCTCGGCGTTAAATTCCGGGACGTCCTCTTTCACGAATTTGGCCATTTTGCCCTCGGCGTGTTCCGTGCCGCCCCAATAAAGCGGGCCCGCGATCTTCTCGGGGTCGAAAAGCCCGGTCAGCCATTCCCGGCTGCCGAAGCCCTTCAGGTCGGAGGCGGAAATCTTGTCCTTGGGCTGGCCGCCGAGCCCGTCGTGGCCGTCGTAGCGGTGGCAACTGGCGCAATTGCGGGCGAAGATCTTCGGTCCCTGCGTGAGCGGGTCGTTGCGC
Source organism: Opitutaceae bacterium (assembly GCA_947474995.1). Taxonomy (GTDB): domain Bacteria; phylum Verrucomicrobiota; class Verrucomicrobiia; order Opitutales; family Opitutaceae; genus ER46. The sequence continues at coordinate 15,046 of CANJNJ010000009.1, read as the reverse complement.
AGCAGCGTGATCGCGCCCGTGGTCGGAATGCCTTCCCCGGCGAGGGTGATCACGCGCTCGGCCTCCCATTTGGCGGCCCGAACGTCGGCCTGGAATCCCGGGTCATTTCGATCCTCGTTCATCGCGAGATAAGTCAGGGAGGCCATGACGCCCAGCATCGCCCAAAGAAATCCCAGGTTGAAGCGATGGCCCTGCTTGGAATTTCCGAGGTAAGGCATCGCCACCAGGACGACCATGACCACGGTGGGGACCACGATGGCGCCCACGACTTCCATGCTCCCCTTGAAGACGGGGAGCTTCAGCATCTGGAAGAGAAAGAGAAAATACCACTCCGGCCGGGCGGGATAGGGCTCGGAGGGATCCGCCGGCGCATCGAGGTCCGCGCCGTGGGAGCGGAAGTTGAAAAACAGGATGACGATCAGCACCGCCAGGCAGACGACGGCGTCGCGAAACACCTGATCCGGCCAGAACGGGGAGTCCGGGGCCTTTTTCGGCAGCTTGGCCGTGAGGCCGTGCCGTCGGAACAAATACACGTGGGCGACGATGAACGCGATGATGCCGCCGGGGATGATGCCGGCGTGCAGCGCGAAGAAACGCGTGAGCGTGTGATGGCCGTAGTCGTTCGCGCCCACCACGAGTCGCTCCACCGCCGGGCCGATCATCGGCGTGATGCCGGCGATGCCCGTGGCGACCCGCGTGGCCCAGTAGCCTTTCTGGTCCCACGGCAGCAGGTAACCGGTCAGCGACAGCGCGAGCACGAGCAGGAGCAGCAGCACGCCGGTCCAGAAGTTCACTTCCCGCGGCGCCTTGTACGCCCCGTCGATCACGACCTGCATCAGATGCAGGGCGAGCAGCACGGTCATGGCCTGGGCGGTGAAATGGTGGAGGCCGCGGAGGAACCAGCCGCCCCACATCACATGCTGGATGTAATAGACGCTTTCCCACGCGGTCTGGGAACTCGGGCTGTAGGCCAGCCAGAGAAACAGGCCGGTCACGACCTGGATGGAAAAACAGAAGACCAGCGTGCTGCCCCAGGCGTAACGCCAGCGCGCGCCGCCCGGCACGTTTTCAAACAGCACCTCGTGCAGCAGTTTCTTGCTGCCGGTGCGGTGATCGATCCAGTCGAAGAACGACTTCATCAAACCGGCTCCCGGTCCTTGACGCCGGCGCGGAAGTTTTGGAAGCGCACCCAGATCTCGGTGCCGCGCAGCTCCACCGGCAGCTCGTCGAGCGCGCGGGGACTGGGGCTGTTGGGATTGAGAATCTTCCCGTCCATCCCGAAGCTGCTGTTATGGCAGGGGCAATGGTAGTGCATGGCGTCGCCCGGCTTGAAATTGACGAAGCAGCCGGCGTGGGGGCACTTCGCATTGAGGGCGCGCACCTTGCCCTCGCCGACGCGCTGGAGGTAGACGGCTCCCACCGGTTCATTCGGCGTCACATTCCAGACGTCGGTCTTGGTCTCGAGCACCTGAAATTTTTGGGCCGCGCCGCCGGCGGGAAGGGAGGACAACGAGCCGACCTTGACGAAGGTTCCGGCCTGGGATTTGCGGCGCAAGGGATCCAAGAGAACAAAAAGGCCGGCGACGGGCGCGACCACCGCCAGCGCGCCACCGATGACGATGGAGGCCGCTTTGGTGAGGAAATTGCGCCGATCGGGTGGAGGCGGAACGTGGGGCTGGTGCATGCTGGCAGAAAAGGGCGGCCAATGGGCTGCGATGGGAGATGACGAATCGACGCGGGAATCGTTGCAACCCGGAATCGGGTCACCCGAAACATATGATGCCACGCGTGAGCGGGCAGTAGGGCGAATGTTTGGCGCTGACCTAAACCGATCCGATTAAACACCCCCCGGAATCAATCCTCGTTGAATTCAGAAGCCAGGAAACCAGGAGGCTGAGCCAGGCCACCGAGATCACTCATGGCTTCCTGGCTTCTGAATTAATCTCTAGTTCGGGGCTTGCGGGGCTCATCCCGATTTTAGCGCGTCGCGCACGAGTGAGGCCACCGCGGCCGGCAATTCCAAGGCCAGCGCTGCGGCTTGGGCGCCGGGACTCATTTTCCGCCAGGTCTTGCGGATGATATCGATGAATTTTTCCCGCGGATATTCCGCATGCTGCGCGGCAAAATCCTTGATTTCGTTTTCCAGAAAAACCAGGCAGGCCGCATCCTCGAGCGCCTGCGTGCCCGCATTGGTCTTGAGGCCGGTCTTGGACACCCACGTGGCGACTGCGGCGGCTTCCGCGGTCGAGACGCCCGCGGCGAGCAGGAGCGCGTGGGCGCGTTCGGCCTGCTTGGTGTAGAGGGAGCGGCGCCAGGCGTGGTAGCCAGGCTTGTCGAGGGGGAAAGTGTTTCGCGGCACTGACCAGCGCTCGAGATGCTGGCAACGCGCGGCCAGGCGCAGCAAGACCGGCGCGGCGGGCACCAGCCGGGCCACCCACGCCTCCATCCGGTCGGAGTAGACGAGTTCCGCGGGCCGGCCGTCGGCCGCCTGATGCGGATCGCCGGCGTGGGCGGCGTCAATGAGTGTGCGGGCGCGGGCGTAGATCTCCATGGCGGCGGCAGTCGAAACCGTCGCGCGCCACGCCGCAAGCCGCGGCTGCGGTTTGCGGCGTGCCACGCGTCCCGCCCTCTTCAGACTGGGTGAAAGTCTGTCATTCTTCGCTTCGCGCCGAATGACAAAATGAGTTCTTTTTCGAGTTTTCCCACAGTCTGGGGAGAAGCGGGAGGGGATCGGATATCAGCGACGGATAGGCGCCGCGCCGCAACTCGTTCTTCCCTTCGCCGATTTTCCTGTGTTGGTTCTTCGCGGTGAGAGTACCCCTATTTTTTATGCGCTGGCGGGCTGCGCTGGCCTGCCTGTTGGTCGCGCTCGCCGGACTCGGCGGCGGGACGGCCACGGGCGGCGCCGCGGAACGGCTGGGCTTCAACCGCGAGGTCCGGCCGATTCTTTCGGAGAATTGTTTTCGGTGCCACGGCCCGGATCAGAATCAGCGCAAGGCCAAGCTGCGACTGGATCAGCGCGACGTTGCCCTCGCGGTCGGCGCGTTCGAGCCTGGCCAGCCCGAGGCCAGCGAACTCGTTCGCCGGATTTTCAGCGACGACCCGGAAGAGCAGATGCCGCCGCCCGAGGCCAACCACCGCCTGACCGGGCCGCAGAAGGAGATCCTGAAACGCTGGATCGCGGAAGGCGCCGAATATGAGCCGCACTGGGCTTTCGTCGCACCCCAGCGTCCGTCCGTCCCCGCCGTGGCGTCCGCCCCGGCCAACCCCATCGATGCCTTCATCCTCGAGGCGCTCGATCACGCCGGGCTCGCCCCGTCGCCGGAGGCCGATCGTCGGACGCTCATCCGCCGCCTCAGCCTGGATCTCACGGGCCTGCCGCCGGCGGCGGACGACGTCGAGGCGTTTGCGCGGAGCCGGGATCCCCGGGCTTATGAGCAGCTGGTCAGGAAATACCTCGCCTCCCCTCACTACGGCGAACGGCTCGCAATTCCCTGGCTGGATCTCGTGCGCTATGCGGACACGGTCGGGTTTCACAACGACGTCCCGATCCGCGTGTGGCCTTATCGCGACTACGTCATCGACGCGTTCAACCGCAACCTGCCGTTCGATCAGTTCACGCGCGAGCAGCTCGCTGGCGATCTGCTGCCCGGCGCGACGAGCCGCCAGCGCGTGGCTTCCGGCTACAATCGGCTCCACCGCATCAGCGCCGAGGGTGGCATTCAGGACAAGGAATACCTCGCGAAATACGCGGCCGATCGCGTGCGCACGACGGCCACGACGTGGCTCGGGGCGACCATGGCGTGCGCGGAATGCCACGACCACAAGTTTGATCCCTTCACGAACCGGGACTTCTACCGCTTTGCCGCGATTTTCTCCGACCTGAAGGAAAAAGGTGCCTACAATCTCAGCGGCGGATTCACGCCCGAGAATCTCAGTGAGGAAACGCTTTTCGCCTCGCCCGCCCAGGAAGAGCAGATGAAGGCGTTCGACACCGGGATCGCGGCGCGGCGCCGGGAACTCGAGGCCGTCACCGACGATCAGCTCGCCGCCAGCCGCAGCGAGTGGGAGAAGTCGACGCTCGCGCTGGCCGACGCCGGCCAGCTGGCTTGGACGGCGCAGCATCCGCTCGCGGCGACCTCACCGGAGGGCACGCCGCTCGCCATCGAAGAGGATGATTCCGTCGTGCCGGGCGGCCGGAATCCGGAATCCGACACCTATATCGTCACGGTGCCGGCGCCGCTCGAGCGCATCACGGCGGCCCGCGTGGAGGTGATGCAGGACGCCCGCTATCCCGGCGACGAAGTGTCCCGCGGTGGCTCGGCGTTCTTCATCTCGGAAATCGAAGTGCTGGGATCTTCCGGTCGCGGCGCCCCGTTCCGTCCGCTGCGGGTGACCGTGGCCCGGGCCAGCAGCCGCCACGAGGCGGGTTATCCGCCCGCCGCCGTGATCGACGGCAATCCCGCGACGGCGCTCTCCTTTGTCCGCAAGGTCGGGGGCGGCATCGCCCTGCAATTGGCCGAGCCTTTCGCCGGCGGCCCCGAGGCGCGGTTGACGGTGAAAATCCACGGCGCGAAGCAGCACCGCTTTCAGAATCTCGGCCGCTTTCGGATCGCGCTGCACGCGCTCCCGGAACCCGACGCTTATCCGGAAAGCGTGCCCGATGCCGTGCTCAAGGCGCTGCGCGTGCCCGCGGCGGAACGGAAGCCAGCCGAGGGGAAGGAAGTGGCGGAATACTATCGCACGGTGGCCCCGGCGCTGGCGTCGATGCGCGAGCGGCTCGCCGCGGCGGTGAAGCAGCGCGATTCCGTGGCCCTGACCATTCCGACCGTGCCGGTATCGCGCAGCGTCGAACCGCGCCCGATCCGCGTGTTGGCCCGGGCCAACTGGATGGACGAGAGCGGCGAGATCGCCGAACCCGGCGTGCCGCAGTTCCTGCGCCAGCTGCAGCCGGCGGCCGGCGGCCGCGCTTCGCGGCTCGATCTCGCGAATTGGCTCGTCGCGCCCGACAATCCGCTGACGGCGCGGACCTTCGTCAACCGCCTGTGGAAAAATTTCTTTGGCGCCGGGCTCACCCGTACGCTCGAAGATCTCGGCTCCCAGGGCGAGTGGCCCAGCCATCCCGCGTTGCTCGACTGGCTCGCGGTCGAATTCCGCGAGCAGGGCTGGGACATCAAGCACATGGTGGAATTGATCGTTACCTCCCGCACCTATCGGCAGTCGTCGCAGCCGGTGCCCGCCCTGCTGGAGGCCGACCCGTTGAACCGGCTGCTGGCGCGGCAGGTGCCGTTGCGCCTCGAGGCGGAAATCGTGCGCGACAATGCGCTCGCGATCAGCGGCCTGCTGGTGGATCGCGTCGGCGGCGAGAGCGCGAAGCCCTACCAGCCGGCCGGCTTTTACTCGACGCTGAATTTTCCGAAGCGGGAGTATGTGCCCGACGACGGCGAGGGGCTCTATCGGCGCGGACTCTACACGCACTGGCAGCGGACCTTTCTGCATCCGAGCCTCGCGGCGTTTGATGCGCCGGCGCGCGAGGAGTGCACGGCCAATCGCGCCGTCTCCAACACGCCGCTGCAGGCCCTCGTGCTCCTGAACGACCCCACGTATGTCGAGGCGGCGCGCGCCTTCGCGGAACGAGTGCTGCGCGAAGGAGGCTGGACGTTTCGCGGCAAGCTGACCTGGGCGTTTCGACACGCGCTGGCGCGCCCGCCGACGACCGCGGAAACCGGGATTCTGCAGGAGCTGTTCAACCGGCAGCGCGCCCGTTACCGCGCCGAGGAGCCCGCGGCCCGCGAACTGGCCGCGGTCGGGGCCGCCCCGGTCACCAGCAAAGCCGGCGCGGCCGACCTCGCTGCGTGGACGGCTGTCACGCGGGCCGTGCTCAACCTCCACGAGACCATCACGCGCAACTGAGGAATCCGACACCCGCCCATGAAGCCATTCGAACAGCATCTGCAGGACCTCACCCGGCGCGCGTTCCTGTCCCGGGTCGCGACCGGCCTCGGCTCGATCGCGCTCGGCTCGCTGTTGAACCCGGGACTTCTCCGCGCCGCGGCGGCTCCCGCGGGTTCGAACGAGCGGTGGCGCGGGATCATCGATCCGCTCCATCATCCCGCGAAGATCAAGCGCGTCATCTATCTCTACCAGGCCGGCGGTCCGTCCCACCTGGAGACCTTCGATTACAAGCCGAAGCTCGCGGCGATGCATGGCCAGGGCATGCCGGAATCGTTTACCAAGGGGCAGCAGATCGCGCAGTTGCAGGGCAAGGAACTCAAGTGCCATGCCCCGCAGTTCCCCTTCGAACGATACGGAAAATCCGGCCAGCAAATCTGCTCGCTCTTCCCGCAGATCGGGAGTGTGGCGGACGACATCTGCATCGTGCGCTCGATGTTTACCGAGCAGATCAACCACGATCCGGCGCACACGTTCATGAACACCGGCTCGGTCATCCCCGGCCGGCCCAGCATGGGCTCGTGGCTGACCTACGGGCTCGGGGCGGAGACGGAAGACCTGCCGGGCTTTGTCGTGCTGACGTCCGCTGGCCGCGGCGGGCAGATGCAGCCGATTGCCTCGCGGCAGTGGCATAGCGGCTATTTGCCGAGCCGGTTCCAAGGCGTGAAGTTTCAGTCGAACGGCGACCCCGTGCTCTATCTCAAAAATCCGCCCGGGGTCACGCGGCGCGACGAAGGGGAAATCGTGGACGCGGTCAACCAGCTCAACCGGGTGCAGCACGACGCCGTCCACGATCCCGAGATTCTGGCGCGCATCAGCCAGTACGAAATGGCCTTTCGGATGCAGGCCGGCGTGCCCGGCCTGATGGACATCGCCCAGGAACCGGCCGCCGTGCTCGAGCAGTACGGCGCGCAGCCGGGCGATGGCAGCTTCGCCTCCAATTGCCTGCTCGCGCGGCGCCTCGCGGAAAAGGGCGTGCGCTTCATCCAGCTTTATCACCGCGACTGGGATCATCACGACGACGTGTCGCACGTGAAATTCAAGGCGGAGGAAGTTGATCGGCCGACGGCGGCGTTGATCCGCGACCTCAAGGAGAGGGGCCTGTTCGACGAAACGCTGATCATCTGGGGTGGCGAGTTCGGCCGCACGCCGATGGCCCAGGGCAAGGGGCGCGATCATCACATCAAGGGCTTTTCCCTCATGCTCGCCGGTGGCGGCATCAAGGGCGGCGTCACCTACGGGTCGACGGACGAGCTTGGCTACGAGGCGGTGGAAAACCGCGTGAGCGTGCACGACCTGCACGCGACGATGCTGCACCTCTTTGGCATCGACCACACGCGGCTGACCTACCGCTACCAGGGTCGCAACTTCCGGCTGACCGACGTGGCCGGCGAGGTGGTCCAGGGAATCCTCGCATGAACGGCTTTCCTCCGGCCCCGGGCGAACAGGTGACGCTGGCGAATTGGCGGACGGCGCCGTTCCACCGCTGGGGTTTTCAGCACGTGCGCGAGCTCGTGCCGTCGGCGGACATCCCCAACGATCGGCACACCGTTTGGGAACTGCCGCGCGCGCCACGCGATCTTCCCTTGGGCGATCTGACGGCGACGGATACCGACGGGCTCGTCATTTTGCAGCACGGCCGGATGGTCTTCGAACACTACGCGAACGGCATGACCGCGGCTTCGCCGCACATTTTGATGTCGGTCTCGAAATCGATGCTCGCGATCGTGGTCGGCATTCTCGAGGCGCGCGGGCAACTGGATCTGGCGAAACCCGTGACCGAGGTGATTCCCGAGCTGAAGGGCACCGGCTATCGCGGCGCGACCATCCGCCAGTTGCTCGACATGCGCGTGGGCGTGGACTTCAACGAGGATTACCTTGCGACGTCGGGCTCCATCGTCGCGTATCGCAAGGCCACCGGTTGGAATCCGCTCGGTGCGGGTGACAAACCCTCCGACCTGCGCGCGTTTTTTCAGGAGCTGACCGGCTCGGACGGCCTGCACGGCGGTCGCTTCCACTATGTTTCGCCGAACACGGATCTCCTGGGCTGGGTGATCGAGCGCTCGGCGGGGGTGCGTTACGCGGATTTGCTGAGCGAGTTATTGTGGCGGCCGATGGGCGCCGAACACAGCGCGTATATCACCGTCGACCGGCTGGGCGCGCCGCGGTGTGCCGGCGGGATGTGCATGACGACCCGCGACCTCGCGCGCGTTGGGCAGTTGATCGTCGATGGCGGCAAGCGCGCCGGGAAGCAGGTGCTTCCGTCTGGGTGGATTGAGGATCTCTTCGATCTCGGGGATCCGCAGGCCTGGGACCAGGGGCCGTTTGTCCAATATTACCCGGGCTTGCCGATGCATTACCGCAGCAAGTGGTACGTGGTGCGGGGCGATCGGCCGTTGCTCTTCGGCATGGGCATCCACGGGCAAAATCTGTTTATCGATCGGGCGGCCGGGATCGTCATCGCGAAGTTTTCCTCGCAGGCGATGCCGCTCGATGCGCCGCGCATGGCGCTGACGACGGCGTTGGTGGAGCAGGTGCGGAATTTGTTGGGCGCGCAGGGTTGAGGGATCCCGCCTCTCCCGTGGCGGGCCACCGAAGAAGAACTCTGTCGCGTCGCCCGCTTCGGGAGAAGAGGCACAGGCGACTCCACGATAAGCCCGGCACCGCCGGACGTGGGCGTGGTCTTGACGGTCGAGCGAGCAGATGGTTATTTCATCGCGGCTCCATGAAGACCAAATTTCCAACACTGCTCGCGCGGGTGTCGGCCGGGGTGTTTTTTTGGCTGGCGCCGTCGTCGTTCGCGGCGGTTTTGCTCCTCACGCACACGGGCACGGGTTCCGGGCAGATTGGAGCGACGTCGTTCACGAATGCCACGTTTACGATTTCGGACACCGTCGACACGGCCACCCGCCAGACCATGGCCGGTGGATACTTCATCGACGATTTGTCGGCTTCGATTGCGATTACGGGGGTGGGAACCTACCCCTTTAGTTCGCCCACGCGGACGTTTGTAAACAACAGCGTGACGTCGGTTGGATTTTCCCGGGGAGGGTTTGGAGGCAGCGATCTCTTCGATGGGCCGGGTGACCCGGCGTTTTCCACTTGGGATCTGCTCACCGGGATTGGTCCGATTACCGGCACCGGAACCCTGATGCAGTGGGGGTCGTCGAATGGAACGATCAACACCAGTGGAGGGGTTCTGACCTTCAGCAACGGTGGCTCCGTCACGACATTTACCGCGGTAGCGGTTCCCGAACCCGCCGCCTGCGCCGCGATCGCCGGCCTGAGTGTATTGGCGGGCACGAGTTGGCGCCGTCGACCACGTTGACTCGAATTGCCATCGACAAGCCCGCCGGGGCGCGGAGCATGGGGCTTGTATGGGGCCATTGGATCATCTTTTTAAACAGAATCGCGCCTGGGCGGACGGGATTCGGGCGCGGGACCCCGACTTTTTTCTCAAGCTATCGCGCCAGCAGGCGCCAGAGTATCTGTGGATCGGCTGCTCGGACAGCCGTGTGCCGGCCAACGAGATCGTCAACCTGCTGCCCGGCGAATTGTTCGTGCACCGCAACATCGCCAATGTGGTGGTGCACACCGATCTGAATTGTCTCTCGGTGATGCAATTCGCCGTCGATGTCCTGAAGGTGAAGCACATCATCGTCTGCGGTCACTATGGCTGCAGCGGTGTGCAAGCCGCGTTGCGCTGCGATCGCGTCGGGCTGGCCGACAACTGGCTGCGGCACATTCAGGACGTGGCGGAAAAACACCAGGCGTGTGTCCACCGTTTTGACGGCGAAACGACGCGGGGAAATGTCTTGTGCGAGCTGAACGTGATCGAGCAGGTGGGCAACGTGTGCCAGACGACGATCGTTCGTGACGCGTGGGAGCGAAGCCAGCCGGTCACCGTGCATGGCTGGATTTACGGACTGAACGACGGCATCATCCGCGGCCTTGGGCTAAACGTCTCCTCCCGGGCCGAATTCGAGCCGCAGTACCGCGCGGCCCTCGCAGCGATCGGGTAGGTGAGGATCCAAATAACGACCCTCCCTTTTTAGACCGGGCATCCATCCGCACTGGTATATCTGAAGATGATGTTTTCCTGCGTGCATTTTTATAGTGCGAGCCGCAACCAGGCCAAACCAAGGCAACTTCAACCACTGATCTACACTAATGACTCACTAATAAGGCAGGCGCTGGATCGTAGCCAGATTAGTGTTCAATTAGTGTGAATCAGTGGTTCAAGAAGGAGCCTGTCCCTTTGGTTGCGGCTGCGCCGCGCTGGGTCGTCCGCGGAAAGGTATGGTTTGGGTCGGACCCCGGACATTTCCGCGGATGCAGCCAAACCAGGTCGACCGATTAGTGGCTGCCTATTTCTTCGCGGAGTCGTTCGGCGGGGTAGTCGTCTCCCGGAGCCGCGCGACTTCAGCCTTGAGGGCCCGGATTTCCACGAGGATTTCGTCCTCTTCCTTTTGCATCGAGCCCAGGAGCACGGTCGCGATCACGCCGCTCAGGGCGCCGAAGATGCCGACGCCGGAAAACATCGTGAGGACCGCGACGATGCGTCCGCCGGTGGTGATTGGATAAAAATAGCCATAGCCGACCTTCGTGATCGTGACCAGGCACCACCACAGGGCGTCGCCGGCGGTCTGGATGTTTCCGCGAGCTCCCTCGCACAGGAGAATCGCGATCGAGCTGGACGAGATGATAACGAAGCCGAAGGCGAAGACCGAGGCAAAGCCTGCGTGGGCCTTGCTGGTGAAGAGCAGCCCCAGCAGTCGCCGAAACGATTTCACCGCGAGCAGCAGCCGTGCGATCCGGAGCACCCGGAACACCCGTCCCCACCGCAGGGCCGGAATGGCCGGAACACTCGCGAGCAGATCGATCCAACCCCACTTCATGAACGCCGCCTTCGAGGGCGCGCGGCGGAAACGATCGACGAAGTCGGCGAGAAAAACCACGCACACCGCGGTGTCGATGAAGCCAATCAGCCGCGAGACTTCCTTGGGCACGGGAAGAATCAATTCCGCGGCCAGTGCCGCGAGCAGCAGCAGCGACAGGACAAGGATGACAAATTGGATCGGGCCCAATTCGTCAGGGGGCGGACCGTCGGACATGCCGCCGAATCTCGGGCGTTGCGCCGGGCCGGCCACTCCGTGGCCGGCCAAAAGACCGTGGGGGCGAACGTAATGATAGGCCGGGCGCGGAGCGCCCGGCCCGCCGGGTACGATTATCATAACGGGTGGGCCGTGCGCTCCGCCGCACGGCCAAGGCGTTGGGTTCGATCTTACGATTGATGGCCGCGCACGGAGTGCCCGGCCCACCCGGTACGATCGCCAGATGCGATTGACCCCTCACCGCATCGTCATCAACGCCGCGTAGGTCTCGAGGCCGTCCCAGAGGAACTGCACCTTCAGGTTTTCGTTTTCCGCGTGCTGGTTGCTGTCCGAATTCACCACCGGCACGGAAATGATTTTCGGGCCCAGCATCTGCTCGATGGTGATCAACGGCAGCGTTCCACCGAGCGTCGGCAACTGCACGACGGGATAGTCGACGGTCGATTGCACCGCGGCCACGACCGCCCGCGCGATCGGCAGGTCCATGGGCGTGCGCTGGGGGTTGGTGCCGAGGGATTTCAATTCGATCCGAATGATCCGCGAGTATTGCGCGCGCTCGGCGTCGGTGGGATCGCGGTCGAGCACGTGCCAGCCGCGCGCCTCGATGTGCGCGACGACCTTGGCCACCTGGCGCTTCGCGTCGTTGCCGGAAACCAGCCGGAGATCGAGCGTCGCGCGCGCCACCGTGGGAATGACATTGGCCGCCAGGAGGCCGACATTGGCCCCCTGGATGCCGTTGAGGTTGAGCGTGGGGAGAGTGAAACCTTCGAACAACGTGCGACCGGGCACCTCCGGATTCGCGAGGCCGAGCTCGCGCTTAAGCTCATCCTCAATCGACGGAACGGCCGCCAGCGCCTGCCGCTCCGCGGGCGTCAGCGGAATCACGTCATCGTAAAATCCCGCCACCACCACGCGGCCGGACTCATCCTTCATCGAGGCGAGCAGGTTCACGAGCGCCTGCGACGGGTTGGGCGCCCAGTTGCCGTAATTGCCGCTGTGCAGCGGACGCTTCGGACCGAAGACCGTGAGGTTCAGGTTCACGTCGCCCCGCACGCCGAAGCCCACGACTTTTTTTCCCGAAGGGTGACAGGGTCCGTCGAGGATGAGCCAGAGATCGGCGCGCAGCAGCTCGCGGTGCGCGGTGATCATATCAGCCAGGCTGGGGGAGTTGAGTTCCTCCTCGCCGTCGAAGAAGAATTTCAAATTCGCCGTCGGCCCGGCGCCGGCGGCCGCGAGGGCCGCGTAGGCGTTGATGATGGTCATCACGCCGGCCTTGTCATCCGCGCTGCCGCGGCCGGTGAGCCGCCACTGCGGATCGACGCGATCGCCGGACTTCCAACCCTCAATGATCTTTCCGCCCTGTTCGACCGGCGCCGTGGCAAATTTCGGGGTGAACGGCTCCCAACCCGGCGCCCACTGCGCCGGGTTGACCGGCTGGCCGTCGTAGTGCGCGTAGAACATGATCGTGCGCGTCGCCCCGGGCACGTTTACCTCGCCGTAGACGACGGGATTGGCGTTGGGCGACGGGAGCGTGAGCAGCCGGGCCTCGACGCCGCGGCGCTGGAGCATCCCGACGATGAAGTCGGCGTTGCGGCGGATATTGGCGCGGTCGATCGTGATATTCGGAATCGCGACGAACTCGCGGTACTCGTCGATCAGTTCGCGCTCGTGGGCGACACGCCAGGCGCGGACCTTTTCCTGCAGCGGGGATGGGGCGGCTTGGGCGGGGCAGAAAGAAAGCAGTAGGAGCAAAATGAAACCGGGGCGGAGGCGGATCATGCGACAATCACTCGCAGGTTGGGCGGCGGGTGCCAAGGCCGCAGACGATGGCCGGGGGGCGCTGGCTCAGGTGCGACTGAGCCGAAAACAAAGGCCGCGCACGGAGTGCCCGGCCCACCCGGTAGGATCAGCACGATGGTTGGGCCGCGCGTTCCGCCGCGCGGCCACGGAACGTAACGCCGAATCCGACACCCGCTCAGCGATAAAGCGCCGTCGTCGGCACGGACGTCAGCACGTTGTACTGCCGCATCGCGAGCCGCCACCATTCGGCGAGCGAGCCCGCCGGACAGCTCCAGAGTTCGCGATGCAGCCAGATCATCGACTGCGCGTCCATGAGCAGCGCCATCTTCTCGCGCGTCGCCAATTTCGCCGGACCCTCGCGCAGCAGCCGCTCGCGCAGTTGCACGAACCATTTGCGCGCCTCCTGGCTCGGGTGACGTTGCCGCAGGAGTGCGACATGGAGGGCGTTCACGTACGGATCGAGCACCGCCTGCAGCAGGCCGTAATCAGCCCGCAAGGGTTCGAAGGGCGGCAGGTGCCGGTAACACTCCGCAAGATTTTGCTGCAGCCGCCGCAGCTCGTAAGGGGGGTTGGTTTCCTCGGCCGTCAGGAAAAGTCCCAGCCGTCGCGCGGCGCGGCCCACGCCCGCCTTGCTCAGGAAAATCGAGAGTGGCACCGATAACACGAGGCCGGCGAGCACCGGGCTCAACCACCAGAAAAACGCCGGCGACACCACGTAGGCCGAGACCGCCCACACGAGGCCAAACACCGTCTGTCCGCCGTGCGTGATGATGGCCTCGCGCCAGTCCGTGCCGTCGTCGTCGCTGCCGCGCTTCTGCGTCACCCAGGCCACGCCCTGCCCGAGCAGGGTGAAGAGAACGAACTTCGAGTTGAAGGCCATGTTGATGGGCGCGAGGAGCGCGGAGCCAATCGTTTCCAACAGCGCGCTCAACACGAGCCGATGCTTGCCGCCGAACTTCGCCACCTCGTCGCGGCGGCCCAGCGTCACCACGACGCTCACGATTTTCGGCAGGAAGATCAGCAGCATCGTGAACACGAAAAGGGTGAGGGCCTCCGGCGTTTTGACCATGTAGCCAAACCACGACGTTGTGTCCGCCGCCGGATTCACCTCCCGCGCCGGTCCCGCCATCTCGGCGACGACCCGGATGGTACTTAGAATCATGAACAGCAGCCACAGCAGCGACGAAACGTACCCCATCACGCCCATCAGCAGGTGAAACCGGCTCGCGGGTCGGAACCCGTGGGTCGTGAGCAGCCAGGCGTGCTGGAGATTGCCCTGGCACCAGCGCCGGTCGCGCTTGGCGGAGTCGATGAGGGTGGGCGGCCCCTCCTCGTAGCTGCCCTCGATCTCCGCCGCAAGCCACACCGACCAGCCCGCCTTGCGCATCAGCGCGGCCTCGACGAAATCGTGCGACAGGATGCGACCGCCGAAAGGTTCGCTGCCGGGCAATTCGGGCAGGGAGCAATGATCGATGAAGGGCTGCACGCGCACCACGGCGTTGTGGCCCCAGAAATTTCCCTCGTGCTGCTGCCAGTAGTTCAGTCCCGCGAGAAAAAGCGGGCTGTAGAGCCGGCTGGCGAACGACTGCATGCGGGCGAACAGCGTCTCGCCGTTCACGATGCGCGGCGCGGTCTGGATGATGCCCACCTCGGGATTTTTCTCCATCAGCGCGACGAGGTCGACGAGCGCCTTGCCCGTCATGATCGAGTCGGCGTCGAGCACGATCATGTAGCGGTAGCGCCGGCCCCAGCGGCGGAGAAAATCCGCGACGTTGCCCGCCTTCTTGTTAATCGAATGGCGACGCTTGCGGTAAAAAATCTTCCCGAAGCCGCCGACCTGCTTGCAGAGCTCGGCCCAGGCGACCTCCTCCTGAATCCATTGGTTCGGCTGGTTCGAATCGCTCAAAACGAAGAAATCGAAGTGCTCCAACCGCTTCGTTTCCTGCACGGAGCGAAACACCACACGCAGGCCTTCAAAGACGCGGCTCACGTCTTCGTTGAACGCCGGCATGACAATGGCCGTCGCCGCCAGCTTCGGCTCCTCGCCTTCTTTGAGCGTCGCGGTGATGCGGGAGCTGTCCCCCCCGCGGTTGATCACATAGAAACCCACCAGCGCCGTGCAAAAACCGGCCGCAATATGCGCGAACAGAATGACGAACAACCCGAGCAGGGCGCCCTCC
>CANJNJ010000008.1 GCA_947474995.1 Opitutaceae bacterium | reverse complement strand
TTAAAGGAATGAACCGGCGGTCGAGCGGCGGGCGGTGGGCCGCTTTGGGACGGCTGCGCCGGCCCGCGCTGGTCGGATTGCTGACATTGGGATCGGGTGCGTTCGCCAACACCGCCACTGAACCGGTGCCGCGCCAGGTCTTCGGCGGTCAGAACCTCAGCTGGATGCAGCGGCATGAGGAATACGTGGCGACGGCCCGGCGCGGTGGCATCGACGTGCTGTTCATCGGTGATTCGATCACCGATCTGTGGCGGACGACGGGGCGGGTGTTGTGGGACGAACACTTGGCGCCGCTGCGCGCGGCGAACTTTGCCATCGATGGCGACCGGACGCAGCATCAGTTGTGGCGGCTGCAGCACGGCGAGATCGACGGCCTGGCGCCGCGAGTCGTGGTCGTGATGATCGGGGGCAACAACACCGGGACGGAAAAGGATGGCACGCCGCGCAACTCCACCGCGGAGGCGATCGAAGGCGTGATGCTGATTGTGACGACGCTGCGGGCGAAATTGCCGGAGACGCGAATCCTGCTGCTCGGAGTTTTCCCGCGGGGTGAAAAGGACTCCGCACAGCGCGGGCAGATTCGTGAAGTCAACGCGGCGTTGAGCCGGTTGCATGACGGTCGGTTCGTTCACTTCCTCGATTTGGAACCAAAATTTATCGGGCCCGACGGCACGTTGTCGCGCGAAATCATGCCCGACTTGATTCACCCCAGTGAGGGGGGCTACGCGATCTGGGCCGCGGCGCTCAAGCAACCGCTCGCTGAATTACTCAAGTCGCCGCGACCATGACGACCCGGGTGAAACGATGTGCCACGTTGGTTGTCCCGCCTTCAGGCGGAAGCCTTGTGGCCCGCGAATTCCGCCTGAAGGCGGAACTACCAACATGAGCGCGAAACAATTTTTCACGGACATTGCCGTGATCGGCGGAGGAGTCGGCGGCTGCGCCGCGGCACTGGCCGCCCTGGAAGCGGGGCGAAAAGTAATTTTGACGGAGGAGACGGAGTGGTTGGGCGGGCAATTGACGTCGCAGATGGTTCCACCTGACGAGCATGGCTGGATTGAGCAATTCGGCCGGACGTCTTCGTACCGCCGTTTCCGCGAGGACGTGCGCGCATACTACCGCCAGTATTATCCGCTGACCGAAAAGGCCCGATCCCAGCCGCAGCTGAATCCGGGCAACGGGTGGGTTTCGCCACTGTGTCATGAGCCACGGGTCGCACTGGCCGTGCTCACGGGGTTTTTGGCCGCCTACCAGAGCAGCGGCCGCCTGCTCGTTATGAACGGGGTCGCGCCGGTGGACGTAACGACCGACGGAAAAGACCGCATTGCGCGGGTCACGTTGAGCGACCGGCGCTCGGGCGCGCGGTGCGAAATTCGGGCGCCGTATTTCCTGGATGCGACGGAGACGGGTGAACTTTTGCCGCTGGCCGGCGCCGAATTCGTGACGGGCCAGGAATCGCGGGCGCAGACGGGGGAACCGAGCGCACCGGCCGTGGCGCGGCCGGACAATGTGCAGGCCTTTTCGTGGTGTTTCGCCCTGGAACACCGGGCGGGCGAAAATCATGCGGGCCCACCGCCGGCCGGATATGAATTCTGGCGAAATTTCCGCCCGGCGCTGCAACCGCCCTGGCCCGGGGCGTGGTTGAGCTGGACCGGCCTGAGCCCGAGGACCATGCAGCCCGTGAACTACCGGTTTGAACCGCACGGTGAAGTCCCGGCGGCGAAATCGGGATTGTGGAGCTACCGTCGGATCATCGACCGCGACCTGTTCGTGCCCGGGACCTACGCAAGTGACATCGTCGCGATCAATTGGCCGATGATCGATTATTTGCCGGGAAATTTGCTCACGGATTCGGCGAGCGATCGCGAAAAGGCGTTGGCCGGATCAAAACAACTGAGTTTCTCGATGCTGCACTGGCTGCAGACGGAGGCGCCACGCGCCGATGGAGGAAAGGGCTGGCCGGGCTTGCGGTTGCGTGGCGACGTGGCGGGCACGGAAGACGGCCTGGCGATGGCGCCCTATATTCGGGAATCGCGGCGGATTCGCGCCGAGTTCACCGTGCGGGAGCAACATGTCTCGGGCTCCCTGCGGCCCAACGACCTGCTGGCTGAGCGCTTTGAAGACAGCGTCGGTGTGGGTTGCTACCGGATCGATCTTCATCCGACTTGCGGCGGGGACAACTACCTCGACGTGCCTTCATTGCCGTTCCGCATTCCGCTCGGGTCCTTGCTTCCGGTCCGGATGGAAAATCTGCTGCCGGCGGCGAAGAACCTGGGCACGACCCACATCACGAACGGTTGTTACCGGCTGCATCCGGTGGAGTGGAACATCGGCGAATCGGCGGGCGCGCTGGCCGCTTACTGTCTGGCGCACGATTGCCGGCCCCGGCTGGTGCATCGGGACAAGGATCGGATGCGGGCCTTTCAGCGCGAGCTGGAGCAGCGTGGCGTGGAACTGGCCTGGCCGGAAAAACTCGCGCTGGCGGACGGCGACCCACACGCGCACGTGCGTTGAGGCCCCGGCTGCGGGTGGAGCAAGATGCCGCTCCCCCTTCGGTCAGATAACCGGCCAGCGACTCGGAGAGTTCCAGCCCATGCGGGCATACAACTGCCGGGCGGCGCGATCGACCCGGGCCAGCAATGCCTCTTCATCAACGAGCGTGGACCGGCCGCCTTCCAGCACGACGCGGCCATCGACGATGCAGGTGTCGACGCCGGATGACTGCGCGCTGTACACGAGCGTGTTGACGACGTTTCCCATCGGATGCCATTCCGGCCGCTGGCGGCGATGGAGCACCATGTCGGCCCGCTTGCCCGGGGCGAGCGATCCGATCTCGTCGGCCAGTCCCAGCGCGCAGGCGCCATTGCGGGTGGCCATTTCCAGGGCCTGGTACGCGCTGATGGTTGGCATTTCACCGTGGGCTTCACGGTGGATCGTCGCCGCGAGGTAGGCCTGGCGACCGACGTCGAGAAAGTCCGAGTAGTTGCCCGAGTCCGAGCCGAGCGCCACATTGATTCCCGCCCGGAGCATTTCGGGAAAGCGGCCAAAGCGGGTGACCCCCATCCCGGTGCGCACGGATGCGCCCGGGCAGTGGACGACGTTCGTGTTCGTGGCCTGCAGTATTTCCACTTCGCGGGCGCTGGCGTGGATCATGTGTACCAGGGCCAGGTCCGGGCCGAGAATTCCGAGCGCGGCCAAGTGGTCGATGGCGCTCGTCCCCGTCTTGCGCTGGTAGGCGGAGACATCCGCCGGGCCGAAAGATTGGTGCATGGCCATCGTAAGGCCCTTGGAGCGGGCGAGGGACTTCGCCGCGACCAGCAGTTCATCGCTCGCGCGGCCCATGGCCGACAAATTGACCCCGCCCCAGACCAGCGTTCCGGGTTTCCGCGGGTAGGCGGCGGTGAGTTTTTCGAGGACCCTCACACATTGTGCCGTGTCGCCGATCCCGACGGATGGGTGGGGCGGGACATCCCAGCAGATTTGCGAAACGGCCCCGCGCAGACCGACTTCGGTGGCGGCCTGGACGCGGGCTTCGGCGGCATGCCGTCCGCTCATGTCGGAGAACGTTGTCGTGCCGTTGTGAAGCATCTCCAGGCAGGCCAGCACGCCCGAAAGGTAGTCGTCGTCGCGCGTCATGTTCTGCCAGTAAGGCAGCCAGTGTTCATGTTCCCGGTTTTCCGGCCAGTCATCGGGAATCATCCCGCGATCCAGTTGATGCGAGAGGTGCACGTGCGAATCGACAAAGCCCGGCTGGACGACACCGCCCTTGGCATCGATCATGCGCGCGGCGACATACTCGGCGGCGAGCCGTTCCGACGGGCCAACGTCGACAATGACGCCACCGGCCACGGCGACGGCCCCATCGCGGAAGACGCGTCGTTGTTCGTCGAGCGTCAGGACGACCGCGTGCAGCAGCAGCAGGTCGATGGCTTTCGGCGGAAGCGCCTGCGCCGCTTTGGCGTCGGGATGCACGGGCTGTTATCCTGAAATTATTTCAGCCCCTCGGCCAGGGTCTGGCTGTAGGTGGAAAGCATCATGGCCTTCACCGCGCTGAAATCGCTGCCGTAGGCGATGAGTTGGCCCCCCATTCGCGCCAGCGTTGAAATATCCGTGGCGCTGCCGGCGGGACGGCCCCAGGCGATGCCGTGCTTCGCGGCGGCGGCGGCCACCGCGGCCTGGGCCTCCTGCATTTTCGGCTCGGCCCAGTCCGGCGCGCAGCCGAGGCGCAGGGCGAGGTCGCCCGGGCCGATGAACAAGCCGTCGAGGCCCTTGGTCGCGGCGATCTGGTCGACGCAAGCGACCGCCTGCGGCGTCTCGATTTGGACAATAAGCATCGTCTCGGCGTTGGCGGCGGCGGCGTAACCCGTGGTGCCGTTCACATAGTAATCGTTGTCCATCCCGGCGCCGTCGATGCCCCGCTGGCCGAGCGGGGGAAACCGGACGGCTTGAGCGAGGGTGGCGGCTTCGGCCGGCGTGTTGACGAGCGGGCACAACAACGCCGTCACGCCATCTTCAAGCAGACGATACAGCTCGGTCGGATTCCGGCTGCCGGTGCGTACCATGCAGTCGATCCCGGCGAGGCGATGCAGTGGCACCATCCGGCCGATCTCGCGCCGTTCCCAGGTGTTGTGCTCGGCATCGATGCAGACGGCGTCGTAGCCCGCCTTGGCGGCATACGCCGGCATCATGGCCGTCGGATAGTACATGAAGGCAATCCGGGCCGCCTGCCCGAGGCGCAAACGTGAACGGATGGAGGAGGAGCGCATGCGGTTGATCGGTTGAGGTTGGAAGTGGGAGGTTGAGGAGAGGGCTAAGCAGGTCAGAACTAGCCGCCAGCCGGGCCGGGTGGAGCGGAGGGCCGCGTCGGTCGTACGCGACCGGGCAGGGCGGACAGCCCCAGCAGCTAGGACCGCCGGCGCCCGCATTTCGACCGACTAATCCTGGTCTCCATCAGAGACCTGGCGATAGCCCGCCCATCGGATTCGCGGCGGAAGAGCCTTGCGGAAACCGGGACGCGTTCCGAAAATCACGAATGGTTGCAACCCGGTCTGGAGACTTTCGAGCGGAGAACCGGCCGGGGTAAGACGAAATAGTCCGCTTTCCCATGCCCGCCGAACCTCATAACTACCACTCGCTCGCCGCCCAGGTGGCCGCGCGGATTGCGAAGGAAATTCAGGCTGGTACCTGGATCGCTGCACTGCCGAGTGAGCGCGCGCTGGCCGAGACGCTGCAAGTGAGTCGGAAGACGGTGCGCAAGGCCATCGCCCCGCTCCAGCGGGAGGGATTGATCAAGACCGGCCGGCGCGTGGGCCACCGGATCGTCGGCGCCGTGCGCCCCGTGGAGCGCCAGGAGCTTTCGATCGGGCTCCTGACGCCCGATTCCCTCGATCAGTTGCCGTCGCACACCACCCTGTGGATCGACGAACTGCGCACCTTGCTCTTCGAGCGCGGGATCAAGCTGGCCGCGTTTTCCAGCAGCCGGTTCTTCAGCCGCGGTTCGAACCAGGCACTGGCCCGGCTCGTGCGGCAAAATCCCCAGGCCTGCTGGGTGCTGACGCACTCGAACGCGATCATGCAGCGGTGGTTCTTCGATCATCGCGTACCGTGCATCATCGCGGGTTCCTGCCCGAAGGAGTTGCCCCTCCCCAACGTGGATCTCGATTATTTTGCGGTGTGCCGCCACGCGGTCGGCGCCATGCTGCGCTTGGGGCACCGGCGGCTCGCGTTCTTCGTCAACGAATCCCAGCGTGGCGGAGACTTGGAAAGTGAAGCGGGTTTCATCGATGCCGTGCAGCGGTCGGACCGGAGTGACGTGGAATCGACGGTGGCCCGCCACGATGGCACGGTCGAGGGCGCGTGGCGCGTGCTCGCGCGGCTATTTGATTCCTCCCGTCCGCCGACGGCGCTGTTGATCGCCAAGCCGGACATTTACCTCACGGCTGTCACGTTTCTGGCCGATCGGGGCTTGCGGGTGGGCGAGCAGGTTTCGCTCGTTTCGCGCGACCACGATACCTTCCTCTCGTACCTGAAGCCGACGCCCGCCGGCTACGTGTTGAGTCCCAAGACCTACGCCAAACGATTGTTCGCCCACGTGCTCGCCTTCATCCGCCGCGAACCGATTCCCCATCTCGATCAACGGATCGAACCAAAGTTCGTGCCGGGTCGCTCGCTGGCGGCGCCCCCGGGGCGCTGAGCGAGCCGACGAGCCGCATGCGTCCGCCCGATTCGCGTCGCCAAAAAACGGACGCGAGCCGCGATGCAGCCGGTTGAACGCCGGTCGGAGACCGGCGCTACTCGAGCCGTTACACGTCGCTGAAAGACTTTACCAATTCACGCAGGCCGTGGTTCATCACGCGCAGGTCGCCGCCGGGGCAAATCAACCGCGCGCCGATCTCTTTTACTTTCAGGTAATGTTCGCGGCCGATGCCGATGGTGCCGAGAAACTTCCCGTTGCGCTTGCAGGCCGCCGCCACGAGCTGCATCGCCTGAAGTACCTCCGGGTGGGTGATTTTTCCGAGGTGACCGATCCGGTGGGCGTAGTCGCCGGGACCGAAGAACAAGCCGTCGACTCCGGGCACCGCGGCAATCTCATTGAGGCGGGCCAGCGCCTCGGGCGTTTCAATCTGGCAGAGGATCGCGATTTCGGTGTTTTGATGCCGCACGTAGTCCGTCGCCGGGACCATACCGTAGCGGGCATCGGGGCCGCCGCCGTTCCAGCCGCGCAGTCCGGTGACTTCACCCGGGCCGGGCGTGGGATTCCGGAACTTCGCCCATCGCACAATCTGCTCGGCCTCGGCCGCGCTCTCGACCATGGCGCACATGATGCCGCCCACGCCGGTCTCCATGATGCGCATGACGGTTTGATAGTCGGCCGCCTTGAAACGGGCGATTGTTGTCACCGGGTAGGCCCGCGCGACCAGGTTGAGCACGGCGAGCTCGTGGGTGGGAATGTCAAAGTGCTCGAGGTCGAACCACAGCGACTGAAAATGTCCGCTCGCGCAGATATAGTCGACGTAGCGCGGCGACGCGAAATTCCCGAGGCTATACAGGTGTTCCAGTTCCCCGGCGCGCATATGGGCCAGGAGCCGGTTGACGCGCAAGAGCGAGGGTGGGCTCACAGGTTCGGGGTTCATGGTAAATTGTGACGGGGCGCAGCCCAATCGCCCCGCGGCCGCGACACAACCCGGCGCTGCTGGACTCCCGGGGAGGCCAAAGAAAATGCCGGGCGAAGGCGGGGGGCGAAACTCCCGGGATTTGCCGGCCGCGACCGGCAGGTGAAGGGCTGGAGCGGGTGCAGCGCATTAATTTTTTCAAGACCGCCGCGCCGCGGGCAACGGAATTTTCTCCGGGCGCCGGGCCGCGCGCAGGCATGGCATCGGTTGGGGACCAGGATTGACGAGTGGGCCCTCGGCAATGAATCTCCGGACTCGTGCCTGCGCCCTAATTTCATGGAAACTGCACTCGTCATTGGCCGGGAACGCGGTTCCCGCATTCTCCGAACGGTTCGGAGCATCGTCACCACGCGCCGCGTGACGCCGGCGGCCGACGGTGCCGGCGCCGCGGAGATGCCGGTCGGAGTGTCCGCGTGAAAGACGGAGCCCCAGAATCGCCGCCCGCGGGGCGCGGCCCGGAATCCGGCCGCCGCGAATTTCTGCGCCAGGCAGCCGTGCTCGCAGGGCTCGCCACGGTTCCGACCGCCGCGAGCGTCGCCGCGGGGGCGGCCGCGGCCACGCCGGCGGAGGCGCCGCCACCCGGCTATCAATTGCTGAGTCCCAACGAGGCGGCGTTTGTCGAGGCGCTGGTGGACGTGATGTGCCCGGCGGACGCATTGACGCCGCGCGGGACGGACTGCGGCCTCGCCATCTTCATGGATCGCCAGCTCGCGGGTGCCTTTGGCCAAGGGGACCGATTGTATCGGTGCGGGCCGTGGCGGCCGGGTCTCCCGGAGCACGGCTATCAATTGCCGCTGACGCCGGAGGAATTTTTCCGGGCGGGAATTGCGGCGGCAAATCAGGCCGTCCGGCGACAGCACGGCCGGCGATTTGAGGAATTGAACGCGGTCGAAGCCAATGCCTTCCTCGTCGCGATCGCCGATGGCAAGGTGGGTGATCCGCGGGTGCCGCTCGCGGAGTGGTTCAACGAATTGGTCTACCCGCTTTTCGTCCAGGCGTGTTACGCCGATCCGATCTATGGCGGAAATCGGGACAAGGTGTTTTGGAAAATGGTGGGGTATCCCGGGCTGCCGGCCGTCAACGGCCTCAATGTCGTAAAGTACCGGGGCAAGCCTTTCCCCGGCGCCAGCGATCCCAAGTCCATCGAGGACTTCGGCTAACCCGCACTTGCGCGCGAAATGAAGACCCTTCCTCGACGCACGGTGGTCATTGTCGGCGGCGGCCTGGCGGCCGGCTTGATTTCCCGGCAGCTCGCCCCCGCGGGCATCGACACACTGGTGCTGGAGCGCGGCGGGGACGTGCGCGACGGCGCCGAGGCCAAGATTCCGAGTCAGCGCGACGAGCTGCGCTGGTCCGTGCGCGCGGGCCTGATGCAAAATGCGTCGGCCGAAACCTACACGTTGCGGCATTCCCGCGCCGACGCGTCGCGGCCCATGCGGCGGCTCGCGTCGTTTCTGCCCGGCACGGGCGTGGGAGGCGCGGGCAATCATTGGAACGGCGAGTCGCACCGCTGGGCCGGCTACAACTCCGAGCTCTATTCGCGCCTGGTGCGGCGCTACGGCAAGGCCGCGATCCCGGCCGACATGCCGGTGCAGGACTGGGGCGTGAGTTACGACGAGCTCGAACCGTACTACGATCGGTTCGAGAAACTCTTCGGGATCGCGGGCAAGGCGGGCAATCTGCGCGGACAAGTACAGCCGGGCGGCAACCCGTTCGAGGATCCGCGGCAGAACGAGTACCCGCAGAAACCGCTCGAGGCGACCGAGGCGGGATTGATGTTCAAGGAAACGGCCGAGCGTGAATTTGGGTATCGCCCGTTCCCGATGCCCGCGGCCAATTCCCCGGGCGCCTACGTGAATCCCGATGGCATGAGGCTCGGGGCCTGCCAGTTTTGTGGACATTGCGGCCGGTATGTTTGCGAGGCCAACGCCAAGGGCACCCCGGCGGCGTTGTTGTATCCCTGGCTGGAAAGGCAGCCGCACTTTGAGCTGCGTCAGCACGCCCACGTGCTGGCGGTCGATTACGACGCGGCCTCCCGCCACGCGCGCGGCGTGCGGTATCTCGACCTTATGACGGGAGAAGAGTACTACCAACCCGCGGACGTCGTGGTGCTGGCCGCGTTTACCATGACCACGACCCGCCTGCTGCTCGGCAGCCGGATCGGACGCGCCTATGATCCCGCGACCGGGCAGGGCGCCGTCGGCAAGAATCTCTGCTTCCAGACCACGTCGGGGGTCGGGGTTTTTTTCCGCGACCGCTGGATCAATCCCTTCTTCTCCGCCGGGGCGGCGGGTCACCTGATCGACGAATTCAACGACGACAATTTTGATCATGCCGGGCTCGGCTTCTTCGGCGGGGGCACGACGGGCGTGGGCATGGGCTCCGGCACGCCGATTTCCGCCCGCAGCGTGCCGCCGGGAACCCCGCGCTGGGGCACGGCGTGGAAACAGGCCAACGCCGATTGGTACGCGCATTCATTTTCGATCGGCGTGCAGGGTAGTTGCTATCCGCACCGCGAGAATTTCCTCGATCTGGATCCGGACTACACGGACGCCTACGGGCAGCCACTCCTGCGCATCACCTTTGATTACCGGGAAAACGAACGGCGCATGTCGGCCTACTGCACGGCGCAGGCGGAAAAGATTGCCCGGGCGATGGGAGCGACGGTGGTCGGCCCGGCGGTTCCCCGTGGCCGTCCGTACGATGCGCGGCTTTATCACGGCACCCATATCACCGGGGGCACGATCATGGGCTCCGACTCGGCGACCAGCGTGGTCTCGCCGCGCGGGCAGCATTGGGACGCGGACAATCTGTTTGTGGCGGGGGCGTCGACCTTTGCCCAAAACGCGGGTTTCAATCCCTCCGAACTGGTCGCGGCTCTCTCGTTGCGGCTGGGGGAGGATCTCGTTCGATACAACCGCAAGCCGGGACGGCTGTGAACCCACTTACTGGCATGAGCCGCCGCTTTTGTTCGTTGGGAATTTTGACGCTTGCGACCCTTTGCGCCTCGGGGTTGGCGGCGGCAGGCAACCCGGATAAGGGGCGGGAATTATTTGCAACGTGCGCGGCCTGCCATACTCCGGGGCAAGGCGCGGTTACGCCGGGGCCGGACCTGCGTGGCCTGATCGGTCGCCAGGCGGGCACGGTGCCGGGGTTTCGCTACAGCCGGGCGATGAAGAATTCCAAAATCGTGTGGAGTGACGCCACCCTGGATGCGTATCTCGAAAATCCGCAGACCTATATTCCCGGCAACGCGATGCCCTTTCCGGGACTGCCCGAGCCGAAGGAGCGCCAGGAACTCATCGCGTACCTGCAAACGCTGAAGTGACGCCGCCGGCCATCCCGTCGACGGCGAATGGGCCGGACTAAAGGGCGGCGCGACCGGGCAACGCCCTGACGTGGCCTTCCCGGGGCGGCCCGGAGGGTCGGCGGGCGGGGTCGTCCGCCCTGGCCTCTCACGGGAACCAGGACGAATGGCTTGGCAATGAGGGGAGGGGCGATTTGTAGCTAGCCGAGAGTTGGTGCGCCTTGCGCATTGAACACTGCAAGCAATCCCCCCGGCCAAATCCTAAAATGAAACGAATCCTTAGCCTCAGTGTGCTTTTGAGCACCGTCTTGGTTTTGCCGGCTCGAGCGCAAACCGCGCCGCAGCCGTCGTCGTCGACTTCGGCCGCGATGGCCGACGAGACCGTTGTGCTGTCTCCTTTCCTCGTGAAAAATCAGCGGGACACCGGCTATGGCATGTCCGAAACGATGGGCGCGTCGCGGGTCGCCCTGCCGAATAGCGATGTGCCGCTCTCGGTGATTGGCCTGAGCGAACAATTCTTCGCGGACAAGGCGCCGGTCAGCGCCCTCGAGGTCCTGTCGTTCGTTTCCGGCATTCAGGCCACCTCGCCCCTTTCCCCACGGTTTGAGAGTTTCACCCTGCGGGGCTTTGCGATCAGTTCCACGGCCGGCTTCGGCATTCGGGACGGTTTGCCCGACCTGACCGCAACCGCCGTCGGCGCGGTCGACGATGCCTCCAGCTATGAAAGGGTGGAGGTCATCAAGGGTCCGGCCGGCGCGCTCTACGGCACGACCAGCATGGGTGGCGTGATCAATAAGATCAGCAAGTGGCCGCGCTTTACCCCGCAGACGGTCGTCCAGTTTCAGGCGCAGTCCTACGACAAATATGTCCGCGCCATGATCGATACCACCCGGCCCGTGGGCAAGCGCGACGCCTATCGCGCGGTGGTGGCGCAACAAAACGGCCGGCGGTACTGGGGGGCCGGCCGGAACGACTCCACCAACGCCACCTTCTCCTGGACGCACCTGCTCGGTGACTCGAAATCCGGCGGGCGCGCCTGGGCCCGGTTCAGCTACATGAAGCATGACGTGGCCATCACCAACGCCACAGTCTTTGCCACGGGTTGGAAGGACCCGCTCAATCCCACGTTCGCCCCGGTCCTCAACAATCCGAAGTTCCCGGTCTCGAAGGAAATCAACAACGCGCCGCCGGACGACAATTCCCCGGGGAACGTGCGTACCTACGAGGCCGGCGTCGAATACACCATCGCCGCCCAGGATGACAGCAAATGGACGATGCGGCTCGTGGCGCGCAATAACCAGGCGTATGGCGACCAGGGCCCGAGTTATGCACTGACCCTGCCCACGCCGGTCACCAGTACCGGGGCCATCGTGCAGTACACGAATGCGGCGGGCCAGCTCGTCAATGGCACGTCCAGCTTCATTTCCCAGGCGGATCCCCGCGTGGCGGATTTCCGCACGAACCTCACGCTCCGGGAATTTTCCGGCTACAAGATCCACACCGGCGCCTACCTGGATATCGTCGGCAAATTCATGACGGGGTCGGTCAAGCACACGGTGGTCGTCAACGGCCAGCTCACCAACACCCAGACCGAACGCGCATTCTTCTTCTGGGCGATTCCCAATCCGAAAAACACGACGGCAGTCGCCAATTCGTTCTCGGCCCTCCGGCCGGATTTTTCCGGATTTGACCGCAAGGCGCTCGAGGCGACGACGCCAAGTTTCAATTCCTTCAACGGCGACAACAAGAACCACGCCTACGCGTTTGGCTTCCAGGACAACATTGCGCTCCTCGACAACAAGTTGATCTTCACGGCCGGCGCGCGCGACGACAAGATCGACACCACCACGTACGGTTTCGACTCCCCCGCCAGTATCGCCAATCGCCGGTTCGTGGTGAATCCGGCGACGACGGCCTTCATCTCGAACCAGCAGTGGACGTCGAAATACGGCGTGGTCGGCAAACCCGTTCCCGGCCTGAGCATCTTTGGCCAGGTGGGCCAGACCTATATTCCGATCAACACGCTGAATCCCGCGACGAATACCAAGTTCCCCAACCAAGAGGGCAAAATCAAGGAAGGCGGCATCAAGCTCGATATGTACGGCGGCAAGCTCGTCGCCACGGCCTCGGTCTTCGACATGGAACTCACCAACGTGCTTGTGCAGGTGATCAATCCGCCGTCCTTGGGTGGCGGTTTCATCTCGGTGCCCGCGGGAACGCAAAAGACCAAGGGTTATGAGATGGACATCGCGTGGGGACCGATGCCCGGACTGGATCTGATCCTGGCCTACAGCAAGGTGGATTCGAAGAACGAGACCGGCCTGCAGTTCAACCAGGTGCCGCGCGACGCGAGCTATTCGTTGATTGGAAAATACACGTTCCAAGGCGGCCCGGGCAAGGGCTGGTATGTCGGCGCCGACTGGCGGCACCGTGGGGTCGCTCCCGGGGACAGCGGCAACACGTTCTTCATGCCCTCGAGCGACATCTTTGACGGACTGATCGGCTACGGACGGGACCGCTGGAACGTCCAACTCAACATCCTGAACCTCGCGAACAGCGACAAGATCGTTTACTCGATTCAGGACTCCCTGATCTATCGCGCGATGGATCGGACGTTCCGTTTGACCCTGACGTACAAGTACTGAGTTGTGGCGGTCACGTCGCTTCGAGTTGGGAGCGCGACCGTCCTTGGTCGCACGGCAGACTCGGGCGGCCGGGGCGGCCGCGCTCCCGTTGGGTTTGGCGGTGGTCCTTTGCGGAAACGATTTGGATTTGACGCCGGGTGGCAATGAGCGCGGCGTCAATCCGGTTCCCTTCATGCCCTTGTTTCGTTCCGCTGTCGCGTTGCCACTTTTATTTGTGATGAAACCGACCGCGTCCCGCGCGGGCGACAATTTGGTTCCACCTGGCTCCGTTGAAATGAAGCAATCTGAAGTATTGAAGTCGGCTGCCTCCCAGACCCTCCAGCGCGCCTTGCTGGAAGAAACGGGCTGGATAAAGGTGCACGCGGCCGAAGCCCTCATTGGCCTGGGGGAAACCGAACCGGCGCGGCTTGAGTTTGAAGCCGAGTTGCGCCGGACCGCACCGAAGGAATTTGAGATTGGCACCTGGCGTGTCCTCGCGGCGTCGGCGTCGTCTGCCGCCGAGCGCGCCGCCTGGCAGGCCCGGATTGCAGCCCGCCTGCTCGAAGCGGGCCCGGATGTGGCCACGGCGATCGAGAGCTTGGACAAGCTCGGGTTTAGGCCATCGGCGGGAGCGGTCGCGTTGGCGCGCCAAATGGTGGCGAACGAGCCGGAGCAGGAGACCCTGTTGCCATGGTGGGCGCTGGCCCTGGCCGGGGAACCTGATGCGTTACAGCGAATCGTCGGCAAGCTTGTGTCTCAACACCCGGTGGCCCGGCGGCGCGCGGGCTATGTCCTGCGCTGGCTCAAGCCCGACGACGCCGGTGTCCGGTCGGCGCTGGCGCGCGCGGCCCTTGCGGAGCGACCCGGTACGGACGTGGAAGTTTATTTGCTCAGTGCCGCGCTGGCCCTGCGGGTTTCTGCGACGCACGAACGCGCCTGGGTCGGCCGGTTGCAAGAGGTTTTGCTGTCGGAGACGGCGGAGCCCCATATGCGCTTTGAGGCCAGTCACGCCTTGGCCTCGGCCCTCGGGCCGGGAGATCTGGCGCAACTCGCGCCGCTCCTGCAGGCCGCACACGGCGATGTTCGCATTGGCTCGGCCCTGGTCATCCTGCACGTGCTCGGCCCGCGGCGCGGGGCGGCTCAACCCTAGCAGCCTATTTGTCGGCTTGGTCTGGTTGAAGAACGGATCACGGGCCCCATCGCTCCTTCGCATGAAAATCCGGCTCGGTTTGCTGTTCGCTTTCCTGATTCTCTGCCGCCCGGCCGGCGCCGCGGCGGGGGATGGCCGGGCCATTCGGCTTGGCGAATTGCCCCTGCTTTTTGTTGACGATGGCGGCATCGAGACGCGTCGCGACCTCGTGCGGCGGATTCATCCCGGCCAGTCTCTGGCCCAACCGGTGTTGCAGCCGGAACTCCCGTGGGAAGGCGAGCGGGTCTATGTGTTCGGCACGGTACGCTTCAACCCGGAGAAAAAATTCTTCGAAATGTGGTATGTGGGCCTGCCCAGCCGGGGCGAGGTGCTCGCCGATACGGCGAAGGTCCATGTCGCGGGATTCAAAGAGGGTGGGGCGACGCTTCAACTTTACGCGACATCGCCCGATGGGAAAAAGTGGGATCGGCCCAATCTTGGACTCCATGAATTCGCGGGTTCGAAACAGAACAATATCATCTTCGATCTCGATAGCCCGACGGTCATCGTCGACGCCTTCGAAAAGAATCCGGCGCACCGCTACAAGATGGTGGGCGCCTCGGGCCGGAATTACTATTCCGCCACGTCGCCTGATGGGCTGACGTGGGCCTATCGGCCGGCGAGTGGCGCGCCGATTTTTCCCTATTCCGACACCATCACGATGGCGCAGGACCCCGTGAACGGGGAATTTCTCGTGTATCTCAAGAAGCCGCAGGTCGTCCGCGGCTTCGATCGCCGCGTGGTGTGGCTCTCGCGCAGTCGCGATTTCGTCACGTGGTCGGAACCGCACCTTGTGCTGAGCCCGGATGAAATCGACGACTTGTGGGTTACGCGCCCCGGGGAGCGCACCGAATTCTACAACATGTCGGTCTTTGCCCACGCCGGCGGCTTCATCGGGTTGCCGACTGTCCTGCGGGTCGAGTATCAGTTGCCGCGGTCGGCCGTGGGCAAGGGCCAGAGCCCGATTGCCGGGCCGATCGATGTCGAGATCGCCAGCAGCCTCGATGGCGCTCACTGGCAGCGCTCCTGGCCGCGGAGCAACGTGATTCCGCACGGCGCGCCTGGAACCTTCAATGGCGGGGCGATCCTCGGCCTCGCGTCGTCGCCGGTGAATGCCGGAAAGGAAACGTGGGTTTACTACACGGTGTTGACCACCAATCACGGCGGCCCCATGCCGCCCAAGCGCATCTCCATCGCGCGGGCGGATTGGCGTCGCGATGGCTTTGTGTCGCTGGACGCGGGACCCGAAGGTGGGCGGCTGGAGACCAAACCGCTGCGGCTCGCGTCGGCCCGCCTCGTGGTGAACGCCGACGCCCGGCGCGGCGCCGTTCGCGCGGGGTTGGTCGAAGCGGACGGTCGGGCCATTGCCGGCCTTGGCCTGGCGGACAGTGTGCCGCTGACAACCGATAGCATCTCAGGTCTCATGCGCTGGAAGAGCGGGGCGTTGCCCCCCGCCGACCGCCCGATCAGGGTCCTGCTGGAGCTGACGAGCACGCGCCTGTTCAGCCTCGGCACCCACGATTATTCCCAGGACCCGAACGCCGCCCAGTGAGCAGCGCTGCCTTCAGACGCCGCCCGAGCCGCGTCCTCCGGGTTTGGAATCCGCAGGAGACCACGCGTTTTCGGTTGGCGCTGATGCCGACCGGGACGGATCGTTGATCGATGCAACCGAGTTCACCAGGCACCCCGACTCCCGCTGCTCCCTGCGCTGAAGCCGTGCGAGCCGAGGCGGTGGGAGTCGCCTTCGCCGCGAGTCCACCGGACACGCGCAATGCGTACCATCCGAGCCTGACGGTGCTCTCAGAGCGCGAATGGTTCGTCTCCTTTGATTTGGGGACTTCAACCGAGACTTTGGATTATCATACACGGGGAGTCCGGACGGTCGACGGGGGGACGACTTGGCAGGACGAAGGCCCGCTGGTGGTCAAACCAGACGGTCCGCCAACGACGCACACGATTCGCACGCGCCGGCTGGCCGGTCAGCGGCTGCTCGGCTTTGGCAAATGGGAGAATCGGCAGGGCTACGAAACGCATCGCTCCAATCGCGAGACGCTCGGCCAGGTGCCGATGAAGCTTTTCTGGATCGAGAGCCTGGATAGCGGCCGGAAGTGGTCCGCGCCGCGTTGGATCGAGCCGCCGTTGGTTGGCCCGACGTGGGAACTATGCCACGCGATCGTGCAATTGCCCGATGGCAGCTGGGCCGCACCGGTGGCGACGTGGCGCGGTTGGAACGGCGAATCGCCGAATGGCGAAGTCTCCGGGCTCCTCGTCAGCACCGATGGAGGCGTGACCTGGCCGCGCTTCGTTCCCTCGTTCGACGGTCGCAAGACCGGCTACATTCATTGGGAGCAGTCCGTGACGGTGCGCCGGGACGGGAGCTTGCTGGCGACGGCGTGGGTCTACGACCCCAAGAGCCGCGAGACCAAGCCTTCCGTGTTCGTGGTGAGTCGCGACGGCGGCAAGACGTTTGGCCCGCCGACGCCGACGGGATTTCTCGCCCAGACCTGCAAGGTCATCGAGCTCGAGTCGGGCAAAATTATGGCCGCGTATCGCCGCCATGATCGTCCGGGGCTTTGGGTTGAACTCGCCACCGTCGACGCTTCGGGGTGGCGCACGGAACGCCGTGGCCTGCTCTGGGGCGGCGCAGAGTCGGGCATGGCGGGAAAAGTCTCGACCTCCGAGGAGCTCAACACGCTGCGCTTCGGGTTCCCGTCACTTGCCACGCTGAGCAACGGTCACGTCCTGCTGGCCTTTTGGGGCACGCACGGGAAGCAGACGGCGATTCATTGGGTACGTTTCGATCCGGAGGCCATTCCGAAATTTGCGGGCCCGTGAGGGCGCCGGGCCGGCGAAATTTCCAGCTGCCTTTGATTTCGCAAATCTCGCCATGAAGTTTATCGCGCTCGGGCTCGGACTGTTCCTCTTCGGGGCATTATCCGCCCAGACGGAAAATCAGGTCGTGCTCGAACTTCGTCCCACGCCCGGCAATCCCCGGAATTCGGAAGGAGGTTTTGCCCGGCTGAAAAGCGGTCGGATTCTTTTCTATTACACCCAGTTCTACGGTGGGAACCGGGATCACAGTGCGGCGCGGGTTGTGGGCATCCAGTCAGATGACGATGGCCGCGCGTGGAGCGCACCGCGCGAAATCATCCAGGGGGTCGATGGCCAGGGCCTGAATGTGATGAGCGTCTCCCTGCTGACGTTGGCGAGCGGCAAGCTCGCGATGTTCTACCTCTTCACGAAGAGCACCGAGGATTGCCGTCCCTATGTCTCATTTTCCACCGACGACGGGGCCGTTTGGTCGAAGCCGCGGTTGGTGATCGATTCACCGGGATATTTTATTTTGAATAACGATCGTGTCATCCAAACGAGCAGTGGACGAATCCTCCTGCCGATGAATTCCCATCGCATGGCCGGCACGCGGGGGGCCGCGGTCTGGTATTACTCCGACGACGAAGGCGCCACCTGGCAGGAATCGCTGTCGCGCTGGGGTGTCGCCGAGGGCAAATCCGGGCTGCAGGAGTCCGGCGTGGTGGAGACGGCGGGTGCAGGACTGCTTTCATGGGCACGCACCGATATGGGCTCGCAGTACCAATTGCGCTCGGCGGATAACGGAAAAACGTGGAGCGCGCCGTCCCCTTCGACGCTGGTTTCCCCCTTGTCGCCGGCGAGCATCAAGCGGCTGCCGAATTCGCGCGACCTGCTGGCGGTGTTCAACGATCACTCCGGCAAATTTCCCTTCGTCAAAGGCCGCCGCGCACCCTTGGTCGCGGCGATTTCGTCGGACGACGGCCAGACCTGGCCGCTCCGCAAGTTGATCGAAGGCGATAACAGCATTTGGTATCACTACATCGCGCTCCAATGTACGCCTGACGCGATCCTGCTGGCCTACAACGTAGGGGACGACGAGATGGCGCGTTTGAGCGGGCCGTTGCGGGTGCGACGCCTTGAGTACTCCTGGTTGCCCAAGGTCCGGACGACGGCACCATGACGAACCCGCATGGCATTTCCGCTCCGGTTGCGCCTGAACGCATGGGCCGGGCATGGCTGGTCGTCGGGCTGCTTTGGGTGGTGGCCTGCCTGAATCTCATCGACCGGATCATGCTGACCACGATGCGGGGTTCGGTGATGGCGGCGATTCCGATGACCGATGCACAGTTCGGGCTGCTGACCTCGGTTTTTCTCTGGGTGTACGCCCTGTGCAGTCCGTTTGCCGGATTTGTGGCGGATCGGTTGAGTCGCACCCGCGTGATCATTGGCAGCCTTTTGATTTGGTCGTTGATGACCTGGCTCACATCCCGGGCGACGACGTTTGAAGGTTTGCTGATCACCCGGGCGCTCATGGGCATTAGCGAGGCGTGTTATGTGCCGGCCGGCCTCGCCCTCATCATGGACTACCATCGCGGAGCAACGCGCTCGCGCGCGACGGGGGTGCACATGACCGGGATGATGACGGGCGCCAGTTTGGGCGGCCTGGGCGGACTGGTCGCCGAGCGGCATACGTGGAGTTACGCTTTCAGTCTCTTTGGTTTGATCGGCATCGGCTATGCCATCGTTCTGATGCTTTTTCTGCGCGACGCTCCCCGGTCCGAGCGTGCGGCCGATGCCCCGGAGGCGACCTTGCCGGTGGGGGGCTTTGGTGCCGCCATGCGCAGCCTCTTTGGCTCAGGTCCGTTTATCCTCGCGTTCTTTTATTGGGGGATATTCGGCGTCTTGTGGACTGTGATTGGCTGGATGCCGACGTATTTGACGGAGAAATTTCATCTCGGCCAGGGCGTGGCAGGGATGTCGGCGACGGGCTATTATCAGGCATCATCGCTGGTGGGCGTGTTGCTTGGTGGCTTCTGGGCCGACGCCTGGAGCCGGACCAATCCGCGCGGCCGGATCTACGTTCCGGCGTTGGGGCTCCTCATTGCGGCACCCGCGCTCGTGATGGTGGCGGGCACGGATATTTTCTGGCTGGCGATTTTCGGACTGATTCTCACGGGCCTGACGCGCGCCTTCACCGACGCGAACATGATGCCAATTCTGTGTCTGATCTCGGACGCGCGGTACCGGGCCACGGGTTACGGCGTCTTAAATCTCTGTTCAGCCGGAATTGGCGGGCTGTCGATCTATGCGGGCGGGGCGTTGCGTGACGGGGGGATCCCGCTCCCGCGCCTTTTCCAATTTGCCGCGGGCAGTCTGCTGCTCTGCGCACTCCTGCTTTTCTTTATCCGCCCGCGGCCTGGTTCCGTACCGCCCACTTGACCCCGCTTGGTTTGGCCGGTCCGCTTGGTCCGTTCCTTCGATGAGCCTATCCGATCAAAAACTCACCCAGTTCCGCGACGTCTATCGCGACGGGCTGCTCAAGAGCTGCATTCCTTTTTGGCTGCGCCACGGCCTCGATCATGAGCATGGCGGATTGCTCACCGGGCTGGCCCACGACGGCACCGTCGTCGACACGGACAAGGCGGTCTGGCTGCAGGGTCGCGCGGCGTGGACCTTTGCCACGCTCTACAACACCGTCGAAAAACGTCCCGAGTGGCTCGACGCTTCGCGGCACTGCCTCGATTTCATCCGCAGCCATTGTCGCGGTCCCGGCGGGAAACTCTATTTCACGGTGACGCGCGAGGGCCGCCCGTTGCGGATGCGGCGGTATGTTTACAGCGAGTGTTTCGCGGCCATCGGCAGTGCGGCCTACGCGAAGGCGACGGGCGACGCGCGCGCGGCCCAGGAGGCGCAGCAATATTTCGAGACTTACCTCCATCACTCCTTTACGCCGGGCGTGATGCCGCCGAAAACGGATCCGGAGACGCGGCCTGCCCAGGGTGTGGCGCCGCACATGATCGCCATCGCTACGGCTCAGGAAGTGCGCGCTCTGCTCGGCGACCTTTCCGCCAAGGGGGCGACGTGCACCCAGTGGATCGATCGCTCCATCGCGGCCATCGAGCGCGATTTCTACAAACCGGACCTCGGGGCGCTGATGGAAATGGTGGGACCGAAGGGCGAGGTCATTGATCACTTTGACGGCCGCACGCTGAACCCCGGCCATGCGATCGAGTGCGCCTGGTTTGTCCTGCACGAGGCGAAGCACCGGGCGCGCGACCCGCGACTGCTCAAGCTGGGCCTCGGCATCCTCGACTGCATGTGGGCGCGCGGCTGGGACCGCGAACACGGTGGCCTGTTGTACTTCGTCGATCTCAAGGGCCTGCCCGTGCAGGAATATTGGGCGGAGATGAAATTCTGGTGGCCGCACAACGAGGCCGAGATCGCGACGCTCCTCGCGTGGCAGCTCACGCGTGACGACAAATACGCCGAGTGGCACACGCTCGTCCACGACTGGTCACATCGCGTGTTTGCCGATCCCGAACACGGCGAATGGTTCGGCTACGCCCACCGCGACGGGCGCATCTCCACCCGGCTCAAGGGCAACACGTGGAAAGGCCCGTTCCACCTGCCGCGGATGCAGCGCTATTGCTGGCGGCTGACGGAAGAGCTGCTGGCCGAGTAGCGCCGGGTTCGTAGTCCCGCCTTTAGGCGGAATCCGGGCTCTGGAAACCTTCCGCCTAAAGGCGGAACTACAAACAACCGTTCAACGCGGGTCCCAAATTGTCGCCGCGATGTAGCGTTCACCGTCTTTTTTGTCGTTGAAGTAGTAGGTCGTGACGATTTTTCCGTCGGCGCGTTCGACTGTCCGCGGATATCCGAGGTCCCACGTGCCGCCATCGTCGCGCAGCATGATTTCCTGGCCCCAGGTCCGCCCTTGATCACCGCTGATCCGTGCGCGAATGCCATAAGGTTCGGAGCGGTAGCCATACGTGATTACGAGCCGCCCATCGCGCAGCTTGATCATGCTCGAGGGATTGCCGTTCGACCCGCCGGTGCTGGCCACGGGCCGGTTGAAGAACTGCCACGTCTTGCCGTTGTCGTCCGTCGTCCAGGCGTCGATGAAATGCTCCGGGCCTTCCTTGATCCGCAACGTGCTGAGGATCCGCGTCGGCGAAAGACGAACGGACGAGGGCATGATGCTGAATCCCTTCGGCTCGTCGCCGATCCATGAAACCAGGTGCCAGGACTTGCCGCCGTCTGAGGTGCGGATGCAGAGCACGCGCCCTTCGCGGCCATTTTCCTTCGACGCGGTGATGAACGCCGTCAGCTCGTGCGCGCCGTCGACGAGATAGTCGGTGCGGGCGGCGATGCCTTTGCGGTCGAAGGTCGGCAGTTGGTAGGGCCCTTCCCAGGTGTGGGCTCGATCCCGGGAATAATAGAAACGCGAGAACCCGCGGCCGCTGGAGATCATTCGCAACGCGACGGCGGAATTGGGTGCCGTGAAGTCGAGTCCGCCCGGGCAGGTCGTGCCTTCGCCCTCCTGGTCGGGCACGTCGGGAAACGATGGCACTTCGAGAGTCCAGGTCAGCCCGCCGTCCTTGCTCCGGGCGAAACGCGTGACACTCGGTCGCTGGCTGTCGATCGCGTGGCCGCGCTCGGTATTCTTGAAATAGCCCTGCATGAAACCGACGACAATCTCGTCGCCCCAGGCCCAGATGCCGTTGTTGGCGGGCCACCCGCCAAACCGGCCCGGCTCCTGGTAGACGACGACGTTCT
The DNA here is from genome assembly GCA_947474995.1 of Opitutaceae bacterium. GTDB lineage: Bacteria > Verrucomicrobiota > Verrucomicrobiia > Opitutales > Opitutaceae > ER46. The sequence goes on along the minus strand of CANJNJ010000008.1, from coordinate 36,690 downwards.
TTATGACTTGGGGTGTGGCGGCTCCGAGCGCCGAGCCGCCCAGAAACAGCGCGAAGATGAAGGCGAACTTGGTCATGATAGTTTTTGGGTTGAAAAGACGGGAGCGTCACATCCGCGCCAATGGGCTCGCGGGAATCAGTATCGTGCAGAAAACGGCGCCTTAGTCACGGCCGGCGTCGGCTGTTTTTCCATTCGGAAAAGCCCGAAGGGTGGGCCGGGCAGTCCGTGCGCGGCCGGCGTTGGGCTCGGCGTCACCGTCCATGGCCGCGCACGGAGTGCCCGGCCCACCTTTCCCGATCAACCGATCGGGTGCGCCGCGCGGCTGCGGAGCGCACGGTCGTGCCCAAGGCCCAGCCATTCCTTTATCCCGGCACCACGGCATCCCCGACCTGCAGCGTCCCGGTCTTCGTCTCTTGAAACAGATTCTGCCCGAAATTCACGTTCGTCGGATCGTTGCCATCGCGCCGATACGACGCGAGCGTCCGCAGCGGCTCGAGGCCGCGTTCCGCGGTGCGTTGATCCGTGGTCGTCAGCACGCAGCGCCCGCAGGGACCGCCCGCGCGAAAGACGATCCCGCCGATGCGAAAGCGCGTCCAGGTATCCTCGGCAAACGCGGCGCAGCCCGCGACGACGAGATTGGGCCGGAAGCGGTCCATCGGGACGCCCCCCTCACCGCGCGCCACGAGCCGATCGTTGAGGTCCGCGAGCGAGGCCTCGCTGATCACGAGCAGCGGGTAACCGTCCGCAAAACTGACGACATCCTCGGGGCGGGCCTGGCCAGGTTTGAGGACCGGCCGGCGAAACTTTTCGCCGATGCGGACCAGCCGGCATTTGACCCCGAGAAAATCACCGAGCCACGCCGCGGGCGCGTCGCCGCAATCGTCTGCGAGCAGGCCTTCGCTCGCCCACACGCTGACCACCACCGGCCGCGGTTTCTCCCCGGCGGTGGGCCGAAACGTCCGGGCGACGGCGATCGACCCGTGACCCGGCGCCGAAAGCGTGAGGGTGAATTCGGAGAGCTCCGTCGCGATCAGCGCCATCCGGGGAAGCGTGCGCTGCGTCAGGAATCGGCCGGATTCATCCTCGACGACCATGAACCGCCGGTCGCCCACCAGCCCGAGCGCGTCGATCTCCGCGGCCCTCACCGCGCAGGCGCCCAGCGATTTTACGGGATGGATAAAGAGGCCGGTGAGATGAATCATGGAGAACAATACGCGATGCAGAACATCCGGCGAAAGGGCATGAGCAGGCGGCCATCGGCCTGCCGCGGATAGTGCGGAGTAATCGTGGCCAGGTAGTCGCGGAGAAACTCCGCGCGGGCCGCTTCGTCGGGCAGCTGGTCGATGAACGGCCGCAGCCCGGTGCCGCGGTGCCATTCGACGATCGCCTCCGGGCCGTCGAGGACGTGGAGGTAATCCGTCAGCCAGAGCTCAATCCGCGCGGCGCGCGGGGCCAGCGCGTCGTAATAAAATCCCGGCGGTTCCACGTGCCACGAGACCGGCGGGCGCACAAAGCGTCGCTGCCACGCGGCCGAGGCGGCGAGGTCGCTGATGCAAAGTTGATGCGGCGCCTCGAGGCTGTGGGGAATCTGAAAGGCGAGGGCGCCACCCGGTGCGACGGCCTCGAAGAGCCGCGGCAGGAGTGCGCCGTGGGCTGGCACCCATTGAAACGCGGCATTCGAAAAGATGAGGTCATACGTTTCGCCGTCTGGTTGACCCGCGCGTTCCGCCCACGCGGTGAGGTCGCTTTCGCGCCAGGTCCACTGTGGGAAATCGCGGCGCGCGCCCGCGAGCATCGCGGCGGAGTTATCCACACCGGCTATTTGCGCGTTGGGCCAGCGGCGACCCACTACGGCCGTACTGTTGCCCGGTCCGCACCCGAGATCGACCACCCGCTTCGGTGCGTCGAGCGCGATGCGCGCCACCAAATCGATCGAAGGCTGCGTACGCTCCGAGGCGAAGCGAAGATACTGGGCGCTATCCCATGACGGCATGGCAGGAACTCTCCGCCACCCGCGCCGAAACGCCAAAGAAATTATTTTCCTTGTGTCGCCGCGTTCGATTTAGACGGAACGATCCCCGATCCTTTTGGGCCACAAATTACACCAATGGGCACAAATAAAGGCATTCTTTGCTTGGTCAGCATCTGTGCCCATTGGTGCAATTTGTGGCAAAAAAAAGTCGTTCGATCGTTCGCTCGGCCTCTTCCGATAATCCGAGGACGGAAGCGTTCTCACCTCACGTCGCCCATCCGCCGTCGTACCCAGGGGACCAGCGCCAGAAAAATTCCCGCGACGACGAAGACCGCCAGCGCCTGTTGGCCAAAGAAGCGATCGAGGTTTGCGGCGGAGCCTTCGCCAAAACTCGACGCCAGCACGCCGGCGAACTTGTTGCCCAGCGCGGCGCCGAGAAACCAGATGCCGAGCATCGCGCCGACCAAGTGGCGCGGCGCCAGTTTCGTGAACGTGCTCAGGCCCACGGGACTCAAGCACATCTCTCCCAGGGTTTGAAAAAAATAGAGTCCCAGCAACCATAGCGGACTCACGCGTCCCTGCATCGCCAGCCGGGCCGCCGGCACCATCAGGACGAATCCGATCGCGAGAAAAAAGAGGGCCAGCGCGAACTTGAGCGGACTCGAGGGCTGGCGCGCGCCCAGTTTGACCCAGAGCGCGGCAAAAACCGGGGCGAGTAAAATGACAAAGACCGGATTGGCCGCCTGATACCACGCGGACGGCACCTCAAAGCCGCGGATTTCTTTCGCGGTAAAGCGATCGGCAAAAAGATTCAGCGAGCTTCCGGCCTGCTCAAACAGCGCCCAGAAAATCAGCGCCCCGATGAAGAACACAAAGATCGCGCCCAGCCGCCTCGTGCCGGCGTTGGCCGACCGCCCAAACCAAATCACGAGTCCCACGGGGATCAGCACGAAAAAATAGCGCAGCCCGTGGAACGCGGCTTCATCCGAGAGCCGCACCAGCCCCCAGAGCACAACCGTGCCGGCGAGCGTGAGCAGCGGATTTTTCCACGCGCCCGGAACGCGTGGCGGCGCCGCGCCCACGGCTTTGATGTCCCGGCCAAAGAGCACGAACACGAGCAGGCCCAGCAGCATGCCGAAGCCCGCGGCGGCAAAACCCCAGTGCCACGAGTGCAGCGGATCAAAGCCCCACTGGACGAGCCGCCCCTTGAACCAGCTGTGTTGCGCGAGCGTGCCGGTCACGAAAGGGGCCACGAACGCCCCGACATTGATCCCCATGTAGAAAATCGAGAACCCCGCGTCGCGCCGCGGATCGCCCGGCGTGTAGAGCTGGCCCACCATCGCGCTGATGTTTGGCTTGAGCAGCCCGGTGCCGAGGACGATCAGCGCCAGCGCGGGTAGAAACGCGTTTTCGTTCGGAATCGCCAGGCAGAAGTGTCCCGTGGCGATGATGATTCCGCCGATCAGCACCGCCAGCCGCGAGCCCAGGATCTGGTCGGCCAGCGTGCCGCCCGGAATGGACAACATGTACACCGAACTGGTGTAGGTGCCGTAGATGAGCGTGGCCTTGGCGGTGGAGAGGTTCAGCCCGCCCGCGGCGATCGGCGTAACCATGTAGAGCGTGAGGAGGGCCCGCATGCCATAGTAGGAAAAGCGCTCCCACAACTCGGCGAAAAAAAGCGTGAACAGCGGTCGAGGATGACCCAGCCACTGGGCGTGGGCCGGAACCTCCGGGACAAGGGGAAGAGCAGGCGAAGGCGACGAACTCATCAGAGAGGCGGGAGAGGGCAAGGCACGGGGGTAAACCGTTGCAGAGGCCCACGAGTGAATCACGCGAATTATCGGGCATCCCGAGGTGAGATCGCTTTTTGCTCGTAAGCGCGCCCGGTCCAAAACCCGATGAGGACATCGGGTTCCACCTTTCAGTGCAGTCGTTTTCGGGGCGGGCATGTACTCCGACTGCAATGTTTCGGTTTAGACTGTCGCGCTTGTTGGGCTTCGCGGTAGATCTGGATTGGTCGAACCGCTCCGAGGCGGAGAAAGAAGTGACAACCTCGCCCCGGTCGTGAAGCGTCCCCCCCCCCTTTCACCTGTATGAGTTTCCGCCATTGCCTGTACCTTTTCCTCGCTGCGCTCACCGTCGCTCTCGCGCCCTGGGCGTCGGCCCAAACCGTTCGGCCGAAGCCGCTGAATCCTCACATGCCCGCTTACCCGGCTGAACTCACCGACACGGGCCAGGATGGCGACGCCACGATCGACGTGATGGTCAAGACCGACGGTTCCATGTACGGCGCGACGATCAACGCCGCCGACCACCCGGCGTTCGGGGCTGCAGCACTGGCGGCCATCCAAGACTGGAAGTTTCAGCCGGGCCAGCGCGACGGCGCGAAGGCGGAGATGAAAGTTTCCATCCCGTTTCAGTTTCGCGCGCCCTTCGAGCAAAAGATTAATGCCCAGGCGAAGCGGAAGGTTTTTGTCACGCTGCCTGAGCCGGCGCTTTCCGCCAAAGACTATGGGCAGGAACTGAAAGTCATGACTGACGCGCACCCGTTTTATCCGCGATCCCTGATTCGCTCCGGCGTCATCGCCAACGTCACAGTGAACTTTGTCGTCGCCCCTGATGGCACCGTGCTGAATCCACGTTTTTACAGCCCGCCCCGCGTGGACCTGCTGATCCCGACTCTCGCCGCCGTGGCGCGCATGACTTTCGAGCCGCCCCGCAAGGACGGCAAGCCCATCTATGTCGAGTCGACGACCACGCTGCATTTCGAGGAACGCGTCCCAACTCGCGCCGGCCCCTGAGTCCATGATCGATCGGGTGCCGATGAACGAGGAGGAGATCCTCGGGTTTGTCGCGGAGGACGTGCCGGCCTACGCCGAAGATAACGCGGCGTCGGGCGATTCATCTTTGACGTTGAGCGCAGGTCCGCCACGCATGGAGTGAGCCAGCCGCTGAAGCGGCCTACCTATGAATCATTATCTCAATACTCCCTTCAACCTCACCAACCGCAGCGCGCTGGTCACTGGCGGCAGCCGCGGCCTGGGGCTCGAGATGGCCCGTATCCTCGCGCAGGCCGGCGCCGACGTTGCCATCTGCAGCCGGAACCGCTCCGAGATCGAAGCCACGGCCACGAAGCTGGCGGCCGAGACGGGCGCCCGGGTCGAAGCCCTGGTGGCTGACGTCGCCAAACGACCGGAAGCCGAGCAGTTGGCGAAGGACGCCATCGCGCGACTGGGCAAGGTGGATATTTTCATCAGCAACGCCGGCTGGAACGTGCCGCAGGCGGTCGACAAGATCATCGATAAAGACTGGGACTCGCTGATGGAGTTGAACGTCACGAGCTCGATGGTGCTGAGCCGAGCGCTCGCGCCGGGCATGATGCAGCGGCGCTGGGGACGAATGATCTATATCTCATCGATCATGGCACTGGCCAGCACGCCCGACCGCGTGGCCTACAGCACGACCAAGGCCGCGTTGCACGGCATGGTAAAGGCGAACGCGCTTCACCTCGGCCCGCACGGGATCACCGTCAATTGCATCGCGCCGGGGCCGTTTGCCACCGAGATGCCGATGTCGATTCTGAGCAAGGAGCAGCAGGACAAACTCGCCGGACGCACGTGCCTCAACCGATGGGGACAACCCGTCGAATTGGCGCCGGGTGCGCTGCTGTTGGCCAGTGACGCCGGTCGCTACATCACCGGCAGCGTGCTGCTCATCGACGGCGGAGCGATGGCGCGCATGTGGTGACGGCGCTTCGGTGCCGTTCTGCCTGATGGGCAACCACCGGCTTCCCGTGTCCCTCCTGCTGGATTCTTCACTGGCGCTGCTGATGACGTCCCAGGCGCCATCATGCCAAAACCCACCGGAGGCGTACCGGGTCGGCGGTGCGCTCCGCGCGCCGCTTGACCGCGCGCGGAGCGCACGGTCCACTTTTCGGCGTCTTCGTGACGGCGCTAAGCATGACAATCGGGGCGCCCTTTTGCGACACCCTCGGAGAAGAGATTCGAACCCGGGGCGCGTGCGAACCACAGTCGCAGGTGTCGCTCGCGTTGCGCGCTGACGCCCGGCCGGAAAATCCTCGCGATGGCCTTACGAGAGAAGAACTGCGCCGCCGTGGGGATTTTCGGCCTGGTGGTGCTTGGGGTCGGCGTGGTCGGAGTGGTGCAGGCGGGCGGTCCGGGTTCCGCGGGTCAGTATCTGCAATGGCTGGGCGTTGATCTGCACCGCCGGCTATTTCCCGAGCAGAATCCCGAGGGACCCGTCTATGCCGACACGGCCAACGGGCCGGTGGCGCTCGCCCGCATCGTGCGCGATGCTCGTGCGGCCTGGCCAGAACAGAGCGTGGCGGTGGTGCACCGCGCGGTCCTGGAGGTCGCAACGGGACTGCTGCATCGTCGCGATATCGAGGTCGGTGGGTTCGCGGGGAAGCCGTTCGTGGCGTCGCCCCTGAAGCCATGGGACGCGAGCGAAAGAATTGGCGCTGAGCTGGGGGCGCGGAAAGAATGGTATGATGATGGGACGCGTTATGTTTTTCGTCGCAAATGAGAGGTTGGGGTGGACGGGGCCGTTGAGCCCCCAAGGCCGGCCGCTCGTGATCGCGTTTCACCAATGACAAAGCCCGGCATGCCGAAATACCTCGTGTGGCTCCGGCTCAGCGCGATCGCGGCCAGGGCGGAGATTGCGTTCTCCGGGTCTTTTTTCACCGCCCGGGATGAGCTTTTTCCCCTCACGGAAGCCGAGGGCAATCGTTCGTCGGGCTGGCTCAAGCTTGGCCAGACGTTTGGCCCGGATACGGGCGAGTCCTTTGCGCCGACTTGCGAGGTGATCCCGTTAAGCCAGGGCGGGACACGGCACGAGGTGCCGCTGCGGGCATCGAAAGGGCAGGACGACCGGACCCTTCTGACCGACCCTAGCACGTTGCTGCAGGAGCAGGTCGAGGGTGTGCGGGTCGCGTTGTTTCTGGGTGAGGAAGCGGTGTTTTCGCTCAGGGAGGGAATCGTTTTGCGGATTCGGTCGGAGCGGCGCCCGGACGGTGACATCTTCTACCCTTCCGGCTTCGAGTTGACGAGCGCCGACGGCAACGTCGAGCCAATGAGCTGCCCCAGTGTCATCCCGCGTCCGGGGACCCCTTTTAGCATGCGCCCCGGTGACCTTGGGTACACGTTCAAGCCATGAGCGAGCGGGAAAAATCATCGGTCGGCTTTACGCGGGCTGAGATTCGGGCGTTTCGGTATCATGCGGTGCTTGTCGCGGCGATTGCCGCCGCCTTGTACGCGGTCGCTCCGAGTGGTCTCGGGAAAGCGGTCGGCGTGCTCTTTGCCATGGCCCTGCTGCCGATTCCGCCGCTCGTGATTTATCTGCTACGACGGCGCAAATCGGACCGATGAAAATGATCTTCTCCTCGCCGGATGTTCGGGTTTCGAGACACCCTTGCCGAACATGAAACGGCGTCGTCCGACTGAGAAACTGGCGAGGGACGTGTGGTGGCCGCGTGTCAGCGACGAGATGCGGCAGCACCTGGCGGGAACGCTTGCGCCAGCGTGAACGCCGCGCCCTCTATGCCCCTCGAATACCGCCTTGCCGTCGCCGGCGACATTCCCGCGCTGGAAACGCTCATTCCGCTATCGGCGCGCGCGCTGCAGGTGGGTTATTATTCAGCCGAACAGATCGAGGGCGCGATTGGCACGGTGTTTGGCGTGGACAGCCAGCTGATCGAAGACGGCACTTATTTTGTGGCCGTGGCCGAGGGCCGGATCGTGGGGTGCGGGGGTTGGAGCAAGCGGAAGAGCCTCTACGGTGGAGATCGCGGGAAGAAGGAAAAGGATCCGTTGCGGGATCCCGCGACCGAGCCGGCCATGATTCGGGCCTTTTTCGTGCATCCGGAATTCGCGCGGCGCGGGATCGGACGGCGACTCATGGAACTAGCCGAGTCCGCGGCCCTCGCGGCTGGTTTTCGCGGGATTGAGATCGTGGCGACGCTGGCGGGCGAACCGCTTTATGTAGGATTCAAGTATGACGTGGTGGAGCGTTTTGATCTCGTCCTCGCCAATCGAGCTTTGATGCCCGTCGTGCGCCTGCGAAAATCGCCGGCGCCGAGTCCGTAGGCGGGCGGCGATAAAGCGAACTGTTGGCCCCGGGGAACGGTCGGGCGCCCGCTCCTTGCGCCGTAGATGGTGGGCGTGGCGGCCTGCGTGCCGTCCGTGTTGGTCGCGCTGTTGGGACGCCGACTGGGCTGCTCCGCCGATCGGAAACGCCGCGGCCTACAAGATGCTGGTTCCCTCGGCGGGTCGGGTGACGATGGAAATACAGTTTTTACTGGTGGTCGAAGCGTGCAAACTGGCCGCCAAAAGATGAATGCAAGTCAGCCAACGGAAGCGCCGCCTGGTGCGGCGGGCGCGGTGTTGCGGGACGCGATCCGTTATTGGGAGCGACGTCGCGTCGGCTACAATCTGGTCCTCGCGTCCGTTGCGTTGGGCTGGCTGCTGTTTACCTGGCCGCATTTCCGGTCCGCGTTTACGCGCCAGTCGGCGGTCTCTCTTGCGGCGCTGGTCGCGTTTGCGAACGCCTGTTACTGTGCGGCGTGCCCGGTCGATTTTATTTTCCAACGGCTCTCCCGGACCGAAAGCCTCGCGACACACCGCCGGATCCTGTGGTGGATTGGTACGCTCGGCGCCGTAGGCCTGGCCTGGTGCTGGATCGCCGACGAAATTTATCCGGCGGTCCGCTGATTTGCCCGAAACCATTCCGCTCCTCGGCCCCACCGTACCCGAAACCGGCCTTCGACGTTTGTCATCTATTAGATGACAAACAGGCGGAGACGTCGCGCGGAACGAAGCGGGTTGGGTGGGGCGAGGGCCGCGGAAAGATGAGGCGGGGATGCGGAGTGTAGGCCCGGGCTATTTCTGATCGGAGGGAGGGGGGGCGGAGTAGGTTTGCGGGACCGTCGGGCCGAGGTTCATGACGCCGAGTAGATGGACGTGGAGGTGGAACACCGACTGGCCCGCGTCTTCATTGTTGTGGAGCGCGAGCCGGTAGCCGGACTCGGCGATGCCCTAGTCGTGGGCGATTTTATTTCCCGCGAGGAGCAGGCGGCCGAGGAGCAGCGCGTCCGCCTCGGTCGCGTCGTTGAGCGTCGGGATTCTGTTCTTCGGTACGATGAGAAAAGGGACGGGCGCCGGTGGGCGCAGTCCGGCGAAGGGGACGACGTACTCGTCTTGGTCGACGATTTTCTGATTCGACTGGCCGGCGATCATGACTTCGAAGGGCGAGGGCTTGGCGAGCTTTTCAGTTTTTTCTTGGTGTAGTCGGCCGACTGGGCGGACAGAGAGGTGCCTGGACGACGGCGACGAGGTGGGTGAGCGGGGCGCGCATGGCGAGGGAGGGGGGGAGTGGACTCTTGACGGCGGCGGGGTTTGTCGAACCTCTTTAATCATGGCGACGCCGACGGAACAGAATTTCTTCGATTACAAGAATGCCGAAAAAAAGGCCCTCGAGATTCTGGCGGAAATGAAGGCCGCGAGCCCGAAGAAGGTGGATATCGAACTCGCCCTGCTGGTCGCGATCTTCGAACTGCACAAGCGGGAGCTGCCGGCCGAGACGATCGGCGCGATCATCCAGGGGCACATCAAGCAGCTGTTGCCGCACTACGGGACGAAACCGCCGGCGGGGAACTGATCGCCGGGAAGATTCTTCACCGTGCTTTGGCCGGATGGGCTTTCCGGCCGCCCCTCAAACGGGGTGCAATGATTTGGGAGTAAGGTGTAAGGGGAAGGGGCGGCCCTTCCTTGCCTTACGCCTTAATCCTTACACCTAAAACTATGCGCCGGTCGAAGACCGGCGCTACGAGGCGAGGTTCTTCTTGAAGAACTCGACGGTGCGGCCCCACGAAAGTTCGGCCGCCGACTTGTCGTAGCGGGGCGTCGTGTCGTTGTGGAAACCGTGATTCACGTCGGGATAAATGAAGGCTTCGTATTTCACGCCCGCGGCCTTGAGCGCGCCTTCGTAGGCCGGCCAGCCGGCGTTGACGCGGGTGTCCAGGCCGGCGTAGTGAATGAGCAGGGCGCCCTTGATTTTCGCCGTTTCCTCGGGCTTCGGCTGGCCGCCGTAGTAAGGGGCGGCGGCCTTGATGAGGTTGGGCAGGCGCCACGCGAGCCGATTGGCCATGCCGCCGCCGAAGCAGAACCCGACCACGCCCATCTTGCTGTTGCAGTCGGCGTGCTTGGACAGGAATTCGGTCGCGGCGACAAAATCCTCGATGATGTTCTCGGGCTTGAGCGCCCGCTGCATTTCCACGCCCTTCTCGTCGTTGCCGGGATAACCACCGGCGGGGTAAAGCGCGTCGGGGGCGAAGGCCACGAAGCCGGCGAGGGCGACGCGGCGGGCCACGTCCTCGATGTACGGGTTGAGGCCGCGGTTTTCGTGGACGACGATGACGCCGGGGAGCTTGCCCTTGGCGTTGGCGGGCCGGGCGCAAAGACCCCGCATCTCCCCGCTGCCGGCGGGTGACTGGTATTTCAGGTATTCCGACTTTACCCGATTGTCCTCCTGCGGCACCTGGGCGGCGAAGGCGTAATTGGGTGAAAGCATTTGCAGGAGCGCGGCTGCCGTGAGCCCACCGACGGCGAACTTGGCGGAACGTTCCAGAAAGGTCCGGCGGTCGATCTTACCGTGAACGTAGAAATCGTACAAATAGAGCAGCTCCTGGTCGAAGTCTTTGGCCGTCTTGCGTTCCATGATTACTTTGGGGTTTGGTTTGTTTTGGTTTTGGGGGTGGAAAAGGAGCCAGGAGGGAAGGAGTCAGGAGGGGAGCCCGGCGACCGGTTCAGGGTCTTCGGGTGTCAGGAGAGCGAACAAAGATGCTCAAGGCAGAATTTTGATCCCACGAATCGCGACGGGGGTGAGCGGCTTGCTGGTGTCGCCATCATTTCCCATCGAGGTGGGGGCTTCGGCGATGGTGTCGACCGCTTCCATGCCCTTGGTGACGTGGCCGAAAATCACGTAGTTGGGGCGCAGGGGGTAATCCTGATGCATGATGAAAAACTGGCTGCCATTGGTGTTCGGTCCGGAATTGGCCATGGCGACAATGCCACGGCGGTAGCCGCGCTGGTAGACGACGGAGCTGCGGTTGATTTCATCGGGAAACACGCCGCCAAACGCGCTTTCGCCGCCGCGTCCGGTGCCCGTGGGATCGCCGCCCTGAATCATGAACCCTTTGACGACGCGGTGGAAAATCACGCCCTTGTAGTAGCCGCGTTCGGCGAGCAGCCGGAAATTTTCGACGGCTTTGGGGGCCATTTCCGGGAGGAATTCGATGTCAATGGTCCCCTTGTCCGTTTCCATGCTGGCATGGAGGCCGCCGGAGCTTTTGGGCGTTTCGGGTGCTTTTGCCTTTTCCGCGGAGGAAGGCCGGCAACCGCTGGTGAGAAGCAGACCAAGGGCGAGGGCCAGCGGGAGGGACCGGGTCCGGGGCAGGCGCAGAGAGGGAAAGTTTCTGGCGAGGGGCATCCCTCACTTCTTAACACCCGGATTGGCGAGTCAAGGAAGGGATGGGCGTCGACCTCTGCGTTGGTCGTTCCGCCTTTCGTCGTAATCCGGGTGGTGCAATCTTTCCGCCTGAAGGCGGAACGACAAACGTTGCGCGTGAAAAGTTTGTGCTCGCCGCGCGCGGGCGGTCGTCGCCTAGACTCGGGTTCGCTTTGCCGCCGGACCCGTCCGACGCCGAAGGCTGGCGTTGCCAGTTGGCCCCAAAAATTCCGATGCGAAAACACCCTGCGATTATCGTGCTTCCTGTGCTGCTGGCTGTCGCCGTCGCGGTTGGCTGGAGCGCGTGCACGGCCCCACAGTCCGTGGCGAAACCGCCGCCTGCCGCGGGCTCGACGCTGGCCAAAACGGTCGCGGCACCGGACGTGAAGGCGGCAGAATTCGACCGGGGTTTTCGCGAGACGATTCATCCGTTCGTGGAGACCTATTGCACGAGTTGCCATGGGAGCGACAAACCCAAGGCCGAACTGGACCTGAGCACCTTCACCACGTTCGCGTCGGTGAAAAAAAACCTGAATCGCTGGTCCGAGGTGCTGGAGCGGATCAAGGCGGAGGAAATGCCGCCGGACGAGGCGAAGAAACATCCGGATGAGGCGCAGGTGCGTCCGGTGGTCGCGTGGCTCGAGTCGCTGCGGACTTACGAGGCGGAGCGCAACGCGGGTGAGCCGGGGGTGGTGCTGGCCCGGCGACTGAGCAACGCGGAGTATGATTACACGATTCGGGATCTGACGGGCGTCGATATCCGGCCAACGCGGGAATTTCCGGTGGATCCGGCGAACGGAGCCGGGTTCGACAATTCGGGCGAGTCGCTGGCGATGTCGCCGGCGCTGATCAAAAAATATCTCGATGCCGCGCGGCTGGTGGCGGAGCACATTGTTTTCAATCCGCGGGGCTTCGTCTTTGCGCCCCATCCGATGGTGACGGAGGAGGATCGCGATAAATACGCGGTCCATCGGATCGTCGATTTTTACCGACGTCAATCGCTCGACTACGCGGACTTCTTTGCTGCGGCGTGGCGGTTTCAGCATCGCGCGGCCCTGGGTCGACCCAGCGCCAAACTCGCCGAAATCGCGAAGGAGGCGGGACTGAGTCCCAAATATCTTGAGCAGATTTGGAGCGTGGTGACGGCGCGCGACGAGGAAGTCGGGCCGATGGCGGCCCTTCAGGCGCGCTGGCGGAACCTGCCGCCGCCGGCGGCAGGTCGGGAACCGAAGGGCGTGCGCGCGGGGTGCGTGGCGCTGCGTGATTTCATCGTGGAGCTCCGACCCTACGTGCAGAGGGAATTCCCGAACCTCGTGGCGAACGGCAAGATCGTTGCCGCGGGCTCGCAGACCCTGGTGCTCTGGAAGGATCAGCAATACGCCGCGAACCGGATGAGATATGCGGGCAACGCGCAGCGGATCGACATGTCGGAGTACGAAATTTCCGATCCGCGCATGCTCATCCCCGCGGGAGAGAAGGCCCGGGAGCTTTACGAGGATTCGTTCCAGCGGTTCTGCGAGACCTTCCCCGATGCTTTCTATATCGCGGAGCGGGCCCGGATGTTTCTGACGAATCCGAAGGAAATCGCCTCGGACTTGGCGGGGCACCGCCTGCTCACGGCGGGCTTTCACAGCCAGATGGGCTATTTTCGGGACGACGAGCCGCTGTGTGCACTGGTGCTCGATCAGGCGGACAAGCGGGAGTTGGACGCCCTTTGGGCGAAACTCGATTTCATCACGCTAGCGCCGCTGCGGCAGTTCAAGCAGTTCATCTGGTTCGAACGGGCGGAGCCGCCGAGCTTCATGATCACGCCGGAGTTCAACCTCTATCGCTCCGAGGACGACGACATCACCAGCGAAGCGAAGATCAAGGAGCTCGCAAAGCTCTTCGTGGTGAAGGCGGAAAAGCTGGAGTTGAACGAGACGGCGTTAAAGGCGGTGCGGGATTATTTTGTCACCATCAATGGATCGATTCGCGCGTTGGAGCAGGCGCGGACCGCGGCGGAACCGAGCCATCTGCAGTCGCTGCTGACCTTCGCCGAGCGCGCCTATCGCCGGCCGTTGTTGGCGGCAGAGCGGGATGACATTCTCAGTTTCTATCGCAAGCTGCGGGCCGAGAAGCTCGACCACGAGGGGGCGATTCGCGACTCGGTCGTGAGCCTGCTGATGGCGCCCGGCTTTTCGTACCGGTTCGCCCTGCCGAAGGCCGACCAGCCCGTGGCCCGGCCCGTGCAACCGCTGACGGAGTACGAGCTGGCCAACCGGCTGAGTTATTTTCTGTGGTCGACGATGCCCGATCAGGAACTGATGGCGCGGGCGGCGGAGGGAGACTTGCACCGGCCGGAAGTGCTGGTGGCCCAGGTGAGGCGAATGCTGCAGGATGATCGCGTGCGGGGTTTGGCGAAGGAATTCGGCGGCAACTGGCTCGATATCCGCCGCTTCGAGGAGCACAACGCGGTGGACCGCGAGCGGTTTCCGACGTTCACGAACGAGCTGCGCGAGGCGATGTTCGAGGAGCCCGTGCGCTTCTTCATCGACATCGTGAAACGGAATGGCTCGGTGCTCGATTTCGTTTACGGCGACTACACGTTTGTTAATCCGATCCTGGCGCAGCACTACGGCATGCCGGTGCCGACCGGCGCGGCGCACGAGTGGGCCAAGATCGACGGCGCCGGCAAGTTTAGCCGCGGGGGCGTGCTGCCGATGGCGGCGTTCCTGACCAAGAATGCGCCCGGCCTGCGGACGAGCCCGGTGAAGCGGGGCAACTGGGTTGTGTCGAAATTGCTGGGCGAGCGCATCCCGCCGCCGCCGCCGAATGTCCCCGTCATCCCCACGGACGAAACCAAGATGGGCGACCTGACGGTGCGCCAGACCCTGGCGCGCCATCGGGACGACAAGGCCTGCGCGAGTTGCCACGACAAGATCGATTCCTTCGGTCTGGTCTTCGAGGGCTTCGGTCCGGTGGGCGAGGTGCGCACCCTGGATTTGGCGGGCCGGCCGGTGGACACGCGCGCTTCTTTTCCTGACGGGAGTGAGGGCACGGGGCTCGCGGGACTGCGGACCTATTTCCGAACCAAAGTGCAGGACGAATACCTCGACAACCTCTGCCGAAAAATGATGGTCTATGCCCTAGGGCGAAGCCTGATTCTCTCGGACGATCTGGTCGTCGCCGACCTGCACAAGAAGCTCACCGCCGGAGGCTATCACTTCAACGACTTGATCGAAGGCATGGTGACGAGCCGCCAGTTCCTGACCAAGCGTACCGCCCCTGACCCCGAAAGCGAATAACCCAATCCCATGAAAATTTCCCACGCGATGAACCCCCACCAAATTTCCCGTCGGCGCTTCCTGCGCGGTGCCGGGGTCGTGATGGCGCTGCCGTGGCTCGAGTCGCTGCCCGTCTGGGGCGCCGAGCCGATGACGAAGGGCGGGGCGCCTGCGGCCACGCCGCGGCGGCTGGCGGTTTTGTTCATGGCGAACGGCGTCAACCCGACGCATTGGTGGGCCGAAGGGGCGGGCGAGACGTTCAAGCTCGGACCCAGCCTGGCTCCGCTCGAGCCGTTCAAGGGGAAGATTAATTTCGTCAAAGGCCTCTTCAACAAGGCCGCGACGGGCGTCGGCATTCACCCGGGCATGACGGGCAATCTCCTTTCGGGCGTGCCGTTGACCAAGGGCGCCGAATTGCATGGCGGCGTGAGCATGGATCAGATGCTGGCGAGCCGGATTGGCGACCAGACCGTGCAGCCCAGCATGGTGCTCGGCTGCGAGCAGCCGGTGACGGGGTATCACGAGAGCAATTTCTCGATGGCCTACAGCTCGCACATCTCGTGGGAGAACGCGACGTCGCCCGTGCCGATGGAGGTCTATCCCTCGCTTGCGTTCGACAGCCTCCTGGAAAACCGCGGCAGCATGCGCAACCAGAGCGTGCTCGATCGCGTGATGGATCAGGCGGCGACGCTGGAGCGGCAGGTGAGCGCGACGGACAAGGCCAAGCTCGACGAGTATCTGACGAGCGTGCGCGAAGTGGAGAAGCGCGCGCAAAACATGCGGGCGGCGAAGGCCAAGGCCGACGCGAACGCGCAGGGCGGCAGCACGCCGACATTCCTGATGAAGCGGCCCGACAACGGGCTGCCCGAGGACATCCGCGAGCACATGCGGCTGATGTGCGACATTCTCGCGCTGGCGTTTCAGACGGACAAGACCCGCATCGCCACGCTGCTGCTGTGCCGCGATATTTCCGGACTGTTCTATCCGTTCCTCAATGTGAAGCTGGCGCATCACCTCGCGAGCCATTCGGATACGTCGGACGAATTCCTGCGGATCAACCAATACTACACGAGCCAGTACGCCTACCTAATCAACAAGCTGGCCTCGATGCCCGAGGGCGAAGGCACCGTGTTGGATAATTCGTGCCTCGTATTCATGTCGAACATGTGGTCGGGGAGCAAACACGACAACACAAAGGTCCCGGTGCTCACGGCGGGCGGGTTGGGCGGAACGCTCGAGACCGGCCGGTTCCTCGACTATGCCGATTCGGGCGACGAGAATCGCCGGCTCTGCAGTTTGTACCTGTCGCTGATGGATCGGATGGGCGTGAAACTCGATCGGTTCGGCGACGCGAGCACGCGGCTGGCGGGGGTGTAGGAGAGGTTAACCGGACGTTTTCCCGCCTCTCCTGCGGCGGGCCACGACCCGAGGTGGCCACGCAGGTCGGCGCCGTCGTGCCGCCCGCTTCGAGAGAAGCGGGAATTTCGGGTGTTTCATCCCGACGCCGGTCCCTGCCGTTCCGGGCAGGCGACGACGAACCGCGTAATCAGGCTATCGGACGAAGCAGACAAATTCCGGCGCGACCCGAAACTCCCGTCACGGCTTGCGCGCCGGCGCAGCCACCGGCCCGTCGGGCGGATAGACCGCCCGCTGGCTCGGCGGAATGGGCGAAGGCGGCAGACCGATCGCCACGCGGAAGCTGACCCAGTTGGACGCGTAGATGCCCCAGGTGCCCCAGCGGTTGGGCGTGTTGAGACCGTGCCCAAAGGGATCATTCCAGGTGCCGCCGCGCATTTCCCGGAGAGGACGAATAATTGCCGGATCGGCGGGCGAGGTCGGGCCCTCGGGGTCGACAACCGGTGTGGCGGGGTACTGGCCGTACCAGTCGTGGACCCAGGCCCACACGTTGCCCTGCATGTCGTACAATCCCCATGGATTCGGCTTCCGCAATCCGACGGGATGGGGCACCCCGCCGCTATTGCCGACGTACCACGCGTATTCGCTGGGGTCGGCTAAATCTTCCTTGGTGCCGGCCTTCGCGGCGTACTCCCACTGCGCTTCCGTCGGCAATCGGTAGATGTGTCCGGCCGGCAGACGGCCGCCGGCGCGCTCGCGGTCGGTGAGCCACGTGCAGAATTGCTGGGTGTCCTTCCAACTGATGCCGACGACGGGGTGGTCGTCGGTCTGCTGGAGATTGGGCGTGGCCGGATTTCGCCAGCTCGTATATTTCTGCGGCCCGGCGTCGTCTCGCTTGACGAAGATCCCGGTGTGGTTGATTTCCGGTTCGGTCACGTACCCGGTAGCCTCGATGAACTGGCGAAACTGCCCGACCGTGACGGTCGTGGCTCCCAGCCAAAATTCCCTGGTCAACGTCACCGGATGCGCCGGGCTCTCGTCGCTATCCCCGTTGGCCTTCTGATTTCCCATGATGAAGGTGCCCGGATGAATTTTCACCATGGTGAGATTCAAGCCCGGGACGGTGATCTTATCCGGCGTGTCAACGGCGCGAAGCTCAAAGCCGGCCAGCCAGCAGGCGACGAGGCTGGCGGCGATTTTGAGACGCAAGGGATCAAGGCGACACCAGGGAGGGGTAGGCATGGAGATGAAGATTGCTTGGTCCGACCCGACGCCGGTCGCAACGCGAAAGCTTGGGGACAGGCGGGGCTGTCGCTTGGCGAGTGCCCCGCGTTGTTCGGAAGGCGGGTAAGTTCGTAGTTCCGCCTTGAGGCGGAATCCGAACAATTCAATCCGTCCGCCCGAAGGCGGAACGACCCACTACAAGCGGCGCACGTTGCCGGAGGCGCCGGCTAGGCCTGGGCGAGCGACTTTTCCAGATAGGACAAATTCGCCCGGGCGTTGGCGACGGTTGCTGCGACGGTGTCGCCGGAGATGGTGCCCTCGACGTAGATGACGCCGTTGAAACCGTAGGTCTTCAGCTTGCGGTAGACGGCGCTGAAATCGACTTTGCCGGTGCCGAACTGAATCATCACTTCGTTGCCGCTGGAATCCGGCTTGGTCGTGCCGAAGCCGGGATCGCCGGCCATGCGCTCCAAGTACTGCGGCCCGGCGCAGTCCTTCGCGACCCAACCGACGACGTGCGGGCCGAGGATCTCCAACTGCTTCAACGGATCCTTGCCCGTGTAGTAGATGAAATTGCCCGGATCGAAGAAGAGGCGGAAGTTCGGATGGTTGACCTGATACAACCAGCCGAGCAGTTCGACCGAAGTGTTATTCAACCCGTGGTGGAACTTGGTGGTGACCTGAATGCCCAGGTCCTGGCCAAACGCCGCGGCGTCGTGGAGGACTTTGCAGAACGGCACCCATTGCGTCTCGTCGTAGAGTCCGCCGCAGAGCGCGTATTTCTGCCCGATGAGGTGCATGCGCGTGAGTTGCGCGCGTGTGGCGGCGACGGCTTCGGCGTGCGGGACTTTCTCTGGCACGACCAGGCTGCCGACGGTCGAGACGAGTCCCCGCGCTTCGAGCTTGGCCCGAATCGCCTCGGGCGCCTCGGGTGTGCCGCGCACGCGGGCGGCGCCGGAGCCGCCGCCGAGCATATCAACGGATTGGAATCCGGCGGCCTTGGCGGCGTCGAGCAGGGCGTCCGTGCCCAGGTTGAATTTCACAAACACGCGCGGGGCGTAGCAGCCAATGAGCGGGCGGCCCGCGGCGGCGTGGCGCGGGGCGGGGGCGGCCGGAGCCTGCGCGCGAAGGGAAGAAGGGAGGAGGGCAGCCGTGGCGGCGGCGAGCGAAGCCGAGGCGATGAAATCGCGGCGCGTGGTCAGGGGGCGGGAACTCATATGGCGAGTATTTGCCGGCCGCGGGAGGGCGCAAGGCGGTTGGTGAAAATTTCGGAGGTGGGGCGGCGAGTCCGGCATTGCCACCCTTCGGCGGCCCCGCATTTTTTCGGCCATGGCTGAACGCGTTCGCTTGGAAATCTGTGTCGATTCGGTGGAGTCATCCCTTGCGGCCGAGGCGGGCGGCGCCGATCGGATCGAACTGTGTTCGGCACTTTTCGAAGGGGGCCTGACGCCGAGTGCGGGTTTGCTCAAGGTCGTGCGCGAGCGGGTAAAAATCCCGATTGCCGCGATGATTCGACCGCGCGGCGGGGATTTTTGTGTTTCGGCCGATGAATTCGCGACGATGGAGCACGACCTGCACGTGGCGAAGGAGCTTGGCGCCGACGTCATCGTGTTCGGGTTGCTCAATCCGGACGGCACAATCGACAGGGAGCGGACGGCGAAACTCGCGCAGCTGGCGCGGCCACTGCCGGTGACCTTTCACCGCGCGTTCGACATGGCGCGGGACCCGTGGGAGGCGTTTCGCACGCTGCTGGACCTCGGCATCGAGCGGCTGCTGACCTCAGGGCAGGAGAAGACGCCGCTGGAGGGCATCGACCTGATCGCGGAACTGGTGGAGCGAGCCGGGGACAAGATGATAGTGATGCCGGGCGGCGGCGTCACGGAGCGCAACCTGCAGAAGATTCTGACGCGAAGCCGAGCCAAGGAGATTCACAGCTCGGCGGGCGGTCTGCGCGACAGCCGGATGACATTTCGCAACCCGCACGTTTTCATGGGCGGCCAATTGGGACCGCCGGAATACGCGCTCAAGATTGCGAGCGAGGAGCGCGTGCGGGCGCTCCGTTCGCTGGCTTGAAGGTGCGTCGGTCCCGATCGCCGGGCCGGACAGAGCGCGGCGCTATTTTGGCGGCGGTTCGCCCACTCGGGAAAACAAGAACGCGAGCACCGCGATCGCGGCGACGGTGGCCCCGAGCGATTTCGCGGCGACCAACCAGTCGCGAGGGTACAGAATCCCCTTGGCCTTGTATTGCAGAAACAGAAAGACGGCGTTCATGACGAGGCCAAGCAGGGAGCCGCGGAGCCAGAGACGTTTGATGCGTGGACTCATGCGTGGACGGTGCGGGGGCGGGGCCGGGCCCGGCGACCGGGTTGCGGGGTCACGCCGATGCGGGCATCCCGTTGGCGAACGGCTCGGACCAGGCGCGTGGCGGTTTTTTCAAAATCATTTTCCGCCTCGGCCAGATAGAGCCACTTGGGCAACACGGGGTGGGGCGAAAGCGCCGGAAACTCCGCCTGCAACGATTCGTGGTGACGGCGCTCGGTGCACACCAGCACTCCACGCCAGGGTTCGGCCTTGGCGGTGAAGCACAGCACGAGTTTGCCTTCGAGGTAGACCGCCTTCGTCCCAAACATCGCGCGGACGACCAGGGAAGCCTCCGTCTCCAGCGGCTCCCACAACCACGCGTGGGGGTGCACCGGTTTAATACGAGCGAGGTTGGATGTACGCATGGCAACGTCGTTTTTCTACGCAGCGTTCCGGGTCGTCAACGCTGACCCGCGGGTTTGCCCCGGTCGCATCTGTGGGTGGTCGGTGATATCCGAAGCCAGCCCGCTTCTCTCGAAGCGGGGTGCAGCCGAGCGGTCGACGTGATCGGCCTTCTCGGGAGAGGCGGGTCGCCACGCCCGGAGATGCGCCCGTGTGCGATGGCCGTTTGGTAACGTTTCTCGATTCTCGACATGGCGCGGTCGCGCGGCTGACGATGGCGCAATGGCCGAAGCGAAGACTGCGAGCGATCCCAAGACCCCGACCAAGCCGTTACCGCTGGACGGCATTCGGGTGCTCGATGTCAGCCAGGTGATGGCCGGGCCGTTTTGCTCCATGCTGCTGGGCGACATGGGCGCGGATGTGATCAAGATTGAACCGCCGGATGGCGGCGACCAGACCCGCCGCGCGATGAGCTTCAAACCGAAGGGCAACGACAGCCTCGGTTTCTTCAATCTGAACCGAAATAAGCGCAGCATGACGCTCAATCTCAAGAGCCGGGCCGCACGGGACGTGTTCCACCGGTTGGTCCAGACCGCCGACGTCGTGATTGAAAATTATCGCCCGGGAGTGACGCAGCGGCTCGGCATCGACTATGAAACGTTGAAGGCGATCAATCCGCGGTTGGTTTACGCCAGCATCTCCGGATTTGGCCAGACCGGCCCGTGGTCGCAGCGGCCCGGTTTCGATCTGATTGCCCAGGCGATGGGAGGAGTCATGAGCATCACGGGCCACCCGGACGGGCCGCCGACCAAGTCGGGTGTGCCGGTCTCCGATATCGGGGCGGCGCTGTTTGCGACGTACGGAATCCTGAGTGCGTTGCTCGGACGGGCGCAGACCGGCCGCGGGCAGTGGGTCGACGCGTCGCTGTTTGAATCGGCGCTGGCGTTCAGCATCTGGGACATCTCCGAGTACTGGGGGACGGGGCGGGTGCCGACGCCGCTGGGCACCGCGAATCGTTTCAGTGCGCCTTATCAGGCGGTCCGGGCGAAGGACGGCTATTTTGTGCTCGGGGCGAACAACGCCAAGCTCTGGAAGAAACTATGCGAAGTGATCGAGCGGCCGGACCTCCTGGCGGATGGGAGATTTACCACGATCGCGGCCCGGCTCGGCAATCGACTCGAACTGATTGCGGAAATGGAGAAATCACTCGCGCACCGGACGGCCGGGGAGTGGATCGAACTGCTTTTGGCCGCCGGAATTCCCGTGGGACCAATTTTGAATTATGCGCAGGCATTGGACAATGAGCACGCCCGGGCCCGGGGGGCGGTCATGGAAATCGACCATCCCGTGGAGGGCAAAATCAAGTCTATTGGATTTCCGGTGAAGCTGAGCGAGACCAAGCAACGGGTGCGCCGGGCGCCGCCCCTGCTCGGCCAGCACACGGAGGAGATTCTCTCTGAACTGGGCCTCGACTCGCGCCGCCGCGAGGAACTGCGCGCCGCCGGCGCGTTTGCCCCATGAGCGACGGACGCGTGCATTATGGGGTGAGCCATGGGGTGGCGACCGTGCGGTTTGACCGACCGGAGGCGCGCAACGCCATGACGTGGGCGATGTATGCCGAGCTGGCGTCGGCGTGCACGGCGATGGCCGCCGACGCGAGCGTGCGGGTCGCGGTTTTTCGCGGCACGAGTGAAGCGTTCGTGGCGGGCACGGATATCGGGCAGTTCACGACTTTCCAGGGCGCCGACGACGGCGTGGCTTACGAGCGGAAGGTCGAGGCGGCGATCGAGCAGATCGAAAAATTGCCGATGCCGACGGTCGCGGTCGTGGAGGGCTGGTGCATGGGCGGTGGCCTCGTGATGGCGACGGCGTGCGATTTTCGGATCGCGACGCCCCAGGCGCGCTTCGGGGTGCCGATCGCGCGCACGCTGGGCAATTGCCTTTCGACGGCGAACGTGGCGCGGCTGATGGCGGCGTTTGGCGTCCCGCGCACCAAACGCATGTTGCTGCTGGCGGAGTCGGTCAGCGGTGACGAGGCGGCCGCGGGCGGCTACGTGGAAAAACTCGTGTTGCCGGGCGACGTCGCGGCGGCGATTGACGCGATGTGCGGCCGGCTGGCCGCGCATGCGCCGTTGACGATGCGCGCGGCCAAGGAAGGAATTCGGCGGATAACGATGACGAACCTGCCGGACGGCGAGGATTTGGTTCGCGCTTGCTATGGGAGTGCGGATTTCAAGGAGGGCGTCGCGTCGTTTCTCGCCAAGCGCAAGCCGGAGTGGCGCGGAAAGTAAGGAGGGCGGTGCACCCCGTGGGCCGCCGGACCGCGGACAGAGCGCCCGGTCCCCCGTGCTCAGGTCGTTCCGTCGTTAGGCCCGCGCCGGGCGCGTCGCCAGATAGATGCCCGGAAAAATCAGCGCGGCGCCGATCCAGTGAAAGCCGAGGACCGGCTCGCCCAGTCCGACCCATGCCATCGCCGCCGCGTAGATCGGGCCGAGATAGAGCACGACTCCGACGCGCGCCGCGCCAAGTTCGCCGAGCATGAAAGAGTAGGCGAGGTAGGCCCCGAAACCGGGCAGCAAGGCCACGAGCAGCACGTAGCCGGCGACGGTCCACGAGACCTGGGAGGGAATAAACCACACGGCCTCGATGACGGCGAAGGGCAGAAGAATCACGACCCCGCCGACGCAGATGAGGGTGAGCCGCGCCATCGCGCGGAAGGCGCTGGGCTGGGCCCGAAGGATGATGGTGTAGGCGCTCCACGCCACGGTGGCGGCGAGAATCCAGAGATCGCCCGCGACCAGCTGCACGCCCGAAAGGGCGAGCCAGTTGCCCTTCAGCACGACGTGCATGAAACCGGCGAGGGCGAGTGCGGTTCCGGCGATCTGCACCGGACCGATGCGTTCCTTCAGCACCAGGACGGAGAACACGGTGATGAGCACCGGCGAAATCGCGTAAAGGAGCCCGATGTTGGTCGCCGTCGTGGTGCGCGCGCCGATGTAGACAAAGGAGCCGCAGATCCACATGCCGAGGGCGCCGAGCCCGAGAAAGTTTTTCCACTCGCGCTTGAGCGCTGCGGGATTGGCGGCGATTTCACGCCACGTCAGGGTGGAGAGAAACAGCCCCGCGAGAAACCAGCGGGCGCAGGCGAGGGCGTGCGGCGCCACGGTGCCAGCCGCGGAACGCGCGACCAGATAGTTCACGCCCCAAAAGGCCGGAACGACAAAGATGAGCGCGAAGGCCAGTCGGCGGCGGGTTGCTGCGATCAAGGTGGGTCGGTTTGCTGACGTCGTGGTAAGTTGAAAGTTGAAAGCGGAGAAGGCGCGGACGGTAACCTGCGGACGGTAACCTGCGAACGGCCAAAATCGGGCCGGACGGCAAAGTTTTGCCGCTCGGTCCCTTAACCCTCAACTGAGCCGTTGCGGCTCCTTACCCCACCCACGACCGCGCGTTGTGGAAGAGGCGCATCCAGGGTGAATCTTCGCCCCATTCCGGCGGATGCCAGCTCATGGCCTGGGTGCGAAACGCGCGCTCGGGGTGCGGCATCATGATCGTCACACGCCCGGTCGTCGTGGTCAGGGCGGTCATGCCCAGCGGTGAACCATTGGGATTGAGCGGATAGCGTTCGGTGACTTCGTGCCGGTTATCAACGAACCTTCCGGCGACGAGACCGGACTCGCTGAGTTTCCGCGCGTCGGCCGCCGACTTAAACTCAGTGTAGCCTTCGCCATGGGCAGTCGCGACGGGAATAACCGAGCCTTCCATGCCGGCAAAAATCACGCTGGGAGATTTCTCGATTTTCATCGAGACGAAGCGGGCCTCGTAGCGTTCGGACTGGTTCTGCACAAACCGCGGCCAGAGTTCGGCGCCGGGGATGATCGACTGGAGATTGCTCATCATCTGGCAGCCGTTGCAGACGCCGAGGGCAAAGGTCTCCTCGCGGTGAAAGAAGGCGGAGAATTCCGCCCGGGTGCGCTCGTGGAAGAGCACGCTTTTGGCCCAGCCCTCGCCGGCGCCGAGGACGTCGCCGTAACTGAAACCGCCGCAGGCCGCGAGGCCGCGGAAATCCTGGAGCGAGACGCGACCGCTGAGAAGGTCGGTCATGTGGACATCGATCGCCTTGAAGCCGGCGCGCGTGAACGCGGCGGCCATTTCGATGTGGCCGTTCACGCCCTGCTCGCGGAGAATGGCGACGGCCGGGCGGGCGCCCTGGTGACGAGTGACGAGTGACGAGTGATAGGCGTCGGAATAATCGAACGTGAGCTTCGGCGTGATGCCGGGATCCGCGCGATCCACGCGACCCTGGTGTTCCTGTTCGGCGCAGACGGGATTGTCGCGGAGGCCGGCGATGCGGCGGGTGACGTCCGACCAGAGGGCGCGCAGGTCGGAGAGATTTTCGTTGAGCAGTTCCTGACCGGCGCGCTTCACGCGGATGGCCTGATGCGGATTGAGCGTGCCGAGGCGGCTCGTGCAGGCCTTGAACCCGTGCTGGCGCAGGGTGAGCGAGACTTCGTCGAGGTCGGCGGCGCGCACCTGGATAACCGCACCGAGTTCTTCGCTGAAGAGCGCGGCGAAGGCATTGTGGCCGGCGGGAATTTCGAGGTCGACGCCGACGTGCCCGGCGAAGGCCATTTCCGTCACGGTCGCGAACAGGCCGCCGTCGGAGCGATCGTGATAGGCGAGGATTTTCTTCTCGCGGCCGAGCTGCTGGATGGCCGACCAAAATTTCTTCAGGTCGGTCGCGTTGTCGACGTCGGGCGGAGCCTCGCCCATTTGCGAGACCACTTGCGCGAGGATCGAGCCACCGAGCCGATTCTTGCCCCGGCCGAGATCGATCAGCAGGAGGACGGTTTCGCCGGTGGCCGCGGAGACTGGTTGCAATTGCGGCGTCAGGGAAAGTCGGATGTCGGTGACGGGCGCGAAAGCCGAGACGATGAGCGAGACGGGCGCCGTGATGCGCTTCTCCGTGGTGCCGTCTTTCCAGACGGTGCTCATGCTCATGGAATCCTTGCCGACCGGGATCGTGATCCCGAGAGCAGGACAGAGTTCCATGCCGACGGCCTGAACGGCGGCGTAGAGATCGGCGCCTTCCCCGGGAATCGCGGGCGCCGCCATCCAGTTGGCCGAGAGGTTGACCTTGCCGATGTCGCCGATTTGCGCGGCGGCCAGATTGGTGAGTGCTTCGCCCACGGCGAGGCGGGCCGACGCCGCGGCGCTGTTGACGGCGACGGGGGTGCGTTCACCCACGGCCATCGCCTCTCCGGTGTTGACGTCAAATGCGGCGGCGGTGACGGCGCAATCGGCCACCGGCACCTGCCACGGACCGACCATCTGGTCGCGGCAGATGAGGCCGCCGAGGGTGCGATCGCCGATGGAGAGGAGAAAGGTCTTATCCGCGACCGTGGGGTGGGAGAGGACCAGGCGGACGGCGTCCGCCAATGACAAATGACCAAGGTCCAATCGGTACTGCGGGCGGATCAGCGTGGCATCCTTGCGGTGCATGCGGGGCGGTTTGCCGAGCAGGACATCAAGCGGCAGGTCGATGGGCGTGTTCTTAAAATGGGCATCGCCCAGCACGAGTTGCTTCTGCGCCGTCGCCTCGCCGACCACGGCGAAGGGGCAGCGCTCGCGCGCGCAGAGCTGGGTGAAGAGCTCGAGTCGGGCGGTCGGAACCGCGAGCACGTAGCGCTCCTGCGATTCGTTGCACCAGATTTCGAGCGGGCTCATCCCCGGTTCGTCATTGGGGACTTGGCGGAGATCGAAGCGTCCGCCGCGTCCGCCGTCGTTCACCAGCTCGGGCAACGCATTGGAGATGCCACCGGCGCCGACGTCGTGAATGAAGGAGATGGGGTTGGCCGCGCCGAGCGCCCAGCAGCGGTCGATCACTTCCTGACAACGCCGCTGCATTTCCGGGTTGTCGCGCTGCACACTGGCGAAATCGAGGTCTTCGCTCCCCGCGCCACTGCCCATCGACGAGGCCGCGCCGCCGCCGAGACCAATCAACATGGCCGGTCCGCCGAGGACGATGAGCTTGTCGCCGGGGTCGATCTCCCCTTTGCGGACATGATCCGCGCGGATGTTGCCGAGCCCGCCCGCGAGCATGATGGGCTTGTGGTAGCCTCGCCATTCGGTGGCCGGGGCGGCGCGTGTAAGGGGTAAGGTTGAAGGGGTAAGGTTTGAAGCGGAGTCCGCCTTGGCCCCTTCAACCTTAAATGTTAAACTTCGGGCGGCCGCGGCCGGAACCTCTTGTTCAAACGTGCGGAAGTAGCCGGCGATATTGGGACGGCCGAATTCGTTGTTGAAGGCGGCGCCGCCGAGCGGGCCCTCGATCATGATGTCGAGGGCGGAGACGATCCGGCCGGGTTTGCCGAAATCCTTTTCCCAGGGTTGGAGTGCGCCGGGAATTCTCAGGTTGGAAACGGTGAAACCGGTGAGTCCCGCCTTGGGCTTGGCCCCGCGGCCGGTGGCACCCTCGTCGCGAATTTCGCCGCCCGAGCCGGTGGCGGCGCCGGGGAACGGGGAGATGGCCGTCGGGTGGTTGTGCGTCTCGACCTTGCAAAGGAGATGAATGTCCTCGTCGTGGGCGGCGTATTCGTTGGTCCGGGGATCAACGTAAAAACGCCCGCCCCGCGAGCCGGCCAAAACGGCGGCGTTGTCCGTGTAGGCGGAAAGGATGCCC
Organism: Opitutaceae bacterium; assembly: GCA_947474995.1. Taxonomy (GTDB): domain Bacteria; phylum Verrucomicrobiota; class Verrucomicrobiia; order Opitutales; family Opitutaceae; genus ER46. Next base: position 9,971 of record CANJNJ010000008.1, on the reverse strand, counting down.
TCGGCGTGCAGTTCGTAGGTGTTCTTGATCATCTTGAACAACGAGCGGTCGCGGGGAGCGCCGTCGATTTCCCACGAGGCATTGAAAATCTTGTGCCGGCAGTGTTCGGAATTGGCCTGGGCGAACATCATCAACTCGATGTCGTTCGGGTCGCGGCCGAGCGTGGTGAAGCTTTGGACGAGGTAGTCGATTTCGTCCTCGGCCAGGGCCAGGCCGAGCGTGCGGTTGGCTTCGACGAGGGCGGTGCGGCCCTGGGCGAGCACGGGCACGCTGGTCAGCGGGCGCGGGGACTCGTGACGGAAGAGCGCGGCGCCAGCCTCGAGATCGCTGAAAACGACCTGGGTCATGCGGTCGTGGAGCTTCGCGCTCAATAGGGCCAGCTGCCGGACGGAGAGGACGTGCAGGAGCGGCGGCAGGGCGGCGCTGTCGAGTTCGATGGTATACGCGATCACCCGTTCGATGCGCTGGACGGCCGCGAGTCCACAGATGTGGGCGATATCGGTGGCTTTGGACGACCACGGGGAAATGGTGCCGGGGCGCGGGGCGACGACCTGGATGAGGCCCGTGACCGGAGTCGTGGGACGACTGGGGCCGTAAGTGAGAAGTTTTTCCAGTACGACCTGCCCTTCGGGCGAGAGGTCGCCGGACAATTCCACCAAGTGGACAAATTGGGCGGCGACGGCGCGTGCGGGCAGGCCGGCAGCGGTGAGGTCCTGCAGCAGCTTTTGGAGGCGAAAATCGGAGAGGGCGGACGAGCCGCGAAGGATCAGCATGGTCGGGACCAAGGACGTTCGCGAACATCACCGGCGCGGTCAAGGAGCCCGAAGGTCATTTCCGGTTCCCGTGGCCGCCCGAGGGGCGGGGAGGGGTCGGAGGGAGGAAGCGGTGACCTGAATTTTGTGTTTGGGCGGCTTTGGTCGCCCTGCCCGGGAGGGCGGGGCCCGAGGGCGGAGCGTGCGCCCCAAATCATCCCGTTTCTCCCGCAGCGGGCAACACGGAGAAGTGCGGCATTGGGGATGAAGGCACCGGCGGGCCGGCCTAGATCGCGCCAAATTCGCATCCCGGCGCTTCTTCTTGGGGTGGAAAGCGGATGGCCAAGTGGAAAAACGGGTCAGGCTGCCGGGTTAAATATTTCAATAAGACGCGCCGAAACGCTGAAAGCCGTTGACCAATTTGATGGCGTCATCGAGATGAACCGCTTTGTTGACGATCTTCGATTGCCACATGCTGACTGACGCCCGTTCCCGAGCCGCCACCTCACGCGATGAGTGATCGCATCAACCACGAATGTGGCGTCGCGCTCGTGCGGCTCCTCAAGCCGCTTTCCTTTTACCAGGAAAAATACGGCTCGCCGCTCTGGGGTTTCACGAAGCTTTTCCTCCTGATGGAAAAGCAGCACAACCGCGGCCAGGACGGCGCGGGCGTGGCTTGCGTCAAGCTGGATCTGCCCGCAGGCGAGCCGTTCATGTTTCGCGAGCGGAACGTGAAATCCAATCCGCTCGACAAAATCGTCCGGTCGCTCCTTTCGCAGTATAACGAACACGTCGATTCCGGGGTGATTCATCCGGAGTTCCCGGACACGGTGAAGCGGCACTTTGACTTCGGCGGCGAGCTGCTGCTGGGGCACCTGCGCTATGGCACGAGTGGCGGCTACAACATCTCGTCCTGCCATCCTTTCTTTCGCCGCAGCCCGTGGCCGACGCGCAATCTCGCGCTGTGCGGTAATTTCAACCTGACCAACACGCAGGAGTTGAACCAGTCGCTCATCGCGATGGGCCAGCACCCGATCTTTGCGACCGACACGCAGGCCATCCTCGAGAAAATCGGCTTCTTCCTCGATGAGGAGCACGAGGACATCTACCGCTTCCTGCGCAAACGTGACCTGGCCGGGGCCGAAATGACACGCCGGATCAGCGAGGAGCTCGATTTGACCCGCGTCATCACCCGGGCTTCGCAGCGCTGGGACGGCGGCTACACGCTGGCCGGTTTGATCGGCAACGGTGATGCGTTCGTGGTCCGGGATCCGTCGGGCATCCGGCCGTGTTTCTATTTTCAAAACGACGAGGTGGTGGCGTTTGCCTCGGAGCGGGCGCCGCTGATGACCGTATTCGACCTGGCGGTGGAGCAAGTCCGCGAAGTCGAGCCCGGCCACGTGGTCGTGATCAAGAAGAGCGGGACCGTGACGTCGGCGCCGTTCACGGCGCCGATGGCCCGCACGTCCTGCTCCTTCGAGCGAATTTATTTTTCCCGCGGCAACGACGTCGATATTTACCGCGAACGCCAGGCGTTGGGCGGACAACTGGCGGCGCAGGTCCTGGAGTCGATTAAGAACGACTGGGCGAACACGGTCTTTAGTTTCATTCCGAACACGGCGGAGACGGCGTTCTACGGCTTGATGTCGGAGCTGCGCACGCGCCGGCGTGACGAAGTGAAATCGGCGATTTTGGCGGCGAGCAACGCGGGCAAGCTGACCGAAGCGATGCTCGACGACCTGATTCTCCGCAACTGGCCGCGGGGAGAGAAAGTCGTGAGCAAGGATATCAAGCTCCGCACGTTCATCGGGCAGGAGAACCTGCGGAATCAGCTGGCGAGCCATGTCTACGACATCACCTATGGCTCGGTGCGGGCGGGACAGGACAATCTGGTCGTGATCGACGATTCGATCGTCCGCGGCACGACGCTCCGGCGCTCGATCCTGCGGATTCTCACGCGACTCAACCCGAAGAAAATCGTCATCGTTTCGACCGCACCGCAGATCCGCTATCCCGATTGCTACGGCATCGACATGTCGGAGTTCGCCAAGTTCATCGCCTTCGAGGCGGCCGTGGCGCTGATCAACGAGCGCGGCCAGACGTCGCTCCTTGATGACGTCTACGAGCTGTGTCGTGACGAGGTAAAGAAAGGCGGCTCCGAGAACCACGTGCGCCGGATTTACGAGCCGTTCACGCCGCAGGAAATCTCCCGAAAAGTCGTCGAGTTGGTGCGCCCCAAGAATCTCGAGTGGCAGGGCGAGATCGAAATCATCTTTCAGACGATTGAGAACCTCCATGCCGCGGTCCCGAATCACCGGGGTGATTGGTACTTCACGGGCCGGTATCCCACGCCGGGCGGCTATCGCGTCGTCAATCAGGCGTACGTGAATTACTACGAGAAGCTCGATGGGCGGTCTTATTGAGTGACATGTGGCGCGGGACGTGTGACGAGTCGGAGGTGATTTTGCGGCGAGACTTACCAATTCCATGGCTCTGAGCTACGAAGCTTCCGGGGTGCGCTACGATCAGCTCGACGCGTTCAAGCGGGCGTGCCAACAGGCCGCGCGCACGACCTCCGGGGTGCTTGCTGATCACGGCTATGCCGAGCCGGCGACCACGCGCGGTGAGAGCGCCTATTTGATTGAGGCGGCGGATCACTTCCTGGCCCACGTCGAAGAGGGGCTCGGCACCAAGAACCTCGTCGCCGACGCGGTCTACGCGGCGACCGGAAAATGTTTTTATCGCGAAATCGCCATCGATACGGTCGCGACGATCGTCAACGACCTCATCACCTGCGGCGCGCTGCCGATCTCGGTCGCGATGCACGCAGCCGTGGGCGACTCGGGCTGGTTCGGCGATGCGACGCGTACGAATGCCCTGGTGGCAGGCTTTGCCGAGGGTTGCCGCACCGCCGGCGCGGTGTGGGGCGGCGGTGAAACCCCCACCCTGGGGGGCGTGGTGGAGCCCGCGGCGATTGTCCTGGCGGGCTCGGCCATCGGAAAAATATTCCCGAAACAGCTGCGGATTGTCGGGGATGTGCGCGACGGCGATGCGATCCTTTTCTTTGCGTCGTCGGGCGTGCAGACCAACGGACTCTCGCTTTGCCGGCGGCTCGCCGCGCAATTACCGCGTTCGTACCGGACCCCGATTGGCCACGGGGATCCCCGGGAATTCGGCGAGGCTTTGCTGGCGCCTTCGGTGATCTACGTCGCCTTTGTGCGGGAGTGCCAGCGCCAGGGCCTGAAGTTGAATTATGTGGCGCACGTGACCGGCCACGGCTGGCGCAAGCTGATGCGCCTCGAGGAACCGTTTGTTTACGAAATCACCTCGCCGCGGCCGGCGCCCGCGCTCTTCGAATTCATGATGGAGGCCGGGCCGATCGAACGCCGTGAAGCCTATGCGACATTCAACATGGGCGTCGGCTTTGCGGCCTACGTTTCGCCGTCGCACGTGGACGCGGCCCTCGCGATTGCCAAGGCGACGGGTTATGATGCCTGGCTCGCCGGGCGCGTGAAGAAAGAGGGGACGCGCAAGGCCGTCGTGGTTCCGTCCTTCGAACTGACCTTCGAGGGCGATACCCTGCAGGTTCGATAGCGGCGGGGGCTTGTCCGGCTTGATTATCCCGGGTGGGTCCCCCTAGGTTCGGAACGGTACTCCTCATCCCCCCTATGAACCCATTCCGCTTCCTTCGACTCACCGCGCTTTTTTTGGCGGTTTTTTCCGTCTCGCTTCTGGCGCGAGACGACCAGGCTGACATTGCCGCCGTGCTTGCTGCCGAGAAAGCGCGCGGCGCCGCGCTGCTCGCCGCTGATCTCAAAACCCTCGGTGGGCTGATGGCGGACGACTGTCGCTACACGCACAGCAGCGGAAAGGTGGAGTCGAAAAAGGATCACCTCGACACCTTCGTCAACGGCCTGCGGTACGAGCGATTCGTCACTTCCGATATTCACGGCCATGTCATCACGCCGGATGTCGTCGTGCTGAACGGGAAAATTGATCAACGCAAAGGCGTCGCCGGAAAATGGGGGGATCTGAATCTTTTCTTTCAGGCGGTTTGGCGGCGGGAAGCGGGCGCCTGGCGGCTGGCAAGTTTGCAGACGGCCCTCGCCCCGGCTCCGGCGAAGAAATAGGCGGCCCGGAGGGGCGTGCGCAGCTCAGCCAATCAGGCCGGCCACGAGCTGGCGAATGGCATCGGGACCGCCGACATTTCCGGGAAAGACGACGTAGGCGAGTCCGGGCCATTTGCTCTCGGGACCGGCCTGCCAGACTGGGACGCCCGGCAACGCCTGACCCAGAACCAGCGCGCGGCGAATGCCGAGGGCTTCGGTCGCCAGGTCGCTGGAGGTAATGCCTCCTTTGGCCACGAACCAACGCGGTCGAACGGTCAGCGAACGCACGATCTCGACCAGGGCGGACGAGATTTTCTCGCCAATGGCGAGGCTGGCCTGGGCGTCGGCGCCGGTGATGAGCCTGCGGCTGGTGTAGAGGACCGCGCTGGTCCCGGCGGCCAGCCGGGACTCGAGTTCGGCGCGGCAGCGGGACATTTCTGCCGCACGTCGCTCGGGCAGGAGTAATTGTTCGACGGCGATTTCGAGGCGGGTGACGCCCGGACAGCCCTGGAAGAGGGCCTCGAGCTGGGCCGAGGACTTGCCGATGTAGGAGCCCGCGACGATGAGACCGCCCGTTGCTGAATCCGCCGCGCGCAACTCGGCGTTGGACAACAACGGCCGGGGGGCGATGCCGGCGTACGCCGCGACGAAATCGCCCGCCGTGCGAAAGAGGAAGCGCTTGCCGGTGCGTTCAGTCAGGGCCAGCGCCTCGGTCAGGACGGCCAGATCCCCGCGTGCCGCGATGTTGATAATGGCCACTCCGTCGCGCGGGAGGGTGGTGAGTTTGGCCGCGACAGCCCCGGCGCCACGCGCGCGCAGGTCTTCGAGGGAGATCGAAACGACGGTCGCGGCGGGAATGCGCCCTGCCGTTTTCTCCTCGACCCACTGCTTCAGGTCGGAAGCCCGGTACCCGAAGGAGGCATCGCGGGCGAATTCCGTTTCGCCAGCGGGCGTGAGCGTGTCGCCGTCCGCGACATAGTGAATGTCGCCAATCGTGTAGCGGCCGCCGGCGAAGAAGGCCGGAATGATCAGCGTGCCGTCGAAACCACCGCCCAGGGCCGACGCGAGCGCGTCAGTCTCCGCGGGAAAATGGCCCCGCAAGGTGGAGTCGCTCCGACTGACGACCGTGAACGCGAGGCCGGTCCGGGCGGCGGCGGCCGTGAGGTTGCGACCGATCTCCCGATTCAGTTCGCACGCGGCGGCGACGGGAAGCGCCCGCGAATTGGTGAGGACGTAGAAGCAAGGGGCGGGATCGCGTAAACCCGCTTCGAGGGAAGGCACGCTCCATTCCGTCAGCACCGGGATGCCGTGAACGGTCTGCGTCCCCGTGGGGTCATCGTCGAGCACGATCACCTTGACCGCCGCCGGCTGCGGCACCACGCGCGGTTCGGGTGGCAGGGCCGCGAGGAGCGCGGACAAAGATTTTTTGGTCATGGCGACGCCGCGTCAACTGCGCCCGGGGCGCGCGCGCCCCGGGGCGAGGGCTGGCGCCGATTTTTCGAGCTGGCTGACGGTTTGGCGAATGACCGCGAGCGCCTGGCGGGCCTTGGCGTCGGTAAAACGAAAGAACGGCCACTTGATGCAAATCACCGGGGTCACGGTCGAGGGCACCCCGGCCCAAACTGCCAGAGCCATGATGTTGGGGTCCGACTCGCGCCGGTTCCAGGCGACGCCCTTCAGGTGGGCCTGTTCAATTTCGGCGAGCAGGCGCTGATCACTGAATTTCTTCAGGAGGTCCGGGCGTTGGGAAAGGAGCAGTTTGCCGGTGGCGGTCCGGTGCAGCGGGTAGAGGGAACTTTTCAAGGGATCGATGGTGACCGAGTGTTCGGCCTGCACCCAATCGATGTAGCGGACCCCTTCGCCTTCGCCCACGCCAAGTTCCACCAGTTCTTGTACCTCGGCGGCAATTCGCCTCAGGGCCTCGTGGTAATGGACCTTGATTTCGTTGTAGGTGTCCCGGCTGCACCATTCATGAAAGCGATCCGTCGAGCGCCAGAGGCCGCCGCTGCGCACGGCGAGCCCGTAGAGTTCGAGCGTGTTAAGCATCCGCAGAATCGACGTCCGGGGCAGGTTGAGTCGGGCGACCAGGGCGGGCATCGCCATGCCATCCGGGCGGCGGGCGAGAACGGTCATCAAGTCGAGGCCCTTTAAGAACGACGTGGCAACGGAGCGATTTTGACCGGTGCTAGTGGGCATGGCAGCATAATCGGTAACGCCAATCCCGCAGGCAGGGCAAGCGCCCGCTTGGGGGGAGGACGGTCAACTCACGCCCGGCCGGCGATGAATTTGGGGCCGCCGGCTCACGTCGCGTTGGCCGAAGGAAATAGAGGTTGTCCGAGATCCGACCGGGGCTACGGTTCGCGGATGAATCCGCTCCTACCTCGGCGATTTTTTTCCCGCGTTCCCTTGCTAGTCGCCATCCTCGGGCTGCCGAGCCTGCTGGGCGCGGCCGAAATCTGGCGCTTGGACAATCTCGATCAGATCGGCGGCCATCCGGTGGTGGTGTTGGGCGCGCCGGCGATAAAGGAAGAAAATGGCGTGAAGGCACTGGTGTTCGATGGCGCCAAGGACGGCATTTTCATTCCCGCCATTCCCATTGCGGGAGCCAAGCAGTTCACCATCGAGGTCCTGTTTTACCCGGCCGAGGGCGGACTCGCCCAGCAGCGTTTCTTTCACCTGGCGGATCGGACGCAGGCGCGCGCCATGTTTGAGACCCGGCTCGATGGCAAGGGCCAGTGGTGGCTCGATCACTTCCTGTTTTCCCGGAGCACCAAGAGCATTGTCGCGATCGATCCGAAGTTGGTGCATCCGACGAACCAGTGGTATTGGGTCGCGATGCGCTGGGATGGAAAGACGATGACTTCGTTCATCAACGGCCAGAAGGAAATGGAACGCGAAGGCGCGTTCGGCTCATTCGGTGAGGGGCAGGTCTCGCTCGGGGTGCGCCAGACGATTGAATATTGGTTCAAGGGCGGATTCGCCGAAGTGCGGTTTCACCACGAAGCCTTGGCCCCGGAAAAACTGCAGCGGCGGTAAGGGGTCGAGCCGGTCCCGTAAGGATTTTATGGGGGGCCGAGTGCCGTCGAGGCCGGACTAAGGGTTAGTCCACGGCTGGCCTCGGTGGAGCTCGGCCCTCCACCGTGGTCGCAGCTCCACAGCGCGAAATTTCCGGGCTAGAGACTCACGGCGTTGTTGCGCGCGGTGATTTCCTCGAGGTGGTGTTCGGGATCAATTTCGATCGTGGCTCCGCTAGTCGATGTTCCGCCGGGCAGGGTCAGAAGAACCTCCGCGGTCTTGGGCAGAAGATCGTTGGGGGCAGCGAGGGACGGAATGGACGTCGTGGTCACGATGCGGCCGGTGGAATCGCGGAGGGCGATGGTCGACGCGGGTGAAGGCACGGAACCGAGGCTGTGCACCGTCACGCGAATCGTATCGCCGGCGAGGGTCACGTCGCCACGGTCCAGTCCAAGATCCGGGCGTTGCCAATAGGGGGTGCCCGCAGTCTTGAGCTGGAGCGTCAGCACGGTCGTGGCGCGAGGCGGGAAGGTGAAATCCAGCGAGCCCGAGCGTTCGAATTTTTCGGTGCGCGTGGTCACGGTGCCGTCCGCGATATCGTCATCGTTCGTGTCGACGCCCTGCGTAATTTCCCACGCACCGGGATCGATATTCCAGCCGGTCATGGTCGCGCGGACGGCGGTCGTCTCGAGGTTATAGGCGATGACCTTGAACGAGGTGCGCGTGGCATTGGGGATGAGGAGGCCGACGCTCCGTTCATTGGCCGGCGCGCGGAAGGACCAGCTGACGGCGTGGCCGGGAAGGAGCGAATTGCGGGCCAGGGCGACGCCGCCGAGGCGGGCGCGCTGGATATCCGTGTAGGGCACATTGACGCGATCGATCCACAAGCTGCCCTCGGTGTTGATGTATTCCAGCAACGCGCAGCTTTCGGTTTGCTCGGCGTAGAGGCGCGTCAGGTTCGCCTTGTCGCCCGTGAGCTGCCACTGCAGGTGCGGATTGCCGGGACCGCGGCCCCGGGTGGCCTCGCCCTTGTTCGCCGCGGCCCGCAGGTTGAGCAAATCGAGGGTGTTGGCGCCCACGGTCAGCGCGGTACCCGGGCCCCCATCTAGGATGGGAGCGAGATAGCGTTTCTCACCCGTAAATTCCCAGGCGGACCAATAGACGTTCCAGGGAAAATACGTGCGGCCGCCCGGGCCGTCACGATCCGTCGCAAAGTGGATGGCCGACGGCGGAGTAACCCGGCCGTCCGCGCCGACCCGGCAGTGCGCCAGCAAACCATCGGCCAGCTCGAGCAGATATTTCTTGGGCGCGGGGGTGCCATTGTACGCGACGAGGAGCTGCGGCACCTGCAGCACGAGGTACGAGTAAGGTTTGGCCCAGCCCCAGGGATCTTCGGCCGCCAGTTTGGTCCCGCTGTAGTACGAGGAGCGCATGTGGCGATGGCCGGCGGTATTGATGCCCGTGACGGTTGCGAGGCCGCGAGCCGTGACCATGGCGCGTTCGAGCTGCTGGGGACTGCCGAAGTCCAGGATCAGGTTTTGCGCGAGGCAGTTGATGCCCTCCTCGTAGCTGTGAAGCTCGTCCGCCTGGATGGTGGGCAGCCCGTTGGTGAACATGCCGTTCTTGTAGGCGGCATCGAGCAAGGCGCGCAGGGACTGCGTCAGCTTCTCGGGTTCAACCCCCATGAGTGCTACGCCCGGCCACGTGTTGAGTAGATCGACGTCGTCGGAAATTCCGCCGCCAAAGTCGCCGTAGGCGGATTGGCGGTGGTCGATGTACCAAAGAACGAACGCCCGGATGCGGCTGAGCAATTCGACCTGGCGAAAAGCCCACTCCGGCACGCCGGTGGGCGGTTTGGCCGGCGCGTACGGCGGACGTGGGGCGCCCGTCGCAACCGCCGCATATTGCCGCCCAAGTACATGGTCCGGGTTGGCACGCAGCAGATCATCGAGGTCTCCCTTGAAGCGATTCCATAGATCGAGTTTGGGGCTGGTGGGATGTTCTTCGACCAGCATCGCATAACTGTCGCGCGCCTGCGTGAAGCGATCGCTTTCGTGTTCGGGCCGGGCTGCGGCGCGGGATTTGAAGACAAGAC
>CANJNJ010000007.1 GCA_947474995.1 Opitutaceae bacterium | reverse complement strand
TGATTAATTTCATAACCACGCGACAAGTCGAGCCGCTCCTAGTCGTCGCCGTAGACTACTGCATCCGGGCCCTGGGCTACAATCAGTACAGCCCCCTCGGCTTCTTCGCCGCCCTGATGATGAAGCTGGTTCGCGCCAAAGCCAAAATGGTGCCCAAAGCACCCAAGATGTTCGCTTCGCGCCTGGGTTTTATTTGCGCCGTTTTTGGAATCGCTTTCATCCTCGCCGGCCAGCCCGTGGCCGCTCTCGCGATGATCGGGCTCTTTTCTGCCCTGGCCGTCCTCGATTCGGTTTTTAATTTCTGTGCCGGATGCCTGATCTACACGCGTTTGGTCTATCCGTTTTTCGAAAAAAAAGCCCCCCAGTCCGTGACATGATTTGACCCGGACGATCGCGCTCGGTTTTTCCGTCCGGCGAAGTTTTCCGGATTCCCCTTCAACGCGATCAGACTGCGTCGCGAGGCTGGCAGGCACTTTCGACCCGCGTTCACTGGAGCCGCGACGCTCTCGTCGCGGTTCTTACATATTTCGACGCGGCGAGGGCGCCGCGTCCCCAACTCGACGACCGATTCGAGAGTGGTTATACTCCATGACCGCCTCTGGGCAGACGGACGGAAGGGTGCGAGCGGCGAAACGAAGGACCCCTCCCCCTTGCGACCGCGACGTCAGCGGATCGCGATGGCCTTGTCCTTCTCGGGATGGGCGGCCTCGCCGACAAAACCCGGATACTCAAGTCCGGTGACGTCCTGCGCTTCCAGCGCGTGCGTGAAATAGTCCGGCCGGTTTTGGCCCCAGTCGACCCGGCAGCGGTCGAGCACGACCTTGTCCGCGTGACGAAGATGAAAACCCGGCGTGCCGTGCGGCTCGATGTCCGGGTAGGCCGAGGTCGGCCGGTTGTCGAACCGGCCGCCGGGATACTTCGTCCACCGATCGAGAGTGACCGCGACGTTCTCCAGTCGGATATCGCGGATGCGGCTCTCGGGCGTGCCGTTGATCCGCACGCTATTCTCCGCCCGGCCGGTGACGTTCCGGATTCGCACATTGTGAATCGTCCCGATTTTGCCCTGCGGCCGGCGGGGAATGGCCGTTAGGGAAATCGCCTCGCCCCGGCCCCACCACGGATCCGAATGATAACGCGACACGAACTCGATGTCGCGGTAATCGATGTTGTACACGCTGCCTTCGTCGCGGAGCTGGAGGCAGAGTGCGCGGCAGCAGGATACGATTTTGCAGCGCTCGAAGCGAAGGTCGTGGATGTCCTGCGCCGTCTCGGTGCCGATTTTCAAGCCCGAGTCCTGGGTCTCGAGCACGCAGTCCTTCACGACGAGGTTGGCGCAGGGGCCGTAAGCGGCGCCCACCCGGGTGGCTTTCACGACGATCGCATCGTCGCCGCAGACAATGTGGCAATTGCGAATCTCGACGTCCCGGCAGCAGTCAGGATCGATGCCGTCGCAGTTGGGCACGTCGAGCTGGTTGGCGATCCGCACGCGGTCAATGAGCACGTGCTCGCACCCGACCAGGTGGATCGTCCAACTCGGCGCCTGCGTGAACAGCACGTCGCGAATCTCGAGATTCTTGCAGCCGGTCAGCACGAGGAGCCGCGGCCGGAAGGCGGCGGGCCGCCACCATTCGTTTTCCGCGTCGAAGCCGGTCATGAACTCCCGCGAGCGCCCGTCGATGCGGCCGGTACCGGAGATGCGCAGCCCGTGGGCGTCCCGCGCGGTGAGCGCCGCGGCCCCGCCCAGGTAATCCTCCTGCTTTGTGCTGACCCGCAGCACTGCATCGTCGGCCAGATGGAAATCGATGCCGCCTTTGAGCTGAAGCGCGCCGCTGAGATAACGCCGGCCGCCGCGCAGGAGCACGCGGGCCCCGCCCCCGGCCGCCGCCGCCGCGTCGATCGCGCGCTGGATGGCGGGGGAATCAAGCGCGACGCCGTCACCCACCGCACCGAAATCGAGCACATCGAACTCCGCCGGCGGCTTCCGGTTGTTTTGGGCGGAGAGCCTCCGGAGGGAAAACGCGGCGCCGGCGACGAGCGTGGCGCCGAACTGCAGGGCAGCGCGACGGGGGATCAGGGGATCAGGCATGGGCGGGTTCGGGGGATGGAAAATCGGTCGCTGGAGGTTTTTCGCCGTTGGGCTCGACCCTCACTTTTTCGCCCGAATGGGCGAAGGGGGTCAATCGGCGAAGGCCGTCGCGTTCCGAATCACCGTGGCGGGGCGCCGCGGCCCCAGCTCCTCGCTCGAATATCCATTATCTTGGGCACGCGGCCTGAACTCCTCGTTCGAGCACCCCTTATTTTGGGGACGCGGCGCCCTCGCCGCGACTTGCCGCACGCCTTTGCCGCATCGTCACCGAGGCAGCGATCAAGGCAGACCGCCGGCGCACCGGGCCCATCACGATCGCTGCCTCACGGCGACAATCGCTCGATCTGCCAAGAGCCATCCGGTTGCCGCGCGTAACGAAAACGATCGTGCAACCGGCTCGCGCGACCCTGCCAGAACTCGAGGCGGTTGGGCGCAAGCACATAGCCGCCCCAGTTCGCCGGCAACGGCACGTCCGACGGGAAGCGCGCGGCGATTTCGTCCCATTGCTGCTCCAGCACCGCGCGGCTCGCGATCACTTCACTCTGGTTCGAAGCCCAGGCACCGAGCTGGCTGCCGCGCGGGCGGCTCTTGAAGTACGCTTCCGACTCCGGCGCCGCCAGCTTGGTGACGGCCCCGGTCACGCACACCTGGCGTTCCAGGTCCGGCCAGTAGAAGACCAGCGCCGCGCTCGGATGGGCGGCGAGGTCCTGTCCCTTGCGGCTGTCGTAATTCGTGAAAAAAATAAATCCCCGCGCATCCGCCCCCTTGAGCAGGACCGTGCGGGCGGAAGGACGACCGTCCCGATCCACCGTGGCAACCGTCATCGCATTCACATCCGCGGGCGTGTGGCCAAGGATGGCTTGCCAAAGTTTGTACAGCGCGATGCCGATCTTTCGCCAGCGACTGCCGCCCTGGGCGCCGGCGGCGGCGGCGAACCAATCATGGAACTGGGCGAGGGGATCAGGGCGCAGCTCGGCGCGTTTCAATTCACCCGCCTGATAATCCTGTCTGAGATCGGCGATGGCCATGCGTACGAAAGTTTACGCACTTCCGCGGCAAGTGCCACCGCGAAGCGCCAAAGCGCCGCAACGCGACCAAAGGCCGGGCCCCCGCCCATCATCACCCGTTGCCAATCAGTCCCTACCGGTCCGCGACCGCATACGTTCCGGCCTCTCGGATCTCTGGTCGGTAAAATCCGGCCAGCCGCAGGCCGCGTTGCACTTCCGGCGCCCGCATGAACGCCCGCCACACCAGCCCGCTCCGCAAATTTTCGGCCATGACCAGCGTGATGCCCGTATCGATCGCGATCACATCGGGCGAAGCCCAGCCCGATTGCGGATTGAACGCATCGACAAAACCGTAGCGCCCCCAGACCCGCGCGCCGCCGACGTCCTTCATTTGCCGCATCGCCGTCAAACATTCCTCGGGCGCAAAGGGCAGCGATCCGCCCGGCGCACACGGCACCAACGTGCCATCACTTTGGTCGTCTCCTCTTTTTGTCGGCCCCGGTTTACCCCAGGCCATGTAGCCGCGCTCCCCATCCGACGCCGTCAGGCCCCAAAGATCGCGCGACCAATAGTGGAAACGATTGCTCTGCGCCGCCGACCACTCGCGCTGCGCCAGCGTAGCCTCGACCGAATTCTGCCAGTAATCCGCATAGGCGTCGCGCCGTCCGCGAAAATCAAACCACGCGTGCGCATACTGATGCGTGAACAACGATCCACCCTGGATGAATTCGTGGCCGCCCAGCTGCACCCGCGGAGCCCGGTCCCAAGCCTGCCACGATTCAGCCGGCAGCGGTTGTCCGGGCGCCCCGATTCCCAGCAGGTAGAGGCCCAGAAGTTCGGCGTAGCGATCCCACCGGCTCGAAATAAAGCCCGTTTCCGGTTTCCAGCCGTGCGAGAGCGTCGTCCCGCCATTGAGCGCCCAGCGCCAGTCGATGCGCGCATAGATCCGATCCACGAGCTCGCTCACCTCCCGGTCCCGGAGATATTCCCGCGCCAGCAGCGCCCCCTGCAGAAACAACGCGGTGTCGATTCGTCGACGCCTCGCTCCGCCACACGCGTTGCCCGGTCGACGCATCCACGAAATGATAAAGCCAGCCGTGCTCGTGGGCATGGTGGTCAGCGACGAAACGCAGCGCGGTGCGCACGCGCCGGAGCGTCTCTTCCGGCTGCATCCAGCCCCGCGCCTCCGCGATGCACCAGGCCGTGAGCCCAAATCCTGTCGCCGCCGCACTCGACGGCACGTCGCGCGCCCGGGGGACTCCGTCCACGCTTGCCCGATCCAACGTCAATCCGCTGCGCGGATCGGACTGCTCGACAAAGAATCTAACCGCCCGCTGCTGCACGTCGTCGAGAAAAGCCTCGTCTCGCTCGCCCAGGAACGACGCAGGAACCTGCTCGTGCCGACCCGCGGCCGGCACCACGGCAATCAGGACCACCAACGCCGCGCCGGTGAGACAGCTCCGCCACGCGTGCCCTACCCGCACGCCGAATCTTCCCTGGGGGTTTGGGATGACGAGTGTCCGCTTCATGCGAGCCACCTGCGTTCGTTCTATCCCACCCGTCGCCCGCCGCGAGGAAAAATGTTCCCGCGCGAAAGAAATCCCTTCCCGTCGCGCACCCTACTTCAAACTCTCCGCCGACCCAAACACCCCAGAATCCCACCTGCCCCGTTTGTCATCTAATAGATGACAAACGGGGCAGTCGTTATCGCAGGACGCCTTCGTGGAGGAAGAGCTGGCGATTGGTTTTTTCGGCGTGGGCGATGTTGTGGGTCACGAGCACCAGGGCGGTGCCGGTTTCACGACAAAGGCTAAGCAGCAGCTCGATCACGGCGTCGCCGGTGTGTTCGTCGAGGTTGCCCGTCGGCTCGTCGGCGAGGAGCAGTTTGGGCGTGTTCATCAGCGCCCGCGCCACGGCCACGCGCTGGCGTTCACCGCCGGAGAGTTGGGCCGGTAAATGCGTCGAACGCTCTGTCAGGCCCACCCGCGCGAGGAGGTCGCGGGCCCGCGCGCGATCGGCCGCGCCGGGCGCGCGCAGAATCCGCGACGCCATCAGCACATTCGCCAGGGCGTCGATTTCGGGAATCAGGTAGAACGCCTGAAAGACCATCCCCAAAAAAATCGCGCGCCGGCGGGTCGCATCGGCGGTTGTCACCGGCATTCCCGTCCACTCCAAACGGCCCGCTTCCGCCGCGTCGAGGCCGGCCAGGAGATTGAGCAAGGTTGATTTACCCGAGCCCGACTCGCCGCGAATCGCCACGCTCTCCCCGGCCGCCACGTCGAGATCGACGCCCCGGAGCACCTCGATTCGGCGATCGCCGCTGAGATAGGTTTTGGCCAGGCCCCGCGCGCTGAGAATACTTTCACTCATTGCGCAACGCCTCCACGGGTTTGAGCCGCGCCGCGCGCCAGGCCGGAAACAGTCCGGCGAGCGTCGAAATCGCAATGGCCGCCACAATGATAAGAATCAAATCGCGGGGCAGCGTGTGCGCCGGCAGATCGGAAAATTGGTAAAACTGCCGCAGGGTTTCCTCGCGCTGGAGCAGATTCGCGATCCCGTGCACCAGGTCATTGCGAATCGCCAGCACGCCAAAGCCGGCGGCCACGCCGAGGGTGGTGCCGCTGACGCCGATAACGAAAGCCTGCGCACAAAAGCACAGCGCCACTTGCCGCGCACTCGCGCCGAGGGCCCCGAGGAGGCCGATTTCCCGGGTCTTGCGGACCACGGAAATCAGCAGCGAACTCATCACGGAAAACGCGGCAATGATGACGATGAAGAGCAGCAGGAAGAAATTGATGCTCTTCTCGAGATTCAGCACCCAGAGAAAATCGGCCCAGCTCTCCATCCAGAGATACCCCCGCAATTTCGCCGGCAGCCGGGCATTGAGCACCGCGACCGCGGCCTCTTCGGGAGCGTCGGGCTTCAGCCGCACGTTGATGCCATGCACGTTCCGGCCGAGCCCGTAGATTTCCTGCGCGGCGCGGAGCGTTCCGTAGACCGTGCTGCTGTCGAGCTGCTGATGCCCAATGTAGAGCTGGCCCACGACCCGAAAGCGCCGGGGCAGGAACACCTCGTCGTTCTTCAAATTTTCGATCAACAGCGGCGAATAGATTTCGATTTCGTCCCCCAGGTGCGCCCCGAGCGTCTGGACCAATTGCGCGCTCAGGATGACCGAGTCGTCATCAAGTTTCGCCAAGGCGCCGACCGGACTTACGTAGCGCGAAAGCTTCGTGACGTCTTCCACGCTCCCCACCTCCAGGCCCCGGAAAAGGGGAAACGCCGGGTGGCCCGCCGCCATCAGCATGACCGGCCCTTTCACGAACGGTGAGGCCGCGGCGACACCCGGACTCGCGCGAATCTCCCGCAAAGCCGCCGGCACGTCGTCGATCGTCGTGGTGGTCTTGACCGTCACCTCTCCTTCCGTCTCCACGATCATCCGCCGGATTTCGTAGCCGAAACCGCCCATCACGCTGGTTACGATGATCAGGACCATCACACCCAGCGCCACCCCCAGCACCGAAATCGCCGTGAAGAACGGAAATCGCTTGGTGGGGAAGAGCTGCTTGAAGGCGAGATAGAGATACCAGGGCATTCGGAAAAGCGGAAAAGCTGAACGGAGGAAATCGGAAAACGCCAGACGCTGCAATCCACCGGTGAAGGTCGCAATGGCCTCGGTTAAAATCAACCCGGCCAAACCGGCCTCACGCGGAGCCGCGGAGAACGCGGAGCGGGGCAAATTCCATCAGAGGGAATGGTTCTCTTCGCGTCTCCGCGTGAACAAATATCACGATCATTCTGGCTTCTGTTTTCCGCTTTTACCCTTCCCGCTTTATCGCTTTTCCGATCCCTACGCCCCCGGCCGAAGCTGTGGGAACAAAATCACGTCGCGGATGCTCTCGGCCCCGGTGAGCAGGATGCACAGGCGATCGATCCCCACGCCCATGCCACCCGCGGGCGGCATGCCGTGCTCGAGGGCGAGCAGGAAGTCGTAGTCGATGCTTTGTTTTTCCTCGCCGGCTTGCTGCTCAAACATCGAGCGCTGCACGTCGGGATCGTTTTGCTCCGAATAAGCCGGCGCAATCTCCATGCCGCCGATGGTGAGTTCGAAGACGTCGATAGTCGTCGGATCATCGAGGGTGATTTTCGCCAGCGGGCACAATTCCTTCGGCAGGTGCGTCACGAACGTGGGCTGAATCAGCGTCGGCTCGATCTTCTTCGAGAAGATTTCGTTGGTGATTTCGAATTCCTCCCACGCCGGATTGACGCCCAGTCCCAGGGCCTCGGCCTTCGCGATCTTTTCCGCCTTCGGGCGCGCAAACCAGTCGGCGTCGCCCGTGGCCTCCTTGATCAAGTCCTTGTACCGCACCTCGCGCCACTCGCCGCCGAAGTCGATCTCCTGGCCGCTTTGCGCATGCTTGATCTTCATCGTGCCGAGCACATCGCGGCACAGCGTCGTCAGCAGATCCTTAATCAGTGTCATCATCCCGCGGTAGTCGCTGTACGCCTCGTAGACCTCGAGCATGGTGAACTCGGGGTTGTGCCGGCGCGAGACGCCCTCGTTGCGGAAGATCCGACCGATTTCAAAGACGCGATCGAATCCGCCGACCAGCATTCGCTTCAGGCGCAGCTCGGTCGCGATGCGCAGATAGAAATCCACGCCCAGCGTGTTGTGGTGGGTGACAAAAGGACGCGCCGCCGCGCCACCCGCAGTGGCTTCAAGCACGGGAGTTTCGACCTCGATGAATTTGCGATCCTCGAGAAAACGCCGGATGTACGAGACAATCTTCGGCCGCAGCATCAGCCGGGTTCGCGATTCGGGATTCACGATGACATCAAGATAGCGCTGGCGATAGACCTGCTCGGGGTCGCTCAGCCCGTGCCACTTTTCCGGCAAGGGCCGCAACGCCTTGGCAAGCAGTACGAGGCTCTCGATCCGCACGGTGATCTCGCCCGTCTTGGTTTTGAAAAGTGTCCCCTTGGCCCCAATAATGTCGCCGAGGTCCAGCTTCTTGAAGCCCGCGTAGGCGTCGTCACCCACGACATCCTTCTTCACGTAGAGCTGAATCTGTCCCTGCTGGTCGAGAATTTTCACGAACTGGCTCTTGCCCATGTCGCGGATCACCACCAACCGACCGGCGACCGCGACGGTGACGGTGTTATCCTGGCCCTCGACGTGCGCTTTGACCGCATCACCCGAAAAATGCGTGGTCGCAAACGTCGCCCGGAAAGGGTCGACGCCCGTAGCGCGCAGGTCGGCCAGCTTTTGCCGGCGCACGGCGTGTTGATCGTGGCTGATGTCGGGAAGAATGTCGCTCATGGGACGGAACCGCCCACCGTGTCGCTTCGCTTCCCAGGGGGCAAACGGAAACTTCCGCCTGACAACCCGCGGAGCTATCTTAACTTCGGGCCATGTCCGAGGCCGCTCCCCCGCCGCAAATGACTGCGCCCGACGCCTCGTCGCGTCGCTCGGCCTGGCTCGCGGGCACGCTCATCGCCGTCGCGGCGCTCGCAAGCTACGCCAACAGTTTCCACGGGCCGTTCATTCTCGATGACCTGCCGGCGATCACCGACAACGCCACGATCCGCCATCTCTGGCCGCTGCGCGACGCGCTGTCGCCACCCTCTGATGGCCAGACCGTCAGCGGCCGGCCGCTCGTCAACCTTTCGCTGGCGCTCAATTACGCCCTCGGAGGCGAAAACGTCTGGGGCTATCATCTGTTCAACTTCGCCGTTCATCTGCTCGCCGGACTCACGTTGTTTGGACTGATCCGCCGAACGCTCCTTCGACCCACCCCACACAGCGCACTTCTCCCGAGCGATGGGAAAATTTCGCGGATTGAATTCGCTGATTGCGGTAGGGACGGCTCTCCGAGCCGTCCGCGGACGCCTCGGAGATGCGTCCCTACCCAAGCGTTCCCGGTCGCGCTGGCCACCGCGCTGCTCTGGACCGTTCATCCGCTCAACACGGAGTCGGTCACCTACATTGTCCAGCGCGCCGAGTCGCTCGCCGGCCTGCTCTCTCTCTTCACGTTTTATGCCTTCGCCCGCAGTGTGGATTCACCGCGCGCGGTGATGTGGCAGGTCGTTTCCGTCGGAGCGTGCCTGCTCGGGATGGCGACCAAGGAAATCCTCGTTTCCGCCCCGCTGCTCGTCCTGCTCTACGATCGCACGTTTGTCGCCCTGAGTTTTCGCGCCGCGCTCCGCACCCGCGGTAAATTCTACGCCGCACTCGCCGGCACCTGGCTCTTGCTCGGCTGGCTCGCGATCGCCACGGGCAATCGCGGCGGCACCGCGGGCCTGGGGCTCGGCATCAGTTCGTGGTCGTACCTCCTCACCCAGTGCGAAGCGATCGTTCACTATCTGCGGCTCGCGGTCTGGCCGCATCCTCTCGTGCTCGATTACGGTTCGCATCTGGTCACGTCTCCACTGGCGGTGCTGCCCCAGGCGCTGGCCTTGCTCGCCTTGTTGGCCGCCACCGTCATCGCGCTGTTTCGCCGACCGACACTAGGTTTTCTCGGCGCCTGCTTCTTTTGCCTGCTGGCTCCGACTTCGAGCCTCCTGCCCGTCGCGTCGCAAACGGTCGCCGAGCACCGGATGTACCTGCCGTTGACGGTCGTGCTGCTCGGTCTCGTTGGCCTCGCAGCCGCCTGGCAGGGAAAGCGCGGATTGGGGTTGTTTTTCGTCCTCGCCGTGGTTGGCGGGTATTTCACGGCCCGGCGCAACGTGGACTACCGCTCCACCCTTTCCATCTGGCGGGACACCGCGGCCAAGCGACCGGAAAACGCGCGGGCCCATCAGGAACTCGCCGTGAACCTGGCCCGCGCCGGTTTGGTGAATGAGGCGATTCCGGAGTACGAAACCGCGCTCCGACTCTTGCCCGATTACTCGTGGGCGCACCACAACTACGCCACCGCGCTCGTGTCGGTCGGCCGGCTCGACGAGGCCATTGCCCATTATGAGATCGCCGCGCGCCAAAAACCCAAGCAGGCCGAGACCCACCTCGGGCTGGCGCTGGTGTTGATCCAAAAGCAGCGCGTGGCCGAGGCCATCGCCAGCCTGCAACGGGCCCTTGAACTCAATCCGGCCTTGCCGTTCGCCCATTTTCACCTGGCCAATCTCTTCACGGCCAACGGCCGCGCCGCCGAGGCGCTCCCTCACTACGAGTTCGCGCTGCGCCAGACCCCTGCCGATCCCGACGTCCACAACAATTTCGGCGTCGCACTCCTCCGGGCCGGCCGAAGCGACGCGGCGATCGCCCAGTTTCAAGAAGCGCTGCACCTCCGCCCCGTTTTTCCCGACGCCGCCAACAATCTCGCCACCGCCCGGGCGAGTGGCGGCAGGTAGCGCCGGTTGCTGACCGGCGCTATTTTCCAGCGGGCCAACCTTCACGGGTGCCGCGACGCCCTCGTCGCGGCGTCTGCCCGGCCCGGCGCGCCGGATCGCGCTGCGGAAAGCGGCGCCAGGTCGCCGCACTCCGAAGTCCAGGCCCCCCTACGGCGCGACGCCTGCGATCTCCAGCAGGGCGAGAAACGCGCGCTGGGTGCCGACGTGACTGCCCTTCGAGTCGAACTGCTCGTCGAGCGCGTGATTGCCCGTGCCGTCGCCCCCGGTGCGCAGCGTCACCGCGGGGATGCCGAGGCTGATCGGGATGTTGGAGTCGGTGCTGCTGGCTTCGAACTTCGACGGGATGCCGAGCGCAGCATCGGCCCGGCGCACAGCTTGTAGAATCGGCGCATCGTTGGTGACCCGGCCCGTGGGACGCCGCCCCACCGACTCGAGCTTAACGGTCATGGGAGTACGGCTGTTGGTCAGGCGCGCAATCGGGCTGCGCGCCCGCGCCTCCCAAAAATCGTTTTCTTCTTTCACCGCCGCCGCGACGGCCGCCTGAAACGCCGCGTCAAGCTTGGCGAGCTCCTCGGCGCTCTCCGAGCGCATGTCCATTTCCATCGTGGCGGTGCGGGCGATGGAGTTAACCGAGGTTCCGCCCTCGATCCGGCCGATGTTGAAGGTGGTCTTGGGATTCTCGGGGACTTGGAGCCGCGCGATTTTTTCCATCGCCCGGCCGAGCGCGTGGATGGGATTCACGAGGCCGAACGCCCCATAACTGTGGCCCCCCCGCCGCGCTGAACGTGACGCGGTATCGATTGCTGCCGACCGCACCGCTGCACGCGGTGAGTCCCGTGCCGTCGAGGGCAATCGAGTGCGTGACTTTCCCCTTCAGCTCCTTTTCGAAAAGGTGCCGCATACCGCGCAAATCTCCGAGACCCTCCTCGCCGACCGAGCCGACGAAGATGATGGTACCCTCGGTGGCGATTTTCCACTCGTTGAGCGCGCGGACGATGGCCAACAGCACCGCGAGCCCGCGGCAATTGTCGGCGATGCCCGGCGCCTTGAGGATGGTGCCGCTGCGCTTGACCTTGGTGTCGGTGCCC
The DNA here is from genome assembly GCA_947474995.1 of Opitutaceae bacterium. Lineage (GTDB taxonomy): Bacteria > Verrucomicrobiota > Verrucomicrobiia > Opitutales > Opitutaceae > ER46. Next base: position 52,337 of record CANJNJ010000007.1, on the reverse strand, counting down.
GCGGGGAACACCGTGTCGAGATGCGCGGTAAAGACGACCAGCGGAGTCGCCCTCCGCCCCGGCCGCACGCCGTGCACATTGCCCTCGGCGTCGATACGGACGTCCTGCAGGCCAAGTTCGACAAATTTCTTCCGGTAGTATTCCGCGCGAACTTTCTCTTCGAACGGCGGCGCCGGAATCTCGCAGAGCCGCACCTGCTCATCGAGCGTCTCGGGCTCCACGCGTTGGAGGAAGGTCAGGGTGTCGCGAATCGCCGGCCGGCTGGCGAGCGGCGAGCCTTGGGCCCAAAGGCCCGACGCCATGGACGCGAAGGCGAGAAGGAAGCGAAGGCTCATATTTTTCGGCAGGAAGGGAATTGAGACGGGGATTAAGGCAAAAGCCAAGAAGCCAGGAACATGCCATCGGCACAAGATTTCGGCCTTTCCGCCTCTTGGTTTCCTGGCTTCTGAATTCGGCGCGCGGAAAGGAGTCGGCGCTGCTCAGCCGCGGGCCGGCTGAGGTTTTTCCGGCAGGGTGATGCCCGGGAATATCTTGATCACCGCGCTGTCGTCTTCCTTGGCAAAACCGGCGCTGCTGGCCTGCATGAACATCTGATGCGCCGTGCTGGAGAGCGGCAGCGGAAACTTGCTCGCCCGTGCCATGTCCAGCACCAGACCGAGGTCCTTGACGAAGATATCCACCGCCGACAACGGCGTGTAGTCGGCGGCCAGCACGTGAGCCATCCGGTTTTCAAACATCCAGCTGTTGCCGGCGCTGTGCGTGATGACGTCGTAGAGCGCAGCGGGGTCGACCCCTTCGCGCAGGCCGAGCGCCATGGCTTCGGCCGCCGCCGCGATATGCACCCCCGCCAGCAGTTGGTTGATGATCTTCACCTTGCTGCCGGCGCCGGCCCGGTCGCCCAGGCGGTAGACCTTGGCCGCCATCGCCTCGAGCGCGCCACCGCAGCGCGCGAAGGCCTCGGGCCGGCCCGCGGCCATCATCGTCATCTGGCCGCTGGCGGCCTTCGCCGCGCCGCCGCTGATAGGCGCATCGAGCATCCACCGTCCCATCGCCTCGAGGCGCTTCTCCAAGCCCATGGCCCAGTTGGGATCAACCGTGGAGCACATCACAAAAACGCTGCCCCGCCGGAGCGCGGCCGCCACGCCTCCGGCGCCGAACAGCACGTCCTCGGTCTGGGCGGCGTTGACCACCACGCAAATCACGACATCGCAGACCGCCGCGAGTTCGGCGGCGCTGGCGCACGCCGTGCCGCCGTCACGCGCGAACTGTCCGGCCACGCCGGGGCGCACGTCGAAGACATGGGGCGCCAAGCCGGCGCGACGCAGGGACTGGGCCATGCCGGAGCCCATGGCCCCGAGACCGATCAGTCCCACGGTTAGATTGGAAGGCGGATTACTCATGCGGCAGAGGAGTGAATTGCGTTTGGGTCAGGAGTCGCCGAAGCAATGCTCCAACCCGAATTACTTGTTCAGAAACAAATCACTCTGGATGATTTCGTTCACGATGCTCCGGATCCCGTAGCCGCGGGCGCGCGCGCCCTGGAGTATTTGTTCGATCCTAGCCCGATCACCAAAGCGCACCGGCGCGCCCGTCGCATAAACGGTCAGCTGCTTGGCAAAGGCCCGCGCGATCTGCGCTTCGTCCTGCAAGAGCAGCCGTTTGAACTCGCGCACGTCCTTGAACGCGCGCCCATCGGCCAGTTGCCCGCTCGGGTCGACGGGTTGCGCGAGGTAGAACGCGAAAGGCTGGCCGTTGTGGCCAAAGCCTTTTTCCGGATCCTGCTCGGTGGCGGTCGCCCGATAGCGATCTCGCCAGCCGCCGAGCACGTCAAAACTCTCCAGCGCAAAGCCGGGCGGATCAATTTTGCGATGGCACATCGCGCAGCTTTCATCCGCGCGGTGCTTGTCGAGCTGCTGCCGGATGGTCACGGCGCCGCGAATATCCGGCTCGACCGCCGGCACCGCCGCGGGCGGCAGCGGCACATCGAAGCCCACAATCCGCTCCATGATCCACTTGCCGCGCAAAACCGGCGATGTCGTAGTGCCGTTGGCCGTGACCTTGAGCACGCTCGCCTGGGTCATCAACCCGCCACGCACGCTGTCCGCCGGCAACGCCACGCGCCGCATCGCCGCGCCCGACACTCCGGCCAGCCCGTAGTGGACGGCCAGCCGCTCGTTGAGAAACGCGAAATTGGAATCCACGATATTCCGCGCCGGCAGGTCCCGCTGCAGCAGTTCGGTAAAGTACAACCGCGTTTCCTCCAGCGCCGCCTCCGTCAGCGCCTCATCGAGATAGTAGTCGCTGTAGAGCGTCGTCGACGGATTCGTGTCGTCCATCTTTCGGATATCGAGCCAGTAATCGAGAAACGCCTCCACAAAGCGGCGTGACTTCGCATCCGCCAGCATCCGATCGGTCTCGACCCGCAGCACCTCCGGCCGGTGCAACTCACCGTGGGCGGCGCGCGTGCGCAGCGCTTCGTCGGGCGTCGAATTCCACAGCAGCAGCGCCAGGCGCGTCGCCAACGCGTGGTCATCGAGTCGGCCCGGCTTTTCCTCGACGTACACAAAACCGGGCGACGCCAGCACCGCCGTGTACATTGTCAGCATCGATTCGGTAAACCCGGAGCCACCGTCGAACTGCTGGTGGAAGAGCGCGAGGAAGCGCGGCACATCCGGTTCGCCGACCGGCCGACGGTAGGCCCGCCCCAGAAACGCGCGCAGCAGGCGCTCGGCATCCGCCTTCGGATTGGTCGACTCCACTTCCATGACGGGCTCCGCCGCCACGCGTCCCCGTTCGCCACGATCGATCCGGCCGGCGCGGGATTTGACCTGCGCCTCGGCGGCCGCCGTGGCGGCTTCCACTTTCTTGAGCGGCAGATTCCCAAAGAGCAGCCGATAACCCGCGCCCGTCGCTTCGTCGTAAAGGGGACCTTCGACCTCCATCCAGCGAAACGCGACCGCGGGCGTCCCATCCTTTTGCGCCAGCGTGTTGGTGTACTTCGGCGGACGGGAACGATAGAACCGCGCCGAGTCCGAGACGATCATCTCGTTCGCGAGCAGCCAGACGGGCTCGAGATCGCTGACGAGGGGCTCGGGCGTCAGGTCAAACGCCCCGAGCCGGCGGTAGTTCGAACCGTCACGGGCGTAGACGGTGATCGGTTCGTTCCGGCGCCCGGGCGACACGTCATCAAAATTCGGCAGGAACCACTGCACGGGTCCGTCAACCTGCGCCTTGTTGGCGCCGGTGCCGCGAGTCGGCCGGCTGAAACCGCCCGGCCCCACCCACACCGTATACCCGCTGAAGCGAATCCGGTACCGGCCCGCCACCGGCGCAAGGAAACTCGGCCAGCCCGTGTCAAAAGCGCCGGGCGGATAGTTGCTCGACATCCATCCGACCGCCTCCTGTTCGCGTATTTCTGGCTCGGACGCGCCCACCGTGAAGGGAGCCTGCAACGCCCGGACGTCGGGCTGCGCCTTGGTGCCGAGCGCGGGAAACGTATTGCGGTCGGGGGTCGGATTGCCGTCCACGCGCGTGCGGAACCGCGTCAGGCCGCGCTCTTCGCGGGCATAGATGCGGCGGAGCGTCGTCTCGGGCCGGATGAGTTGCGCACGCATGGCCTGCCGCAGCGCGTAGTCCGCGGCCAACATGTACCGCGTCATGTGCACGTAGGACACGTCGAGCGCATTGCTCACCTTGTTAAAACGGAACGCCTCCCCGTCCTCGGGCAGCTGGTTCATCACCTGCAGCCACGGGGCCGAGAGGAGATCGCGCAGCGCATTCTGGTATTCGTAGCGGTTGAGCCGGCGCTCGGTCGCGCGACCGTCGCGGGCCACCATCGCCTGTTCGGCAGCGGTGAGCGACGACGCCAGATTCCGGACGAACCCCGCCTGCTCCTCGGCGTTCGGACGTTTCTTCTCCTTCGGCGGCATTTCGCCCGCCTGCACGCGGTCGTGAACTTTGACCCATAGCGCGAAATTGGCCGCGTCGGTCGGCGAATATTTCAGGGAGGTCAGGTCGAGCCCGCCCTCGCGGTCGACGTCGTTGTGGCAGTTTGAACAGTAGCGATCGGTGAAGGCAAAGGTCGCTGCCTCGTCCAGCGTGGGCGCGGCGCGCGTGACCGCGCAAACCACGACGGCGAGCGCCGCCGCCAAGTTGAAAAAAGCGAGACGGTGAGCGGAGGGAGGGGAAGTATCGTCCATGGCGCAGAGAAAGCATTCAGGTAAAACGGATCGCCGACCCGATCAAGCGGCGAACGCCATCGGTCCCGCCTCTCCCGAGGCGGGCGACAAAAGCCGACCTGATTGTAGCCCGCTTCGAGAGAAGCGGGACTTGGTCGGCACCACCAAAACTCATCCATTCGCCCTCCCGTGACTTCGTCTTGGGCCAATTCAGAAGCCAGGAATCCATGAAAATCCCGGCTTCCTGGCTTCTGAATCCACCGCCTGCCCTCACCGATCAATTGATAATCTTTCCGAAATACTCCGCCGTCGCGCGGGCGTCCCGCTCGTCGATGCCGTGAACAATGAGCGAACCGGAATAGCCCGCCGCCTTGAGTCGCTCGACGAAAAACGGGTAGTCCACGATTCCCTGCCCCGCCGGGCAAATGCTGCCATCGGCCCGCCGGTCCTTCGCGTGGGCCAATACGATCCGCTCTCCGAGCAATTCGAAAGCTCGCGCCAGAATTTCGCGATTCTCCGCCGCCGTGTCGGCCGTCGCGAGATTGGCGCCGTCCATCGTAAATCCGAGACGTGGGTCCTTGATTTCATCCAGCAGCCGCCGGGCCCGCAGCGCGGCGTTAATCACGTTCGCCGGCTCCGGTTCGATCGCGAGTCGCACCCCGCTCTTCGCGGTCACCGCCAGCGCCTCCTTGATGGCAGCGCCCAGCGCCGTCCACGCAGCGACCGAGCCGTTGTCCGGGTGCTCGCGCCACATATTCTCGGGATCCAGCGTGCCGGAGCAAAGCGTGATCACCGGAATTCCCAGCTGGCCGCAAACCTCGGACAGATAGCCCAGGCCGCGCATCCCGGCCGCCACCACGGCCCGGTCGGAATGAATCAAATTAAACGTGCCCGAAATCGCCACGAGCGAAACGCCGTGCGCCTGAGCCGCGCTTTTCACGTCGCGCAGCAACGTCGCTGGGACCGGCGCGACCGGCAGCATGGGCACGCCCACGCACGCCAGGTTGAACTGCACGCTCGAGTAACCCGCCGCCGCAACCGTCGAAAACAATTCGGTGGCGGAGGGACGCGGAAAGGTCTTGGAGAAAATTCCCAGCTTCACGGTTAGCGGTAGTTTTTATCGTCGAGCTGCTTCAAGTCCGCGCCGTCGGCAAGAATGCCGAGAGTCACGATGGCAAAGGTGAACACCGTCGTGCCCGGTTCGATGTGGCCGCCGAACGAGTGATTCGCGTCCGCCAGGGTGATGTGCGGATGCAGCCGGCCGTCCATGACGTAGCCGCTCATCCCGATGATGTCGGCCGGCGCCTCCGGATCTTTCATGAACACGTTTTTCGAGGGGAACGTCCGATTGCTCACCACGTGCACGTGATAGCCGCGCACCGAGCCAACGCCGTTCAGGATGACGGCGTTCTTGATGCCGCGTTCCTTCACCATGCGCTCGAGCCCGGCCAGCAGGTCGACCTGATATTTGAACCGGAGAATCACGATCCGCTCGAACTTGCCCTCGATGGCATAGACGTCGGGCACGCTGGGGCTGTTGGCCTTGCCATCCTCGGCGGGCGTCGTGGCGTTGGTGACTTCATTCCGGGTTTCGACGGCAGTGAGCACCGCGGTGGAAAACAGGAACGCGATGGGCAGGGCGAATATTTTCATGGCAGGGTTTCGAGGGATAAACAGGCGAACGCACCGCGACGCCCGCGATCGCATTGGCGGATTTCCGGCCAAGGGGCGATCAGATTAACGAGCGAGACCGTTCGGCCGAGACCATCCTCGACTGGCCCCTCCCGCCTCTCCCGAAGCGGGCGACAACGTTCGCCCCCTCGTAGCCCGCCTTGAGAGAGGCGGGGCTGCCCGGTCTCGCAACTCTCAACTGCCGTTCTTTCCGCCAGAGGCGGTCATGAACCTCAACCATTCGGGAACCGAAGCCCTGCTGGGGACGCGGCGCCCTCGCCGCGTCGAACCGGGCCGTAAGAATTCATTTGAGAAGAACCGCGACGAGGGCGGCGCGTCCCCAGTGAACGTTTGCCTGCATCCATCCTACCGGGGCGAACGCCGCAGCCTGCAGCCTTTTTCGTGTCTTTTTGCAGCCAAAGGTTTGGTGGATTTGGTTTGGTGAAGCAAAAAATCTCCTCTCCTTCGGCCGCGGCCGCAGGCCGCGTCTGGATAGATGCAGGCTAGGGCCGAAGTCCGACTTTCAACACCCAGTCGCGCTCGACGTCCGTGAGTCCCGGCACGCGCGGGTGGCCCATCTCCTTGAAAATATCGAGCGTCTTCGGCGCCGTGATGACGTTGTAGGCGGAAAACGTCGTCGTCGGTGGGCAGGTCTCGTCGTTGTAGCCCCAGCCGTAGTGGCCGGGCACTTTGATGCGCCGGGCAAAATTCACGGCGTCGTAGTACGCCGTCGTGGAGATCTTCGCCGCGCGCCCCTGCTCCGCGGGTATCTCGAAATGCATTCCCGGCCAGCCGCCGGCGCGGCCGTGAACGTAACCCGTGACATCGGAATACGCGGGATAGGCCACGTTACAGGCCGTCACGCGGGAATCGAGTGCGGTCGTCGTGATCGAAAGAAAGCCTCCCTGGCTGCCGCCGAAGGCGATGAGGTTCTTGCGATCCCATTTCGGGTGGGCGGTGAGGTAGTCGTTGGCGCGAAGGCAGCCCAGGATCACCCGACGAAAATAATAGCGGTCACGATTCTCGAGATTCAGCTGGGCGTAGTCTTGGAGCGCGCCATTGAGCGACACGTAAAGTTCCGGCGGGAGGATCACGGGAATCCCGTGGATGCCGACCTCGAGCGTGATAAAGCCCCGCTCGGCCCATTGGGTCTGGCCGCGAAACGCGCGAATGCCGGCGCCGGGCGGCACCATCATCGCGGGAAACGGCCCCGGCCCGCGCGGGACGCAGAGCACGCCGTAGAAGCGACTGCTGCGCGCCGGCGGCGTCCCGACGTTTTGCAGGTTCACCTGAAATACTTCGATCGTCTCGGTGCTCTGATCGGGCAGCGGCGTGAGTTGCGAATCGAGCGGGAGCTGCGCCAACTCGTCCTTCGCCCTCGTCCAAAACGCGTCGAAGTCGGCCGGCTCGGTTTGCGTCGGCCGGATTTTCCCCGGCTCGAAACCGGCGGTCGCCATACCGCGATAGGAGTCCCTCCCGTACTCGAACGTGACGGTGCACCGCAAAAAACCTGGCTCCCGCAGCGTGCCGCCCTCGAGGGTGACCGTACCCGCAGCGGACGTGAGGGCGGATTTTTTCTCCGCGGGCATCATCTCGGGACCGATGGTATAGGTGACGGGAGCGTTCGTAACGGGCGTCTGGTTGGCGCGCGTGACCGTGACCGTAAACTTCACGGGCTCGCCGGGGGCGTAGGTCCAGTCCGCATGGTCCGCGACGACCTGGACCTGGAAGGGGGAAACGCGGCCGGGGAAACGCGGATCCTGTGCCGGGGACGGCCGAACCAAGGCGAAGAAAACCAGGAGGGGCAGGAGAAGGCTTTTCATGGACGACGACTGAAGCTATGCTGAGGTCACGCGGTTTCCGCGAGACATTGATACAGGTTGGCAGATTCTGCATCGGAGCAGCCTGTTTGATCGGCCCCAGGCTTTGGACAGAATTTACAGAATCAGAAAAAATTCAGAGCCCAGCATTCTGTCGCCGGATCAATCCATCAAACCGGCCTCACGCGGAGGCGCGGAGGCCGCGGAGCGGGACAAGCGACCATCACCTGGCTTGGTTTTCTCCGCGTCTCTGCGCCTTGAGCGAAGCGGGCGGGAGCATTGGTTTGTTCAAGGCAGTTAAACTCGCGCAGAGGCGCAAAGCAGCGGAGAGGGGAATTTCAGAATTCCAGAGGGCCGGAATGCGAGCCACTGAAGCACGGACTCCTCACCTTACTCCTTTCACCGCGGCGTGTCGCCGCGTAGCCCGCCCCGAGCCACGGAGGAGAATCCAAGGTCCGGCTGCGGCGTCCAAGATCGCGATCAACCGCGTGATCCGGATTGGTCCCTTCTGATACCCGTAGAGTATCTTGCCAAGCGCCCAATCCTTTTTGGCCACAGATTACACCAATTACACCAATTACACCCATCCAATCCCTCCGCATTTGTGCCCATTGGTGAAAGGTGTGGCCAAAAAATCCGGCCGATAAATTAGGCACCAGTCACGGTAAGGCTATTTCCCCGCAATCGGGCTGGGTTGGTCGAGGATCGTGAGCTGGGTCGAACGCCTGCAGCCCGGTGCAGCCGGGTTGGCGAGCCCGGAAAATCGGAAGGAAGATCGCTTACCGTTCGCGGTGAGGAGAACGCGCGGAGGGAGCGAAAAAAGACGCGGAGTCTGATGCCGGCAATCGGGCCGACACCAAACTCCGCGTCTCGCAAATGAAATGTCGTAGGCTTTGAAGCGGCGGGGTCGCCGCCGTCAGGAGACTACTTCTTTACATAGACCGCGTAGAAAGGTTTCGGGCTGCTGGAGCGCCCTTTGTCATCATCGTCTTTCTCGTTACCCTGGAGATTCAGGAAACCCGCAAACGCATAGCCCACGGGAGCCGCCGGCGGAGCCTTGCTGAACGAGGTGACTTGAATCAGGATAGCCGCGCCCGCGGAGATCGGACCGGGAATGCCTTGCGGGCCAGTCGCGCCAGTCAAGCCAGTGGGGCCAGTCGCGCCAGTCGCGCCCGCCGCGCCGGTCAAGCCAGTCGCGCCGGTCAAGCCAGTCGCGCCGGTCAAGCCAGTCGGACCCTGCGGACCCACCGCACCCGTGTCGCCCTTGACGCCTTGAGGGCCCGTGTCGCCCTTGTCGCCCTTGACGCCTTGAATGCCCGTGGCGCCGGTTAGCCCTTGGGGTCCAGTCGAACCGGTGAGGCCAATCGGACCCTCCGGCCCCGTCGCACCCTGGAGGCCCTGTGGTCCAATCGGCAGCGCGTCATCGTAGCCAACCTGAAAGAAAGCGGATTGCTCTGCCTTATCCGAAATCCACGAAATGCTCGTAAACCAACCGGAAAACTGAATGGAGCCGCTCCCCTCCTGACCGATGAGCGACTCGCCGGATTGGGTCATCTTGTAGGGATTTGCCGGTTCATTTGGCACATTAGGCACATACAACGAACTGAGTAACGAAAACGGGGAACTGAATGTCCAGGTCTGGACATAGGTGGCAGGGGCCCAGTTGCCGCCACGGCCAAGACTGGCGATCCAGACGATGGGGTTGTGCACCGGCTTGCTAAAGGTGATGGTATTGAGGACCCCGGGAGTTCCCCAAGTCCCGATTGCGTCCGAAACGGCAAGGCTGGGTGTGAAAATCGTTTGGCCCCAAGAGAACGCCGGGGGGGCGGGATTATTGTTGAATATAGTGGTGTGACCCTGCTGCAGGTCGCGGACGTCCCCAGTAAACGACACCGAAACACTCCCCCCCCCCACCACCAAGGTCCCGGAAGCAGAGCCGTTTGTTCCGTTCGTGGAACTTGTCCAGTCGGTGATGACGGGAGTAGCCAAAGCGTGAGGCGCGAAGGCACTCAAGGCCAATGCGCCAAGCAGCAGTAGGTTTTGATATTTCTTCATTTTTGGATCAGTTCTAATGTTTATTTAGGCTGTACACTTTCTCTATCAGGAAGCTGGTAGGCTGGATTTTAGGCGCGGATCAATCTGTGGCGGCAGGCGTCAAGCGAGGTGACGTTCAGGCTAATTGACGGGAAGGTCGGCCACGGTCCGGGACGTAGCTACAGGTCAAAAACGGTGACGGTGAAATAGCGGTTAGCTGACATCCGAATTGCCGCCAGCGCGGCGGGCCGGAAACGCGGGGGGGGGTGAAGAATCGGAGTGAAGGGAGATCGGACCACTTGTCGGTATACGTAGGCGCGCGCCATTTTTCACAAAGAAGCGGTAAAAAGATTTCGCCGGCAGCCCGGAGCCGCCGGGCCGTTTCCGGCGGGCTCTCGCAAAGTCACTGCTGACGGAGGAATGGACTACTTGCTTTTCGTGGCCGCGACTTTCTTGTCGTCGTCTTTCTTGCCGTCGTCCTTCTTCTCTTCCGAGTCTTTGCCGTTCTTGACGAACACGGGCACCACGTCCTTGGGAATGCTGACGTTACCCCTCGTGTCGGTGGCGGTCACCGTCAACTTGAACAACACCGCCTTGATCTGCAGCTTGCCGTCGTCGCGCTTCACGCTCTGCGCGCCGGACTTGATGGTCTGCAGCTGGACGATCTGGCCGTTGGTCACCGTCACGCCGTTGAGGACGGCAGTGAGCGTCCTCACGCCCGACACCACGTCGGTGGCGGAGAAGGCGATCGTGAAGAACTGAGACGACTCATCGTCGCCGCCGCCTTTCGCGGTCATCGTCGCGGTGATCGCGGGCGCGGTGGAGTCGACGACGTTCACGACGATCTGTTTGGTCGTCGTCAGGCCATTGGAATCAGTAGCACTAAGGTTCACTTGCGTGAGGCCGATCGCGTAGGGGCCGACTGGGCTGACCGTGACGGGCAGTGAGGCGCCGTTGAAGTCGACCGCCGTGGCCGGGATGGTGGGCGAAGCGCCGGCGGAGCTGGTGGCCTCGACGTTGAAGGGTGAGGCCGCGGTAATCACGGGCGGCGTGCCCTTGACTGTCACGGTGAACGAGCCGGTGGTCGTGCCGCCCGCGCTGTTCGTGGCCGAGAGATTGACTGTCGTGGTGCCGATCGGGAACGTGCTGCCCGAGGCGGGCGTGGCCGTGACCGGAACCGATACCTGACGTTCGAGCGTCACAGTGTAGGTGAGCGTGCCGCCAAAAATTTCTCGCGAGGCCTGCTGGAACGACACGGTGTAAACTTGGCCGGCGACCAGGGAGATGGTGCTGACGGATGTCATTTTCGTCTGCACCCCTAGGACATCCCGGAGGACAGCAAACTGACTTCCCTGGGGCGGCGTGCCGTTAGCGATGCTTCCCCATGGCGCTGAACCGGTAGGCGGCTGAAGTATCCCGCCGTAGTTATTGAAAAACCAATTACTACCCAGCGTTGCTGGCGTGCTGACGTTTTGCGTCGTGTTACCCAAGGCGGGCGGCTCAAAGCCGTCGGAGAGCAGGGTGCTTGCGCCGGACTTGAAATTCACGTCGTCGATGAAGATCGAGTTGTCGCCGCTCGAGGCTGAGACGACATTGAAGTTGAGCTTGAAGGGGCCTGTCACCCCACTTGTGAAGGTCTTTGTATAGGATTTCCACGGTTCGGCGGTCACGGCGTCGCGACGGAGGATTTCCATGCTTTCCGTGCTCGTCGCGGTCGCGGTGAAGTTGACGGTAGCACCCGCCGCGCTCGTGGCGTTTACCGTAATGTTGCCGGGCACGGTCAAAGCCGGGGCCGAAGCCGTGAGCGTCGGGGTCGGGGGCAGAGCTATCGGCGTGGTGTTGGTTAGCACGCCGTAGGTATCGTCATTTAAGCCGACCATCCCGATGTCGGGCTTTCCGTCGCCGTTGAAATCGCCCACGGCCAGGTCAAGTGCGCGCCGAGTGCCGTTGTAGAGATTGGGGGCGCCGAACGTCCCGTCCCCGTTCCCGAGGAGCACCGCGACATTATTGATCCCAGAAGCGATGTTGAGGTCGCTCGTCACCACATCCGGTTTCCCGTCACCGTTCATATCGGTGAAGGCCAGCGTGACTGGGTTTGGGAGGCCCGTAGAAATCAGAGTGGGGCCGCTAAACGTGCCATTGCCGTTGTTCAGGTAAACCTGCAGCATGCCGGTGCCGATATCGACCGCGAGGAAGTCCGGCTTGCCGTCATGGTTCAAGTCGGAGACGACCGGAAACATCCCGTCAGTGGCAGGGATAATGGCGGGCGTCGCCTGAAACGTGCAGTCACCGTTGCCCCAGAAAATATTGATCGCGTGATTCTGATTGCTGGTCACGAGGTAGTCGGCCTTGCCATCGCCGTTCAGGTCCGCGATGACGCCCGCCCCGACAGAGGGCCCGCCCGCGCCCGGCAGCATACCATAATATTGCTCCCCGGTAAAAGTGCCATCACCGTTGTTCCGCCACACCCGAATACCGCCGTTCGCGCTGCCCACGACGAAGTCTGGCTTACCGTCACCATTCAGATCACCGACCGTGAGGCTGCGAAGACCGCTCGTGCCAAAGCCCGGGTTAACATAATTCGTAGCGGTGAATTGGGACACGCCGGCGATGTTGCCCGTGTTAATCAGCACGCTCGCCGCGAGATTCCCTTGGTTACTTACGGTGATGGCGTCGAGCCTGCCGTCCCCGTTCAGATCGGCGACCCTGATCGCACCCTGATTGTGGGCTCCTGGAGAGCTGACATAGGATTGGGTGAACGTGCCGTCGCCGTTGCCGAGCATCAGCCGGAGATTGTCGGAGCCGGTGCCGACGATGGCGTCCAACTTGCCGTCACCGTTGAAGTCGCCGACCCCAGCCATGTTGGGGTTCTCATAGCCTGGATTGCCGGTAAAGGTCGTGACGAGCGTGTTAAAGGTGGGCGCTTGGGCAAATCCAAGCGTGGTCACCGCGAGCGCGGCCAAGGCGGAAACAGCCAGGATGGCGCGCGCTTGGGAGATCAGGCGCAGGCCAAACCGGTCGGAGCTAGGGGTGGGTGTTGTTATCATGGGTGGAAATTTTTTTTGGTTTCGGAACGAAATGGGCGCAGTCAGCGAGGGAAGCCCCGGCGCCGGGTAGGACAGAAACTGCGAACGCCTCTGGCGGCGTTTCCTGATCAAAGTGGGTCAAACAGCGGGTAGCTGAGGCCGAATCGCCGCCAGCGCGGCGGGCAGGAAGGGCGGGTCAATTGAGGCGGGATACGCGGGGGGTGACTAGGAATGGGTGCCGCAGGGGGTACTCATTAAATTTACTGTAAAAATCTTTTCCATCGTCGAGTTCGCTGTTGCGAACCGCCGGTGACAAGCGACGGCGGTTTTGTGACGAGCGCGGCGGAATTAGCCGGCATCAGTCTACGGTGGCGAAGGCCGCATCCAAAGAAAACGAAGCCGGCGACCGACGAGAAGACCTCTCGCCGTGCTCGAATGCATCCGGCCTACAGGCCTTCATGAGCTTCGACCATTTCGAGCATCGGCCATCCTGTTGGCAACGCGGCGCCAAGGGACGTTGGCCGAAAGTGCCGGGTAGCCCCGTTGCCAGGGGCAAGCTGGCTCATTCCATGCTGGATTGCGGCGACATTCCCTGCCAAGTCCTCGGCGAGTTGAGCCCCGTCGCGAATGTCGTCCTCGGTCAGGAGCCTCAAGCACAGCGTGCCGATTGGCGCGGTGCCGGTGGTGGGGCCCCTGCGACCCGGAAAATATCCCGTCCGCCCATGAATAATCCTCCCGCTGCCGCCCCGTGCCCCAGTTCCCCAATAACCAGCCCTCCGGAAAAGTCTCTCCCACCGGAAGCAAATATTTTATCAACTCCGTGGCCGTTTCCGTCGACGCCGGGCGCGTGGTCGGCAGCAGCGACGACTCCTCCATCCATTACTTCATGCCGTAGCCCAGCCGCCTTTCCCGCCGCATGACCCGTCGGCGCCTGACCAAGCCCCAGCTGCTCTGTGTGGCGTATGTGCTCCTGCACGTGCTGTCTCACCTCTCGGCGCGTTGGTTTGAAGTGGGGCCGGGGATTTCGACTTCGATCTGGTATCCGCCGGCCGGGTTGGCGCTGGCGCTGCTCGTGCTGCTCGGGCCGCAGTATGCGACCGTCGTGCTTCTGACCAACTTCGCGACGGCCTGGATGTCGAGGTCTTCGCACGAACTCTGGTCGGCCGTCTTCTTTCCCGGGCTGTTGACGGCCAACTACGCGGCGGCGGCGTGGCTGGTGCGGCGCTGGATCGGGCCGCGCCTGTTGCCGGGTGGTACGCACGGCACGGTGGTTTTTTACGCGACGATTGCCGGCGCCCCGCTGGTGGCCGCGCTGATCGGAACCTCGGTCGCCACGCTAGTGCACGCGCAACCCGATTCGGCCTCTCTGGCCGGATTTCTGAGCTCCGTCCGCGATTGGTGGATCGGCGACACGACCGGACTGCTCACCGTGGTGCCGGTTATGATGGTGTTTGTCGGACCATGGCTCGACGGACAGGGGATGGCGGACGTCCTGCATCCGCGGAGCGTCGGGAGGGGCGGACTTGCGCTCGTGCAAGGGGTGGTACTCCTCGGCACGCTCGTGCTCGTGCTGACGTTGCCGGAGTTCCGCGAGTATCACCCGTTCTATCTCTGCTTCCTGCCGCTGGTGTGGATTTGCGTTCATCACGGCCTGCCCGGCGCGACGCTCGCGGCGCTCGCGGTGATGGTCGTCGGCCTGATCGGGATGCGCTTGGCCGGCACCACGGTGGAGTATTCGTATGTCTTCCTCCTCTTCGAGCTGGCGGTGGCGGGCGTCGGCCTGGGCCTCGGCACCGTGGTGACGGGGCGTGACGAGGCCGAGGCCCAGCTGGCCACGAGCAACGTTGAACTGATCCGCCTCCACCAGCTCGAGTTCGACGAAAAAATCGCGGCCCAGTTGTCCGAGGAAAAAGCCCGGCTCGAGGTGCTCCGCTACCAACTCAACCCGCACTTCCTCTATAATTCGCTTAATTCAATTTACGGACTGCTGTTTGAGAATTCGCAGGCCGCCGGCGAGATGGTCCTGCGCTTGTCGGAGTTTTGCCGCGCCACGCTAACCGGCCCGAAGGACGAAATGCCCACGCTGGGGGCCGACGTTGACGCGCTGCGCATCTACCTCGACGTCGAAAAGGTGCGCTGGGGCCAAAGCCTGCAAATCGAATTTGCGGTGGCGCCGGAAGTCGAAGCGGTGCGCGTGCCACCGTTTCTGCTGCTGCCCCTCGTCGAGAACGCGATCAAATACGGCAGCCGGACCTCGCCCGCCGTGCTGCGGCTGGTCATCCGCGCGCAGCCCGAAGGCGGCGCCCTGCTCATTGAAATCGCCAACACCGGCGCGTGGCTGGACCCCAACGCGGCGCGGCCCGACTCGACCGGCATCGGGCTGGAAAACCTGCGGCAGCGGCTGGTCCGCTACTATCCCGGCGCACACTCGTTCACCACCGAGGCGAAAGACGGCTGGGTCTTCGCCCGGGTGAAGCTGGCCAATGGCGGCACGCCGCGGCTACCGGTGAAACGCGAACCGGCGGAAAGCTGGCAAATATGAAGACCCTGATTGTCGACGACGAAGCACCGGCGCGGGCGGCCCTCCGCGGATTGTTGCGCAACCACCCGGAAATTGTCGTGGCGGGCGAGGCGGACACGATGGAGGAGGCAAGGAAGCGACTGGGCGGCGGCGACTACGATATCGTTTTCCTCGATGTGCAACTCCGCGGTGGCACCGGGTTCGACCTCCTCCCGTTCGTCCGGCCGGAGGCGCGGGTCATTTTCGTCACGGCCTTCGATCAGTACGCCGCGCGGGCTTTCGAGGTCAACGCGCTCGACTACCTGATCAAGCCGGTCCGACCGCAGCGGCTGGCCGACGCCCTGCGCCGCCTCGCCGTGCCGCCGACCGAGGCGGCCGCGGACGTCCCCGCCCCCCCCGCGCTAGCCCCGGACGATCTCGTTTATCTCAGGATCGGCAACGGCACCTCGCGCCTCGTGGCCCTGGCCGACATCGCCGCCATCGCTTCCGACGAAAATTATTCCGAAGCGCACCTCGGCGATGGCACGCGGCTCTTCGTGCGGCGCACGATGAAGTCATGGGAAGATGCGCTACCGGCGACGCACTTCGTGCGCGTGCACCGCACGACGATCGTCAATCTCGCGCGTTACCGCGGCGCGGATCGCCAGACCTACGAAACCACGCTGCTCCATCTCGACGGACTCACCGAACCCGTGCGCGCGAGTTTCCGCTATCTGCCGGAACTGCGCACCCGCCTCCTCGCGCTGGGCCGGCAGTTGTGAGGTCGCGGCGTTAACTCGCCGCGACGGTCTGCGACCGCCCAACCGGCGCTCGCGCCGACGCCTTTGGTCAGGACGGCGTGCGGTGATTCTGCGGTACACCCGCTGTCGCACGTTACTCCCGGCAATGGGAAACGCGCCTCGTCGAGGCCACCGCGGATTAGCCAGCTTGCAGTAGAGCAACCGAATTACTCTTGGCTTCATGGCTGCGGAATTCTCCCGCGGGGAAACTCCCGGCTGCTTAATTCAGCAGCCAGGAAGCCATGAAACGATCCAGCGGATCGGAATGCCGGAGGGCAAAGGGCCGGCCAGCTCCGGACTCGGCGCGTCCGCGCCGTGAGCGAAGCGGGCGGGAGATCCAGAAGAGGAGGATTTCAGAATTCCAGAGGGCCGGAATGCGAGCCACGGCCCACGGGCATTTCACCTTACGCGTTTCATTTAAATTTTTACCCCGCGGCGTGTCTCCGCGTAGCTCGCGCGGAGCCGCAAAGGCGCGGGGAAACACTCGACGGGGTCGGCTCAGCGGATCAAAAAAAAGCGGCCGAAGGAATCGGCCGCTGCAGGACCCCATCGCGCACGCCTCCCGGCGTGACGGAGGCGGATTAGTTCGTGATGTCGAAGGTCGTGCTCTCGTCGCGAATCGGGAGGTAGGACTTGTACCATTCCTTTTGCGCGGGGCTGTCGGTGTAGGCCTTGAGCGCGGCCTCGTCGGCGAACTCCATCACGAAGGCGTGGGTCTTGTCGCCCTGGACCTTGATCGACTTAACCCACACATGGGTGATCCCCTTGTACTTCGACGGCAGTGCCACCACGCCATCGAGGGCCGCCTTGATTTGCTCCGGCTTGGCGTCGGCCTTGAACTTGACGGTGACAACGTGAATAACGGATTTCGGCGCCGTTTGGGCAGAGGCGGTCGTCGCGGCGAAGGCCAGCAGCCCGACGGCCAGAAGGGTCGTGATGAATTTTTTCATGGGATTATTCTCGAGTGAGATGGATGGATTTTGTCCGGCCGGAAGGCTGAACGTGATTTGAAACCTTGGGGGGCCCGCCGGCACAGGGCAAGCCCTGTCACGAAAACGGCCGCTGGAATTAGACCGCGAATTTTCAAGAGGACCTAAACCCAGCGTCTGAGCCGGACTCGTGCCGTTGAAGGTTGAAAGGTGCAGGCGCTCAGAATGACAGACCTTTTCCTAACGCGGCGACGCCGCAACCGAAGGCAAGAGCCAAACCGGGAGGAACCGCTGATGAGTTTCACCAATCGGTGAAACTTTAAAAATCCCCTCCGGCTGATGTGACCGTTGCTGCCCGGAGGGCACCCGCAACCGTCACCCCTGCGCTTCGCTCCGGGGCCGCACCGCGGCGGTGCGACCATCTCCGCGCTGACGCGCTCCGTCGCCTCCGGAGTCGGACAAGGGGTCTGCTCATCGCAGACCGGGACTCAAACCCAACCTGCGATAAGCAGGTCCCAAAGCTGCCAGCGGAGACGATGAGTCGCAGCTCACTTTCAAGGATTCATCCATTGATGAAGCCCATCAACGGATCAACGGTTTGTGCCCGGGTTGGAAATCGTCGCAAAGGTGAACGATCCGAGCTGATATTGGCACCCTGTCGGCCAAAGGGAGGGCCGAGCTCTGCCGAGGCCGAAATTACGCCGCAAACCGAAATGGCGTCTTCCTGGAAAAACCCTCGGCGGAGCTCGGCCCTCCACCGCGCGAGGAGATTGCCGGCTCAGCAGGGCCCTCGCGCCGCATCGCGCTTCCCCACGCGCGCCGTCGGGGGAAACCGCACCGAAAAAGTTGCACCCGGTTGGGCGTTCCCCGACGCTCTCGGCCCCATCCACTGAAAGGTGGAACCCGATGTCCTCATCGGGTTTTGAACTGCGCACTCATCAAGTCAGCCCGTTGGGGACAACGGGCGCCACCTTCCATGGCAGCGTTACGGCTCAGAAGTTCATGACAGCCTCTAAGCAGAAACCATCCAGTCGCTTTGGGCCGCAGGCCCAAAATTCATGACCCGCTCTGAAACGAACGTACTGCTGGCGGGTGGGCTCATTGTCCTCGCCGGCGTCGCGGCCTATCACAACAGCCTTTCCGTCCCGCTGCTCTTCGACGACCTGCCGGCGATCGCCCGCAACGCCTCGCTCCGCCATCTCGGCGATGCGCTCTCGCCGCCTCCCGATGCGGCCGGAGCGGTGGGCCGGCCGCTCGTCAATCTTTCGCTCGCGCTCAATTACGCCGTCGGCGGACTCGAAGTGGGCGGCTACCACATTTTCAACCTGCTCGTACACCTGCTGTCGGCGCTCGCGCTTTTTGGGGTCGCACGCCGCACCTTGCGGCTGCCGCCGCCAACGCTGCCGGTGGCCGCCGGCACCGATCTGGAAAAGCGTCGCGCCGCCGCCCTGCCGATGGCGTTCGGCATCGCCCTGCTTTGGACCGTGCATCCGTTGCAGACCGAGTCCGTCGTCTGCGTCATCCAGCGCAACGAACTGCTCGTCGGATTATTTTATCTGCTGACCCTCTATGGGTTCATCCGGAGCGTGACGTCGCCATCACCGGGGCGCTGGCAGGCGGTGTCCATTGCCAGCTGCCTGCTCGGCGTTGCCAGCAAGGAGGTCATCGCGACGGCGCCGTTGCTCGTGCTGCTCTACGATCGCACGTTGGTCGCCGGCTCGTTTCGCACGGCGTGGCAGGTGCGGGGGCGCTACTACGCCGGTCTCGCGGCCACGTGGATCCTTCTGCTGATCCTGATCGCGGGCAGTGGGCATCGCACTGGCACGGTGGGCTTCGGGTTCGGCATGACTTCCTGGGAGTACCTGCTCACGCAGTGCCGCGCGATCGTCATCTATCTCCAACTCAGCGTGTGGCCGGCGCCGCTCGTGCTGGATTACGGCTATGGCAAAGTCTCCGGACTAACGGCGGTGCTTCCCCAGGCGCTGCTGTTATTGGCGCTGGCCGTCGCCACAGTGTGGGCCAACTGGCGCCACCGGGTGCTCGGGTTGCTCGGCGCGTGGCTCTTCGTCATCCTCGGGCCGAGCTCGAGTATCGTGCCGTTGACGACACAGACCATCGCGGAACACCGCATGTACCTTCCCCTCGCCGCGGTCATCACACTCGTCGTGATCGGACTGCATCGGTGGCTCGGCCAACGCGCGCTGGTTGCGACGCTCGGGCTCGCGGTTGTTTGCTCCGCCGTCACGGTCCGCCGCAACACGGACTATCGCAATGCCCTGACCATCTGGTCCGACACCGCCGTGAAATGGCGCGGCAACGCCCGGGCCCAGACCAATTGGGGCAATGCCCTCGCGCGGCTCAACCGACCCGCCGAAGCGATGCCCCACTTCGCCGAGGCCATCCTCCTCGATCCCAGCTACTCCGAGGCGCATCACAATCTCGGCCTCGCCCTCCTTGAGTCGCACCGCCCCGCCGACGCGATTCCGCATTTTGCCGATGCCGCCCGCCTGCGGCCGTCTGATCCTGACGCCCACTTCAACTGGGGACATGCCCTCGCCAAACTCGAGCGCCTCCCTGAGGCGGCCGAGCATTACGCCAAAGCCGCCGCGCTGGCGCCCGCCAATCCCGAGTTCCTCGCCCACCTCGGCTGGGCCCTGCTGCTCTGCGGGCGGACGGCCGAAGCCATTCCGCCGCTCGAACAGGCGCTGCGCCTGCAGCCCAATCTGGCCGACGCGCACCTCGACCTCGCGAACGCCTTCGTCCAATCCACCCGTTTCAACGAAGCCGTGATTCACTACGAAGCGGCGGACCGGCTCAAGGCGGGCGACGCGGGCATTCACTACAACTGGGCCGTGGCCTTACTGCGCCTGGGCCGACCGGCCGAGGCCATCCCCCACTTCGAAGCGACGCTACGCCTCACCCCCGATGATGCTCAAGCGCGCGCGATGCTAGCCCGGGCCCGCCAGGAAAGTGCGGCGCGAAAATAGCCACGCCAAATGCATTTCTTGAATCACTAATTCACACTTATGTGCCACTAATCCGCGCTATGACTCACCCCGATTGATGAGTGAGTCATTAGGGTGAAATAGTGGTTCAACCCGATTTGGCTTGGCCTGGTGACGACGTGGACCGGAAAAACGCCCTTTGATTTTTGCCGGAGTTCGTGCCTCCTTGTCGGCCTCTTCGCCGATGTATCCTTTACGCAAACCCGACTGGCTCCGCGCCCGGCTTCCCTCCGGGCCAGGCTATGCCGCGACGCGCCAGCTCGTCGACGCCAATAAACTCCACACCGTCTGCCAGAGCGCGCAATGCCCCAACCTGGGCGAATGCTGGTCGCGCGGCACGGCGACCGTGATGATTCTCGGCAACATCTGCACCCGCTCGTGCAACTTCTGCGCGATCCAAACCGGCCGACCCACCGAGCTGGATTTGGGCGAACCGGCTCGCGTCGCCGACGCGGTCGCCAAGATGAACCTGAAGCACTGCGTCATCACGAGTGTCGCCCGCGACGAACTCACCGACGGCGGCGCGAGCGTCTGGGCCGCGACCATTCGCGCCATCCGCCATCGCAATCCCGCGACGGCCATCGAGGTGCTCACGCCGGATTTCAAGGGCAACACCGCGCATGTCGACGTCGTGCTCGAGGCGAAGCCGGATATCTTCAATCACAACCTCGAAACGGTGGAGCGCCTGCAGATCCCCGTTCGCGTCCAAGCCCGCTACGACCGCTCGCGCTCCGTGCTGCG
Source organism: Opitutaceae bacterium (assembly GCA_947474995.1). GTDB lineage: Bacteria > Verrucomicrobiota > Verrucomicrobiia > Opitutales > Opitutaceae > ER46. Next base: position 31,633 of record CANJNJ010000007.1, on the reverse strand, counting down.
GCACGCGAAGAGCCGCGGATTCGTGACGAAGACCGGCATCATGCTCGGCCTCGGCGAAACCCGCGAAGAGATTGAGCAAACCCTCCGCGACATCGCCTCCGACCAGACGGATATCCTGACGATCGGGCAGTACCTGCAACCCACGCCCAAGCATTTGCCGGTTGCGCGCTGGGCGCCGCCGGAGGAGTTCGCGCATTGGAAAAATTTCGGTCTCAGCCTCGGCCTCGGCGTCGTGGAAAGCGGCGCCCTGGTGCGCTCGAGCTATCACGCCGACGAACAGTCGCTCAAGTACACCGGCGAAGAGCACCGCAACACCGACAACGCGCTCGCGCGCACGTAGGGCGTTTGTGCATTGGGTCGGTGACGCTCCCGGATTGATCTCTGCGCCTCCGCGCCGTTGACGTCGTTTTCGAGTGACTCGCAGGCGCACGCAAAACTCATCGGTTCCCACCAGCAGTCGGCCGCCGACCGCTTCGTCGCCCGTGGCCTCGCCGATTTCCGGCCGAGGCCTTTTCTAAACGGGCCATTGGTCCCTCTGATTCATGAAGTAATCTCGCGGAACTACCAGCGCGGGTAAACCACTGCCGTTTGGGCTTGAGCGTCGACGCATCACCGATTTCCGCGACGCCACAGGCAATAAAATTCATCTTCTCTGGTTAGCGCCCTTCTGTAACCTCACGGGCCATGAACCTGCGTCTGCGCATTGGCCAGCTCCGCTCAAGGATCGAAATCTGGCTCTTGTGTTCCTTCGCCGGCAGGTTTTTGCGCCAATTTCCGTACCGGCGCCACTGGGCATTCGACGTCTTGCGCTTTTTGAGTGACCGCCAGCCACGCGTGATTTTCGACATCGGCGCGAATGTCGGTCAAACGACTGAATACCTTCACCGATTCTTTCCTCATGCGTCCTGCTACGCCTTCGAGCCTGCTCCTACAACTTTCCGGGCTTTGACCGCCGCCGTCGGCCACCTCAAAACTGTTTCCCTGCACCCTTTTGCATTCGGGGAGGGCGAAGGCACGCTGCCCATGGCGGTTTACGATTACTCCGACATGTCCACCCTTGTCGTACCTCCCGGCTTGGTCGCTGCCGGTGGCGTGACCTTGGAACGCGTCGCGGTCCGGACCGTCGACTCGTTTTGTGCCGAGCAGCACATTGAGCGAATCGACATCCTTAAAATGGACGTCGAGGCTTACGAAAGCAAAGTGCTGCGGGGCTGCCAACGAATGCTCACCGAGGGACGAATCGACTATATTTACACCGAGGTTGGTTTTGATCGAAATATTCTGACCCGCAGTGCTTTCACCACGCTCCATCCCATTCTCGAAGAGAACGGCTATGTTCTCGCTGGTTTCTACGAATGCTGGGGTCCGGACCGATCCACGCTGGAATTCTGCAACGCGCTTTATCGGCGGGCTTCGCTCAATTCCCACCAATGAAACAGGGTGGGCCCGCTTAGCGGACTCGTGCAGTTGAAAGTTGAGAGGTGAAAGTTGAAAGCGAGGAACGCCGGGGCGAACTCGCTCTTTGCGGGCTGGGTTCAAGGCAAACGGATCCGTGACTCCCCTTTCGCGGTCTACACCGCAGTTAACTTTTTTTGCCGGCTCTGGCTTACAATTTTCAACCTTCACCGCGCACCTGAATTTTTCCGGCTTAAATCGGCCGCGCCGACCGCCAACCCAGCACGCCGCACAGGCCAAAGCCGAACGCGATCACCATCCCGTGCATCGCCCGCATCTGCGGGATCGCCAGCCAGGGCATCGGGGCCGCAAAGGCCCGAATCGCGTAGCAGCCGGCGAGGAACATTCCGAAGAAAAGCGAAACCCCCGCCGCGCCCAGCAAGACCCGCGCGAGTGGCGTTTCGTCCGCCTCCAGCGCCCTGCGCACGTGGAGCACGCCGATGACCATGCCCGCCAGCGCCAGGCCGGCCCCGGCTGCCGCCTCGAGCATCGAACCCAGTCCCAATTGCGTCGCCGTGATCCCCACCACCAAGGCCGGCACACCCAATACCACGCCGACCGCGACGCGCGCGACCGACCGCGAATCGGGCATCCGCCGTTGCACGAAACCGACAAACATCGGCAGCAGGAAACCGGCGTAGTGAAAATGCACGGCCGTCAGCGTCACGATGCCGGTGTCAAAACCCAAAGGCCGGATGCCGGCGCGGTCCGCCAGCGTCCACAGGCCTCCAATCCCAAGAAAGCCCAGGGCCAGGTCGCCGCATAGCCGGCCGAGCGGCCGCGACCAGCCGTGGCGGAGCGCGCGCACGATGCCGATCGCGGCGAGAAGCGCGGTGATCGCGAGCCAAGGAATCGTCAGTGTCGCCGCCCAAACCCCCGGATGAATCCAGCAAGCCAGCGCGAGCAGGAGCGCCGCGGGCAGCTGGCCGAGGCGAACCCATTCAAACCACCGCACCACCGCGAGGGCATTGTTCCGCTCGGCGAGAAGCGGCAGGCCCAAGGGGATCAGCACCAACGCGGCCAGCAGGAGCAGCGCATGCACCCAGGCGCCCTCCCCGAAACGCGAGACCATGGCGACGGTGAGGCCAACCCACGCGAGGGCACCGACGATGGATAGCTTGGCAAAGCTCATGGGAAAACGTCCACCGGCTGGGCGAAGGGAAGCGGATGGCGATGGTACACCTGATCAGGCTGCCAGAGCCGTCGCGCGGCTGTCGACCATGGAGCCGCCGGAATTTTGCGCCGTGCCCTGGAGTGATGGAGTTTCCAAGGTATGCCGCCAAACTTGCCGCACGCGGAGCCGCGGAGAACGCGGAGCGACAAAAATCAATTCATCGTCATGGTCGCCTCCGCGGCTCCGCGTGAAATCAGACCGACACCCGGCGCCCGGCCTCACGCCGGCTCCGGCGCGCGACATTTTTTTCGTGTCCTTCCGGCGGGCTGTAAGCTAACAACGACCCATGACTACCCGGCGCGCCATCGTCGAAAACTGGCTCCCGCGGTACACCGGGGTGCCCCTGAAGAAATTCGGCGATTACATCCTGCTCACCAATTTTGACCACTACGTGCGGCTCTTCGCGCAGTGGCATCGCGTGCCGGTGGTCGGCAAGGACAAGCCGATGCCCAGCGCCACGGCCGACGACATCACGATTATTAATTTCGGCATGGGCAGCGCCACGGCCGCGACCGTCATGGATCTGTTGAGCGCGATCAAACCGAAGGCGGTGCTTTTTCTGGGCAAGTGCGGCGGACTTAAACACCGCGCCGAGTTGGGCGACTTGATCCTGCCGATTGCCGCCATTCGCGGCGAGGGCACCAGCAACGACTATTTCCCCCCCGAGGTCCCGGCCCTGCCATCGTTCGCCTTGCAGAAGGCGATCTCCACCACGATTCGCGATCACTCGCGCGACTATTGGACCGGCACCGTCTACACAACGAACCGGCGCGTCTGGGAGCACGACGAGGTGTTCAAGCTCTACCTGAAAAAGATCCGCGCGCTCTGTATCGACATGGAGACGGCGACCATCTTCATGACCGGCTTCTACAACGAAATCGCCACGGGCGCGCTCCTGCTCGTGTCCGACCAACCCATGACCCCCGAGGGCGTGAAAACCGCCGAGAGCGACAAGTTGATCGACGAGCGCTTCGTCAAGGACCACCTGCGCATCGGCATCGATTCCTTGAAGCAGCTCATCAACAAGGGCGTCACGGTAAAGCACCTGAAGTTCTAGGTTTTCGCTCCGCGAAAACCTAACTTTATTTTCCGCCGGAGGCGGAAAACACCTCGAACCAGAACGGCACGAAGACCTCGCGCCCGCCTAGGTTTACCTGCGCCCAAATCACGTAGCGGCCGCGCTGCGGAATCGTCAGCTTGAATTTCAGCACCGGGTGCTGGGCGTCCAGCGGTTTCAAGAGATCGGTTTCGGTCGGATGCAAGTGCGCGAATCCACTGCGCGTCTCGTCAAACGCGACGAGGTGCGCAAACGCGCCCATCACCGGCTGCAGGGGCACCGCGCCGCCACTCACCGCGACGAGGCTGAACCGCAAATCGATGATCGCTCCCGCGCGCATGGGTTGTTCGGCGGCCACGAGCGAAAACCGACAATCATTCTTTTCTACCACCGTCGCCGCCGCCGGCCGATTTGCCTGAACCTTCGCGCCCCCCGCCGCGACCGGCCCGACCGGCAAATCCACGCTCGCGTACAGCCCCCGGCCCGTCGCGACCGGCGTGAAGTCCGCAAAGATTCGATACAGGCCACCCCGCTGCGGTAAAAACGAGAAGGTCCATTCACCCGGATTTTTTCCCGGCACCGGGTGAACATGCTGATAATCCGTCAGCGTCGGGTCGACGATGAGCAGGTGCAGCGACCGGGTGTGGACCACGAGCAGGTCTTCGGGCGCCACCGGTTTGGCGCTGCCCGTGCGCAAGGTCACCACCCCGCGATACTCGCTCCCCATCGTCGCGGGTCCGCCCGTCCCCAGCGTCATGGTCACCGGGGATCGGGCGGCCACGACGGGGATGAACTGGGGATTCAGCGGGTCGCAGAACTCAATCGCATTGGTGTCGCGCGCCTCCACGCGAAAATCCATGTGGCTGAGGTTGGTTCCGGTCGGCAGCAGACGCAGCCCGACAAAAACCGCCAGCGCCCCCGCGGAAATCCACGCCACCTTCCGCCCATCAATCGGCGCGGGCGGCCCCGCTCCTGTCGCCGCCACCGGTGGGACCCCACGGCCCGTCTGTCGCGTGGCGTTCATCGTTGCTCCATCTTCGCCACGAAATCGCCCGGCTCCCACAGACTGCCGTCCGCGCGGTGGACAATCTTGCCGTTTTCATTGACGAGCAGCGTCGTGAGCGTGTGCACCAGCAGATCGCCGCGGAATTCCGCGATGACGCCGAACTGGGTCAGCAAATCCTTGATCGCGTTCTCCGGTCCGGTGAGAAAGGAGAAATTCGACGTGTCGATGGACCGCGCCGTGGCGTAATCGTGCAAAACTCCGGGCGTGTCATAGGCCGCGTCGAGCGTGATGGAAATAAGCTCGAGATTTTTCACGCGGGCCTCCCGCGCGAGTTTTTGCACCGCCATCATCTTGGCCGTGGCCGCCGGGCACTTCGTCGCATCGGGGCAGCGCGTGAAGATGAAGTTGATCAGGAGCTGCTTGCCGCGAAACCGCGCGCTTTGCACGACGCCGCCGCTTTGATCATAAAGCGCGAAATCCGGGACGGTTTCGCCGACTTCGCGATACGCGGACTTGCCCCGATTATGCGTATCCTCGCGCAACTGCCGAGCGCCGGCCTCGACGGTTTCCTTCAACACCTTGTCATCGGGCCAGATTCGCTCGAGGCGAAAGCCGCTTTTCTGGTCCGGAACCAATTCCGCGCGAATCCGCTGGCCGGGCCGGACCTGGGCCGCGTCGCCGGCCGATACGCCGAAATCCATCATCATCGCCGGCATGAGGCCCTTCACCTCTTCGTGGCGCACGCGCAGGGTGTTTTGGACGGAATCGACCGAAATCACCTCGCCCGTCAGCAGGTAGTGGCCGGGAGCGGGAACTCCGGGTTCCCCCGCGGTCGCCGCAGCGCCGGGTGAATCCGAACCATGGCGCGCACAGCCGAAGGCGCCCAGTGCCGCCAGCGCGGCGGCCGTGGCGAGCGCATTAGTTTTCATCACACTACGGATTCGCCGGTGGATAAATTTGTCAAAGGGTTTGCGGCGGGACCCATCGCCCCTTCTACTCTCCCTTTGGCCTGCTCATGTCCCTCGTAAACCAATCCCGGCGCACTGCCACCTACAAGCCCGCCCTCGCGATTTTCGCGACGCTGGGTGCCCTGTGGGTCTTTGTGCTCGTCACACTGGGGGCGTTTACCACGAGCATCGGCGCCGGAATGGCCTTTCCCGACTGGCCGCTGTCCAACGGCTCGCTGAATCCGACCGGCTGGCTCGAGAACCTGTCGATGTTCGCCGAGCACTCCCATCGGTTGAGCGGGGCAACCATGGGGCTGATTACCATCGGGCTCGCCGTCTGGCTGTGGCGCTCCGAGGCGCGCGCCTGGCTCCGCCAACTCGGCGTCTGGGCCCTCGTCATCGTGCTCGTGCAGGGCTTTCTGGGCGGCACCCGCGTGCTCCTCGATCCGATGCACGTGCCGGGCTTTGAAATGACCCTCGGCCAAATGCTGCGGATCCCGCACGGCGTGCTCGCGCAGATCTACGTCTGCCTCCTGATCGCCATCGCCGTCGGCTGTTCGAAGGCGTGGATCGACCGCCCGGCGCCGCTGAGCGCGACCGTCCGCCGGTTGGGCCTCGGCTGCTGCCTCCTGCTGCTCATTCAACTGACTATCGCCGCGACCATGCGGCACAACGGCGCCGGACTCGCGATTCGCACGTTCCCCTATTCCACGCCGGACGGCCATTGGCTGCCGGCGACTTGGGACTTCCGCATCGCAATTCATTTCGCCCATCGCGCGATGGCCGCGGTGCTCGCGATCGCCCTGCCCCTTTTCGCGTTCAAAATCCGGCGCGAACGCGCCGCCACGCTGGCCATGCGCGCCGCCGCCTCAGCCTTGCTCAGCCTCCTCGTCCTGCAAATCCTGCTCGGCATGCAAATCATCGCGACGTATCGCCGCGCCGACGTGACCACCAGTCACGTGCTCGTGGGCGCGTTGACCCTCGCCATCACATTCTGGGTCACCTGGCTCGCCCACCGCGACGCCGTCGAAGGCCCATCCTCCTCATGAGCGAAGCGGCACCAACTCCGGCTAAATTTGGCGATTACCTCGAGCTGACCAAGCCGCGCCTCAGCCTGCTCTCCGTGCTGACCGCCCTGGTCGGCTATCTGGCCGCTCGACCGCCCAGCCAGCCGCTCAAGCTCATGTTTGTGGTGATCGGCACGTCGCTCGCCGCGGGCGGCGTCGCCGCGCTCAACCAATGGATGGAACACGAAACTGACGCACAGATGAAGCGGACGGCCGACCGTCCCATTCCCACCGGGAAAGTGGCAACGGGCTCCGCGTTCGTGATCGGCATGCTCATGTGCATCGCCGCGCTTTTCCTGCTCTTCGCCAAGGTCAATGCCTTGGCGGCGATGTTCACGCTCTTCACCATTTTTTCCTATCTCGGCTGGTACACACCGGCGAAGAAATGGTCGGTGTGGAGCACGGAAATCGGGGCGATTGCCGGTGCGTTTCCGCCGCTCATCGGCTGGGCCGCCGGCGAAGGCAAAGTGAGCGCCCTGGGCTGGATTTTATTTGGTATTCTTTTTTTCTGGCAGATTCCCCACTTCATGGCCGTCGCTTGGACGTATCGGCGCGACTACTCGGCCGTGCACTTCCCGATGCTCCCGGTGCGCGATGAATCCGGCCGGCGCGTGGCCATTTGGTCGCTCATAAATACCGTGGTACTCGTGGCGGTGAGTTCACTGCCCACCGTGTTGGGGTTGGCGACCCGCGCCTACGGCTTCGCGGCCTTGGTGTTCGGCGGTTGGTTTCTCGGGCTGGCGATTGGCTTCCTCCGGGCCGAGAGCCGCGATCTCGCCGCGCGCCGGCTATTCTTGGGCTCCATCATTTACCTGCCGATCGTGCTGGGTGCGCTCGTTGCCGACCGGCTGCTCTTTCATCCATGACCGTCCAGGATCTTCCAGCCCTCAACGCCAGTCTCAACGGCACCGCCGCGGTGTTGATGACGTGCGGTTTCGTGTTCATCCGACGGAAAAACATCGCTGCCCATCGCGCGTCGATGCTGGCCGCGTTCGTCGTATCCACGATCTTTCTCGGCTCCTATCTCTACTACCATGCCAGGACCGGCGCCCGCACGCCTTTCGGCGGCACCGGCTTTATCCGCCAATTCTATTACACCATGCTCATCACGCATGTGCTGTTGGCGGCGTCCGTGGCCTTCCTCGTGCCGCGGACCCTCCTGCTCGCGCTCCGCGGCAACATCGAGCGCCACCGGGCCTGGGCCCGCTGGACGTTCCCCATTTGGTACTACGTCAGCGTGACCGGTGTATTGGTCTATTTCTTCCTCTACCAGTGGTGGCCGGCGGCGCGGTGAGGCGCCGGCCCCATAAACCTGGCAGACACTTTGGATGCCAGGGAACGCGGCCTCGGCCATCGCCTGACGCCAGTCGGAGACGGCGCTACGTAGCGCCGGTCTCTGACCGGAATCGGTTAGCCTAGCAGCGGGCTAGGCCGCCGATCGCCAACTCAGTTCTAAAAGTTTCCACCTTAAACCTTACCCGTCACGGCGCGCGTCAGCGCACCGTGATCGCGCCCTTCATGCCCACCATGAAGTGGGCGGGGAACGAGCAGAGGAAGGGATAGTCGCCAGCCGCGGTCGCCTTGAACGTGATTTCGGCGCTCTTCCGGGGTCCGAGAATCTCGGTGCTGGCAATGACCTGATCCTTGAGCGAGGGCGCCACGTAGTTGGTGTCTTTGGCGGCCATCGAGGCCGCGGCAAACGCCGCCGGATCGCTGCCCGGCTTCAAAATGACCATATTGTGCCCCATGGCCTCCTTCGGCAGGGTGCCGGCATTGGTCAAAACGATTTTCAATTCCTCTCCGACCTTCGCTTCGATGGCCGTAATGCTGAATTTCATCTGATCATTCGCGGTGATTTCGATCACACGAGGGCCGGCGACCGCCGGAGCCGCAGCTTTGGCGGCCGCGGCCGCGGGCGCGGCCGCAGCCGGAGCGGCTTCTTTCTGGCCGCATCCGGAAAGGGCGAGCGCAGTGGTAAGGGACGCAAGAAGGAACAAGGATTTCGTCATAGCTGGACCAACGTTGAGGGCGTAAGGCCGACATGCAAAAGTTTTCTAACCCCGCAAAAACCTTAATAGTTTTTGGCGGTGATCGAAAACTCCGGATTATGGCTTGAAATGACGTGACGTTCGCGAACTCTCTCCCACCTTTGGCCTTCGCGCCGCTCACCAATTTTACACTCCGACCGCTCACCCATGCTCAAACTCTTACCGAACTTTGCCCGGTGGAGCCGCGCCGCCGCGGCACTGACTTGTATGGCAACCCTCACCGGTTGCGACCTCAACTTCTGGCGCATGGATGGCCACCAGTCGACAATGGTCGTCGAGGGTCCGGTGGCGCAGGAGCAACTCAACTTGTTTATCGTTACCGTTTGGGTGACCTTGGTGATCTTTATCATCGTCGGGGGTGTCTTTGCCTACGCTACCTGGAAATTTCGCGCCCGCACCGAGGCCGATGAGCATGCCGAACCCCCGCCGCAAGGTCACGGCAACCCGCTGGTCGAACTCGGGCTGATTGGTGGATCGGTTCTCGCGCTCGTCATCATCGCGATTCCCACGCTCAAGGCCATCTGGTTTACCTACGACGTTCCCGCAGCGGAAAAAGCCAATGCCTATGAGATCACCGCCACCGGCTACCAGTGGTGGTTTCGTTTCGAGTATCTCACCGAGCAGGCCACGGTTGACGCCAGCGTAAAGACCCCCTTGGTGACGAGCAACGAGCTCGTCATTCCCGTGGGGCGCCCGATCCGGATCAATGTCCGCACGGTCGATGTCATTCATTCCTTCTGGGTGCCCAAGCTGGCGGGCAAAGTGGATATGATCCCCAACCGGGCGAATTTCCTCTGGTTGAAAGCCGACAAGCCCGGTTACTACTGGGGGCAATGCGCGGAATATTGCGGCGATTCCCATGCCGTGATGCGCTTTCGGGTCGTGGCGCTGGGGCCGCGCGAATTCAACGACTGGCTGGATCAGCAGCTGCAAACGGCGCGCAACGTCGCGCCCCGGCCGGCCGATGCCAATCGTCCCCGCCCGCAGTTCGCTTCGCTGCGCAGTTTCCGCACGAATGAAACGGGTATCACCGAGCGCTTCGAAGTCGACCCCCTCGCCTCCTGGCAGCAGAAGCAGGCACCCGAAAAGGGTGAGGACGCCGAATTGGTCGCCACGGGCAAGCAACTCTTCTCCACGAAGGCCTGTATTTCCTGCCATACCGTGCGTGGTCATGCCGGCGCCGGTGTCGCCGGGCCGGATTTGACCCATGTGGGGGCTCGCACGACTATCGCCGCCGGATTGCTGGAAAACAATCATGAGCAACTCCAGCGCTGGATCCATAATCCTGGGGCGGTCAAACCCGGCAACAAGATGGCCAAGGGTTATGTGGACAACAAGATCACGCTGACTGCCGCGGACGAAGCCGCCTTGGTCGCCTATCTCGAAAGTCTGAAGTAAGCACCCGCCGCCCGGGCGTTTCCGAACCGGGCTCAAACTTTTCCAACCAAATTCCGACCCAACACCCGCACCACATGGACGCCCTGGCCAAATCCGCTTTCCTCACCAAGGATGAGCACGTCCCGACCCAGCCCAAGCTGCTGACCCATCCGACCACCAAGGGCGGGCTGATGAGCTGGCTGACGACGGTCGACCACAAGCGCATCGGTTTTCTCTACGGGATTTCCGGTTTGTTCTTTCTCCTCGTCGGCGGCTTCGAGGCGATGCTCATCCGCCTCCAGCTGATGGTGCCGAACAACGACCTGCTGACCGCCCAGCAGTACAACACGATGTTCACGATGCACGGCACGACGATGATCTTTCTCGCCGTCATGCCGATGTCCGCCGCCTTCTTCAATTTCATCATGCCGCTGCAGATCGGCGCGCGCGACGTGGCCTTCCCCCGCCTGAACGCCTTCTCGTTCTGGGTCTTCCTCGCGGGTGCCATCATCCTCAATATCGGCTGGTTCCTGCCCCAGGCCACGCACGGCGCTCCCGACGGCGGTTGGTTCGGCTATGCTCCGCTGACCTCGAAGCAGTTCATCCCGAAGCACTCGATCGATTACTGGATCATGGGGCTGCAGTTGCTCGGAGTCGCCTCGATTGCCGCCTCCCTCAATTTTATCGTCACCATCATTAACATGCGGGCCCCGGGCCTGACCATGATGCGCCTGCCGGTGTTCGTGTGGATGACGCTCATCACCTCTTTTCTTCTCGTTCTTTCCTTCCCGTTCATCGCGATCGCCCTGGTCGAAGTGATGATGGATCGTCAGTTCGGCACTTTCTTCTTTGAGGCCTCCGGCGGCGGCATGCCCATCCTCTGGCAGCATCTCTTCTGGGTGTTCGGTCACCCCGAGGTTTACATTCTGATTCTGCCGCCGATGGGCATCGTTTCGGAAATCCTTCCCACCTTCGCCCGCAAGCCCCTCTTTGGCTACCCCATCGTCGTGTTTTCCGGCGCCTGTATCGGCTTTCTCGGGTTTGCCGTCTGGAGTCACCACATGTTCACCACGGGCTTGGGCACCATCGCCACGGCGGCTTTCGCGCTGATGACAATGACCATTGCCGTCCCCACCGGGGTAAAGATCTTCAACTGGATCGGCACCCTCTGGAACGGCAATCTCCAGATGCGCACGCCGATGATGTTTGCCCTCGGTTTTGTCTGGATGTTCATGATCGGCGGATTCTCCGGGATCATGCATTCGGCGGCGCCGGCGGACGCGCAGCAGCAGGACAGTTATTTTGTCGTCGCCCATTTCCATTACGTGCTGATTGGCGGCTCCCTTTTCGGCATCCTGTCCGGTATCCACTATTGGTTCCCGCTGATGTTTGGCCGCAAGGTCAGTGAGGTTTGGGGCAAGTTGTCCTTCTGGGTCATCTTTATCGGCTTCAACGTCACGTTCTTCCCGATGCATTTCCTCGGCCTGAACGGCATGCCCCGCCGCACCTTTACCTACGATTCCAACCTCGGCTGGAATGCCGCGAATTACATCGCGACGATTGGCGCCCTGACGCTCGGCCTGGGTATCTTCATCTACTTCGTCGTGATGGTATACACGTACTTCAAGGGCGAGCGCGTCGGTCGCGATATCTGGGACGCCCGCACGTTGGAATGGTCGCTCCCCAATCCTCCGCCCGAGTATAACTTCCGCGTCATCCCAATCGTTCACGACCGCGACGCCTTTTGGTACGAGAAGCACCATGTCGAGGAGATCGCCAAGGAGAAAATCGAACTGGAAAAGGTCGAGTCGGCCCACGGTGGCATTCACATGCCGTTCGCCTCCATCTGGCCGTTTGTTGCCGGCATGGGCCTGCTCATCGGCGGATTGGCCGTCAGCGCCTTGGACAGCAATCCCGCTCCCGGCATGCACCTGAAGCTCGGCCTGTCCATTCTGGGCGGCGTGGTGATGGTCATCGGAATCTACTTCTGGTCGATTGAAGGCAACGAAGGCTACCACCTCCATCTCGACGCAGACGGCAATCCGATCGAGGACCCCCACGCCAAGCACTGAGTCACCAAACTTTTCGCTTCAACCCTTTCGCCTGACCTATGAGCAGCCACGCGGCCTCGGCCACCATCGATCATCACCACGATCCCAGCACGTCCACCGGCATCCCGAACAAGAAGCTCCTGTTGTGGGCTTTCCTGGCGTCGGACTGCATGTTCTTCGGGGCGCTCATCTCGACGCACCTGATTTACCGGCTGCACCCGCCGGCCGGCGGACTCGACCCGAAGTTAATCTTCAGCCCGGAACTCACCTCGTTTTCGACGTTCATCCTGCTGATGTCGTCGCTGATGATGGCGCTGGCCGTCACGGCGATTCAGAAGGGCAACGTCAAGAGCTGCCGCTGGTCTCTCCTCACGACCATCTTCTTCGGCATGATCTTCCTGGGCTGCCAAGTGTACGAATTCAGTCACTTCGTCCACGAGCGCCACATGCTGATCAACAACAGCCTGCTCGGAAGCACGTTCTACACGCTGACGGGAACGCACGGCACGCACGTCGCCATCGGCGTCCTCTGGCTGAGTCTGATGTACGTCCGTTCGTTCAAGCCGGCGGCGGGCAATCCGTGGGCGCGCTCGTGGTTGTCGCACAACCTGCTTCACGTTGTCACGCTCCTGCTGGCCCTGCTCCTGACGCTGAAAGTCGTGCTCGGTCTCGTGCACGCCCTGCAGACGGAGCCGACGGCCGGCGCCGCGCTCGGCCATTTCTTCGGTACGGAATTCATTTTCCTCGCCGCCGCGCTGGTGACCTACGGCGGTCTCATCTGGTTTGCCCGCCCGCGTGGGCCGGTCGCCTTCTCCGAGTTCAACGCGATCGACGTCGAGTCGATGGGCCTCTACTGGCACTTCGTCGACATCGTCTGGATTGTCATCTTCACCGCCGTTTACCTGCTGGAATACCTTTGATTCGAATTCGCCCTAATCCATGAGCGCTCCCACCAGTTCCGTCGCCGCCCACGACTCTCACGACCACGACGTCAGCAAATTCCAGATCTACATCCAGATCGCGATGCTGCTGGCCGTCATTACGGGCATCGAAATCGTCTGCGTTTACGTCCCCTTCGCGAAGTGGATCATCGTAACCACCCTGGTCGTCTTCTCGGTCGTGAAGTTCATGTTCGTTATCTTTTACTTCATGCACCTGCGGTGGGATAAGCCGTTTTGCACGATCCTGTTCTTCATCGGACTCACGCTCGCGTGCGGCACCGTCTGGGCCTTGCTCCAGCTGTTCTCCGCTGAAGCCAGCCTGCCGCTGCCGACCTGATTCCACGCCCCAGCGGACTTTTCCACGGCGGCCACCACGGCCGCCGTTTTTGTTTTCGCAGCAGCCCGCCACGGCTTGGGGTGGCCGGGCGCTCCGCACGTGGCGGTTCGAACGTGAAGTCGATCCAGCACTTTGACCACGCCCGGAGCGCCCGACCCACCCCAAGGCCTTATCTGAATTCGGCGGGATAGTGTTGCGAGCCCGTCCTTCGCGCTTCCATTTGAGAACATGATCGATTGGCGTCACTGGCACAATGAACCCTGGCTGGTCGGCGGGTTAGTGCTGCTCGGTTGGCTTTGGGCCGTGCTGGCGGGCCCATGGCGCGCACACCTCACATCCCGTTCGCGAAGCCAGGCCGGGGCAACTTCAGGAAACTCCGCGCCTGCGGGAATCGGGCCCTACCCGATGGCCCAGGCTGTACAGTTCTACCTGGCCCTCGTCATTTTCTACCTGGCGGTTGGTTCGCCCCTAGATCAGGTGGGCGAGCGCTTTCTTTTCAGCGCGCACATGTTCCAGCACCAACTGCTCATCTACCCGGCCGCCGTTCTTTTTCTTCGCGGTCTGCCTTCGTGGATGATCGATCCGCTGCTGTCTCTGCCGGCACTGCGCGTGCCACTTCACATTTTCACCCACCCCGTCGTGGCGGCAGTGACCCTCGCGATTGTCCTGGGGGTCTGGCACGCCCCTTGGCTTTACGAGCTGGCCCTCCGGCAAAAGCTCGTCCACGTCGCCGAACACCTGATGTTTTTCGGCGCCGCCTTGGTTTACTGGTGGCCCTTGTTCAGTCCCTCGGTGCTCTGGCCGCGCTTACGCCACGGTCCGCAAATGCTCTACCTGCTGGGTGGCACGATCGCCACGACCCCGATCTTCGCCTACATCACGTTCTCCCACGACACCCTCTACGCCACCTACGAATACGCGCCCCGACTTTTTCCCACGTTCTCGGCGGCGGAAGACCAGCTTTTGGCCGGCGTGAGCATGCAGCTCGTCGGCGTCATCGTCTCGATGACGGTTTTCGGCTTCGCCTTTTATCGCTGGTATCAAGTCAGCCAGCCCGGATATCGAAACCAGGGGCCGTCATAATCCCCGGCCTTCGCCCCATCACCGATTGAAGGCGGGGGGGGGGAACGGGGCAGGTTTCGGCAAGTGATATTTCAAGACTGACGTATCCCCGAATTGCTTCTCATGGCGGTATCCACCGGCGGGTGGCCGTGGACGGCCTTCCTGCCTGGCCCGCCGGACTGCCCCGCGGCGTCAGGCCGCAACCGGCAACGCGGCCCAGCGGGGGAAGGCGAGACCCACGGAATCAGACCTCGTCGACCCCGTTGGAATGCCGGCCGTCACAACGGGCATTCACCGGATAAACTGATCGACAAACGACTCCCCAAGCCCGACCGCGACGTAATGTTTCCGACACATGTCGATCTTGATGAACACATCCTCAAAGCCCGTATTCCGACCCTCCGCGTCCACATAGTACATACAGCCGGAGATGTTGAAAAACGTGATCATCTCGTCGGCCGAATCGACGGTCAGCGTATGCGTCTCACCCGGCGGCTCGAAGACATAATCGCCGGCTTTGGCCACCCAGTTATGCTCCAGGTAGCGCCAGGAACCCTTGATGACATACCCATGCACCGGTGCCGGATGGCGATGGCGGCTCAGGACCCCAGCCTTCCGCACGCGCAGTAGATTGCACCACTGTCCCTGCAGTGTGTTGAGAAACAGCGGGCGAAACCAGACATTCGGCGCCTGCGGTACCCAGACGCGCTCATCATCGGGCACGGCCGCCGTGACGATCTCTGCAGGCGAAAGGGGATGGATCGATTGATTCATGGGTATCACGCCGCCAAGTAGCCGCCATCGATCGGCAGGATGGCGCCGTTAATGAAGGAGGCTCCAGCCGAGCACAAAAATAAAACCGGCGGAGCGACTTCTTCGGCCAAGCCCCAACGCTTCATCGGGCACCGCTCCAAAATCGGCGCGGAACGCACGGGGTCCGCCTGCAAGGCGGCCGTCAGCGGCGTTGCAATCCACCCCGGCGCGACAGCATTAACGCGAATCCCCTCCGCCGCCCAAGCCACCGCCAGCGACTTCGTCAACTGCGCGATGGCCCCCTTGGACGCCGTATAAGCCGGCACCCGGGGCCCGCCGAAATACGTCCACATCGAAGCCAAATTGACGATCGCTCCCTTCGTGGCTGCCAGCTTCTCGTGTGCTTCCGTGCAAAGCCGCATCGCCCCCGTCACATTTACGTCCATGACCTGCTGGAAGACCTCAATTTTAAATTCGTCGTCCCGGCGGATGATCCCGGCGGCGTTAATCAAAAAATTGATCCGCGGCAGTTTCGCCACCAATCCACGGCAAGCCAGCGTGTCGGTGACATCAAGCGCGGCGAAATGTAGATTCGGTTCGTCCGCGGGCCAGGGGCCAAGGCCCACCGCGTGCACCTCCGCCCCCGCCGTGGCGAAGGCCTTCGCGATGGCGAGCCCGATTCCCGAGGTGCCGCCGGAGACGAGTGCGGTTTGGCCATTAAATGAAAACATAGACCGAGAGGTGACCGGGAACGATGGCCGATGGAATTGCCGGTGGGAAGGGGGATTTTCCGGGAGGATGGAGCGCATCGCGATCTTGCGCGAACCCCGGGAAGCCTGCCCCACGGGTCGGGAAAAATGAGCCGCTCGTCCGACTTGCTGCTCCTGGGTATCTCCCTCCCGCTCCGGCGAGCCCGGAAATCGGCGCTAGATCCTATCCAAGCCAAGAGAGGCGGAGTAAGGAGTCATAGCGGGAATCGAGAAGAAATCTTCCACATCGAATTGGCGTCCGACCAAGGTTCTAGCGCCATAGGGGATGGAATCGGCCCGATGGGCATTTTGCCTCTGAAAATCTGGCATTTTATCGATTCTCGCGATGACCCCATTGGGGGCTCTCCCTTTTTGGCGCTGGATTCGTCGGGCCGATTTCAAAATAAACCGGCGAGCGGTTCGAGGCTCATTTCCAAGAAGTCGGGTTGGACGTCATCGTCCCCGACCGCCTGCGGCGGAAGGCCGATGCGATTGTGCCAATAGACCGGCATGCCCGCTCGCTTGGCGCCGGGAACGTCCGAAGCGGAGCCGGCAACGAACAAGGTTCGCTCGGGCGCCGTGCCGAGCCGCTTGAGGACCGTATGATAGACCTCGGGGCGCGGCTTGTAGAAACCGACGCTCTCGGCGGTCTCGACGATCGCGAACGGCACGCCCACCCGGTCGGCCGCCTGCCGGCCGAGCCGGACCGAACAATTGGTGGCGACTGCGAGTGGCACGGGAATCCGCTGCAGAACCGACGCCGCCTCAGGCCACGGCGACAATTCCAGCCAGCGCCACTCCAGATCATCGCCCAACTGCTGCGGGAGGCCGACATCGCGCGCCGCTTCGCGAACGAGGGTCTCGTAGGGCCGATAGGCACCGCAGCCATAGGTGATTTCCAGATAACGCCGCCGCCAAGCCATGCCCCTCTCGGGCGAGCCGGCGACGCTGTTCCACAAACTCCAGGAATCGGTCAGCGCCGTCAGCAGGTCAAAGATTACGGCCTCGTATTTCACGCGGTCGGAGCACACGAAGTTAAGAGCCAGCCTTGCGGCCGCTCGCTGTCAACCAGCGGATTTTAAACGGACTCCAGCGGAGCCCGGACGGAGTCAGGTTGATGATCGTGATGATGAAGGGCGTCAGCCGCGGGGAACTCCGGGGAACGGGACCGCTGAAATTCGAGCGGTCGAAAAAGCGGCGCCGGGTCGCCGCACTCCAAAGGCCCCCTCGGTTCGACTCCGCGGATCCGGACGGGGTCGGGCCCAAACAGGCAACGTGCTCGGCAAGTACGCCAGAGGTGTTGCCAGTTTCGGCTCAGTTCACGGGCGGCTTGGCCCACCGAGCACCAGCAATCGCTCGCACGTGGCGCTCTCGGTTTCCCGGCGTCGCGCGCATACGACGCCGGTCGGAGATCGGCGCTACTTCCGGGCAAAAAAAAGGCGGGCCGCGATGGCCCACCTTGGGTTCTCTGGGGAAGTGTAAGACCGCTTACGCCTTCGCCGGCGCCATGAGGTCTTCGAGGGAATCGCTCTCGACTCCGATGTCGGCGAACAACCACGACGAGAGGTAGCGCTCACTCGCGGACGGGATAATCGCCACGATCTGCTTGCCCTTGTTTTCGGGCCGCTTCGCCAGCTGCAACGCCGCCCAGATAATCGCGCCCGATGAAATACCAACCGGGATGCCGTCGTTTTGATTGACCTGCTTGCTGACCGGGCCGGAGTCCGCCTCTTTCACCCGGATCACTTCATCGTAAATCTTCGTGTTGAGCACGGAGGGCACGAAACCCGCCCCAATGCCCTGCAGTTTGTGCGGCCCCGGTTGGCCACCCGACAACACGGGAGAACTGTCCGGTTCGACGGCGATCATCTTCACGCTCGGCTTGCGGGCCTTGAGGACCTCGCCCACGCCGGTGATGGTTCCGCCCGTGCCCACGCCGGCGACCACGAAGTCCACTTTCCCATCGGTATCGCGCCAGATTTCCTCCGCGGTCGTCTTGCGATGGATGGCGGGATTCGCCGGATTGGCGAATTGCTGGAGAATG
This sequence comes from Opitutaceae bacterium, assembly GCA_947474995.1. Taxonomy (GTDB): domain Bacteria; phylum Verrucomicrobiota; class Verrucomicrobiia; order Opitutales; family Opitutaceae; genus ER46. The sequence continues at coordinate 13,565 of CANJNJ010000007.1, read as the reverse complement.
AGGGCGTGGGGGATCTTGGTCGCGAGTTCCTCGGCCTTGGCGATGGCACCCTTCATCCCCTTGGGGCCTTCGGTGAGGACCAGCCGGGCACCCAGAATCTTGAGAATCTTGCGCCGCTCCATCGTCATCGTCTCGGGCATCGTGAGGATGAGCTTGATGCCTTTCGCGGCAGCGACGAAGGCCAGCGCGATCCCCGTGTTGCCGCTGGTCGGTTCAATCAGGATCGTGTCCTTCGTGATTTTGCCGGAATTCAGGCCGTCATCGATCATCGAAAAGCCAATCCGGTCCTTCACGCTCGAAAGCGGATTGAAGAATTCCAACTTGAGCAGGATATCCGCCTGCGCCCCGTGCGCGGCCGCGGTGCGGTTGAGGCGAACGAGCGGGGTATTGCCGATCGTTTCCGTGATGTCGTTGTAGATTTTGGCCATGATAGGTGTGGGCGGACTGATTTTTTTGGCTTGAGACTAAATGGTGTAATCGCCGTCGAAGGAGTGCCCCTGACGCATGCGCAAATTCACAAGATCGCCGACCTTGAGGTCAAGATTCGCCAGCGTCACGCGGGAAGTTTCCACCTCGACGGTTTCCCTCGTCTTTACCTGCTCGAGCGTCAGGCGCGCCGCCGGACCCGCGGTATGAATGTAGCGCACAATCGCCGTGATCCCCATGGCCCCGGGCACATGCGGGATGACTTCGATGTCGTGGGGCCGCACATAGACCTGGCCATTGGCCTCCATCGCCGCCGCGCCCCGCGCGAGGGCTCCGGCCTCGGCCAATGCCTGCACGCGAAGCACATTCACGTTGCCCAGGAATTGGTAGACAAAGGGCGAGGCAGGCCGGTCGTACACCTGTTGCGGCGTTCCCACTTGTTCGACCTTGGCCTGGTTCATGATGACCACCTCGTCCGCGATCTCGAGCGCCTCCTCCTGATCGTGGGTCACGAACACGGTCGTCAGATTGATCTTATCGTGAAACTGCCGCAGCCACCGGCGCAGTTCCTTCCGGACCTTGGCATCCAAAGCGCCGAACGGCTCGTCCAGCAGCAGCACCTTGGGTTCGACCGCCAGGGCCCGGGCGAGCGCGATCCGCTGCCGCTGGCCGCCGGATAACTGGTTTGGGTAACGGCTCCCGTGGCTTTCCAACTGCACCAGCTTGAGCAACTGCCGCACGCGATCGGCGATGCCGCTCTTGGAAGGCCGCTCCTTCCGCCCCTTCACCCGCAAGCCAAACGCGATGTTCTCGAACACCGTCATGTGCCGGAAAAGCGCATAATACTGAAAGACAAAGCCGACCTTGCGTTTGCCCGCGGGCACATCGGTCACATCCTCGCCGTGAAACTGGATTCTCCCGCTGCCCGGATCGGCGTACTCCAGACCGGCAATGACGCGCAACAAGGTGGTTTTGCCCGAACCCGAGGGGCCAAGGAGCGCGACCAGCTTTCCCCGCGGCACATTGAGGTCGACGCCGTCGAGGGCGGTGTAGGCGCCAAAGGTCTTGCGGATATTGTTCGCGACGATGCTCATAAGCCGGGGTAAATTTTCAGGCCTCCCGCGCTTGGGCGTGGCGCCATTCGATGAAACATTTCAGGACGAGCGTCACGAGCGCGAGCAGGGCCAGCAGCGAGGAGACGGCAAAAGCCGCGACGAAGTTGTACTCGTTGTAGAGAATCTCGATGTGCAGCGGCATCGTGTTGGTCTCGCCCCGCACGTGGCCCGAAACCACCGACACCGCGCCGAATTCACCCATGGCGCGGGCGTTGCAGAGAATGACGCCGTAGAAAAGGCCCCACTTGATGTTGGGCACCGTGACCTTCCAGAAGGTCTGCCAGCCGCTGGCGCCGAGGGTAATGGCGGCGTACTCCTCGTCGTTGCCCTGCGCCTGCATCAGCGGAATCAGCTCCCGCGCCACGAAAGGAAACGTCACAAACGTCGTCGCCAGCACGATGCCCGGCACCGCGAAAATGATCTGGAAATCGTGGACGTTCAGCCACGCCGCCAGCGCCGGCCACGACGGATTTTCTGCATTCTTATATAGCCCAAGCCAGCCCTGGGCCCCAAAGACGAGGACGTAAATGAGGCCGGAAATCACGGGCGACACAGCGAACGGCAAATCAATGAGCGTGATGAGCAGGCTCTTGCCGCGAAAATCAAACTTCGCGATGCACCATGAGGCCGCCACGCCGAACACGAGGTTGGCCGGCACCACGATCGCCACCGTGAGGAGCGTCAGCCGAATCGCGCTTTGGGCGGCGGGATCCGCAAAGGCGCCAAAATAGGCGCCCACGCCCTTGCGCAGCGCTTCGATGAACACGGCGACCAGCGGCAGCACCAGGAAACATCCGACAAAAGTCAGCGCCGTCGTCATAAACAGCATGCGCACCCACCACGGATTGCGAATGACGCGCGGACCCGCGGCCCGGACGGGCAGCCGTTTGTCAGCGAGGGCGGTGGAAACGGAGGCGGCCATCTTAGACGCGATAATACCGACGGCTCCACTTCTGGAGCAGATTGATGAGCAGCAGCAGCACAAACGACGTCACGAGCATGACCGAGGCGATGGCCGTGGCCCCGCGATAGTCGTACTGCTCGAGCTTCGTCATGATCAGCAGCGGCGTGATTTCGCTATGCAGCGGCTGGTTGCCCGCGATAAAAACCACCGAACCGTATTCACCCAGCGCGCGGGCAAAGGCCAGGGCGAACCCGGTGATGAGCGCCGGCAGGAGCTCCGGCAGAATCACCTTGGTCATCGTCTGCCAGCGATTGGCGCCGAGTGTCGCCGCCGCCTCTTCCAAATCGGGTTCGAGTTCAGCCAGCACCGGCTGCACCGTCCGCACGACAAACGGCAGCCCGATGAACGTCAGGGCGATAAAAATCCCCGGACGATCGAAGGCCAGCTTCGTGCCCAGCCACGAGGGCCAGTCGACCCACGGGACAATGCTCGAAAGCTCCTGCACCCCTTTCGCCCAAATGGGGTCGAGCCACGTCCCCACCCAACCGTTGCGCGCGTAAATGGCCGACAGCGCAATGCCGGCCACCGCCGTGGGCAGCGCGAACGGCAGGTCCACCAAGGCGTCGACCAGCCGCTGGCCGGGAAACGTGTAGCGCACCAGGACCCACGAAAGGATGAAGCCGAAGAACGCATTGATCAACGCGGCACACAGGGAGATTCCGAAGCTGAGTTTGTAGGAGGCCACGACTCGCGGCGACGCCACCGCCTCCAGGAACTCCGCCCAGCTCATCCCCGCCGTCTTGATGAACGCGGCCGAGAGCGGGATGAGCACGATCAAGCTCAAGTAGGCCAAGGTGAAGCCTAGCGAGAGCCCGAAGCCGGGTAGGACGGAACGTTTTGCGCGAGCGAACGCCATTAAATGAAATACGGGGGTCGGTTGCAGGGGCGGCAACGACTGCCGACAAGCGGGCTGAGCGCATAGACCCGCCCGCACGCTGGCAAGATCAAGGGAGCAGGCGCGGGAGGCACTAAATTCATGGGCAAAGCGAAAGGTGCATTCGGGCGATTATTTGTGCAGGTAAATCTGGTCAAAGGTCCCCCCGTCGGCGAAGTGGGCCTGGTGCGCCTTGGCCCAGCCGCCGAACGCGCCGTCGATCGTCACCAACTCCAGCTGCGGAAACGTCCCGGCGTACTTCGCCGCGATCACCTCGTTGCGGGGTCGGTAGAAATTGCGGCCCGCGATGTCCTGGCCTTCGTCGGAATAAAGATATTCGAGGTAAGCTCTCGCCACCATCTCGGTGCCCTTCTTCTTCGCCACCTTGTCGACCACGCTGACGGTTGGCTCCGCGAGCATGCTGAGCGACGGCACGACAATCTCGAATTTGTCGCGCCCAAATTCCTTCAGCGCCAGAAAAGCCTCGTTTTCCCAGGCGATCGCGACATCGCCGATTTCCCGCTGCACAAACGTCGTCGTCGAACCGCGCGCGCCGCTATCGAGCACCGGCACGTTCCGGTAGAGCCGCCCGACGAACTCCTTCGCCTTTTCCTCGCTACCGAACTTTTTCACGGCGTAGGCCCAGGCCGCGAGGTAGTTCCATCGCGCGCCGCCGGAAGTTTTCGGATTGGGCGTCACGACCCCCACCCCAGGCTTCACAAGATCGTCCCAGTCCTTGATGTGCCGCGGGTTTCCCTTCCGCACCAGGAAAACGATCGTGCTCGTGTACGGAGCCGAATTGTTGGGCAACCGGCCCTGCCAGTCCGGCGGGACGATCTTCGCCACCTCGTAGAGCGCGTTGATATCGGCAGCGAGCGCCAGCGTGACGACATCGGCCTGCTGGCCGTCGATGACCGCGCGCGCCTGCTTGCCCGAGCCGCCGTGCGACTGCTTGACCGTCACCGTGTCGCCAGATTTGGCCTTCCAATACTTCGCAAAGGCGGCGTTGTAGTCGCCGTAGAACTCGCGCGTCGGATCGTAGGAGACGTTGAGCAGTTCGACGTTCTTGGCGAACGCCGCCACCGCGCCGCCCAAAGCCAGCGCGACAATGAAAATATTCCGGGGGGACATGATGAAAATTCGGCGGGGAGTTCGGGGTTTTCAGAACCCGATTTGGAAACGGGAAACAAACGCCTTTTCGTCCTGGCGCAGCAGGGGCGCCGCGGACACCGCCGGGGCCAGGGCGTTGAAGGCGAACTTCGTCTGGTAATAGTCGATTTTGAAAACCACGGCCTTGCTCAGGTACCAGTTGAAGCCAAACCCGAGGGCCTTGGCCCCGTCGGCATTGCTGGCCGGGGACGCAAAAACGGGAAACGCGGCGTCGTCGATCTTCAACGCGGCGTAGCGCGCCACCAACTCCAAGCCACCCCACGTGCCGGACTGATAATTGAAATCGGTCCGGGGTACGACGCCATTGTAGGACGAATCCTCCCCCGTCAGCACGTAGCCGGCGGTAACTTCCCAAGCCTTGTTCTGCAGCTCCGCCTTGGCCCCGGTGGCGCCGGGGCGGACGTTGACCGTGGAAACGACATACTCGCCGATCACGCCGAGGGGACCGTTGCGGTAGTCAACCTGCGGGGAGAAGCGCCAGTTCTCGCCGTCGACGATGACCGCCGGGTTGTAGGCGAAAAAAGTCTGCTGCCCGTCGGTGCGGTAGCCGGCCGTCCGTCCCGCGGTGCCCTTTTCCCGGCCCGTGTTCGCCCCCACCCCGAACGAAAGCCCGCGCCAAGGCGAATCTTTCACATTCCGAAACGGCGTGGCCATGACCCGCGCCACAAGATCCTTGCTGTTGTCGAAATCCGTATTGGTCGAACTCCCGCCGTCACCCAGCCCGCCAAATACTCCGAGTTGGTAAGTCAGTGTGCCGCCGAATAGGTCGCCCGACGCCTGCACCCCAAGGTCGCGATCCGGCGTCAGATTGCTCGGCAGCGCGCGTTCATTAAAGAACGTCAACGAATCAGACTGGATGGACTCGAGGCCAACGGGGGTCTTGAACTTGCCGAACTTCAGCTGCAACGACGGATTGACCGCGACACTGAAGTTGGCGTCGCGAATATTCAGGGCGGAACCGCCGAATTCCGTCACGAACTGAAAGCTGTAGTTCCGGGCCAACTGCCCCTCGGCATTGAGCCGCGCCCGCCGCAGGACGAATGCGTTGTTCGTGACGCCGGCATCTCCGAAAAAGAGCCGGGAATCAAAATGCACGATTCCGCGAATCCGGAGGGAGTTCGCCGCATCGGCCGACGCCAGGGCATACCCCTTGTCGGTGACGGTAACTTTCGAGGCCGACTTTGCGGTGGCGGCAGCAGCCTCCTCGCGGAGTTCAATTTGCCGGGCCAGCGCCTTGACCTGCTGCTCCAGCACGCGCACCTGTTCGCGCAGGGTCTGCAGATCGCCGCCGTCCGTGGCGGCCGACGCGCCCAAGGCGGAGATCGACACCACCGCCGCCAATATTTTCGCGCTGAGATTGGGGATTTTTTTCATGGGCTCTTCTCGAGAATTAAATGTTTTCGGGCCACACCGTGCGGGGAAGTAAGGATAAAACCTAGATCGTATAGTCGCCGAGGAGTTCGTGCAGCGCCCCGGCGGTCGCATCGAGACGGGGCTTGGCGGCACGGTGCGCTTGCTTGCGGGCCAATCGGGCCGAGACGCGCGGCGCGGTCGAAGCCGCGTCGGCTTCGGGCGAAAACGGCAGAGGCAGACCATCCCGCCGGAGCTTACGCAAAGTCACCTCAACGACGTCCGCCAGCGTATACCGGTCGAGAATGCCGGCGATGGCGTTGCGCACATCGAGCATCAGCATCCGCAGCCCGCAATGGGCCTCATCGGGACAGGTGCATTTTTCGTAGGCGCTCTGGCTCACGCAACCAATCGGCGCGAGCGGGCCGTCAATCAGCCGGACCACTTCGCCAATCGTTATTTTCTTCGTCGGTTTCGCCAACCGGTACCCGCCAAACTTGCCCCGCTCGCTTTCCACCAGACCCGCTTCCTTCAGCAGCTGCATAATCTGCTCGAGGAACTTGGCGGGCAACTGCTCGTTTTCGGCGAGCTCAGCGACCTGCACCAACGAACGTCCCACCTCGGCCGCAATGCCGAGGTTGATGAGCGACCGCAGCGCGTATTCGCCTTTCTTCGAGAGCTTCATATTTTACGACTAACTTAATCTACATTGATTCAGTAGGGATTATGGCAAGCCCTGATTTTGAAGCGCTTTCGCTATGACACAGAACCCAGACTCCCCTTGCCTGGCACTTCACGTCGATTTCCGAACGGCAACGCCGATTCCGGTTCAGGCCCTACAATTTAAACCTCAGTCCATCATACGCCGGGGCCAAACCTGAGGGGAGCGAGGTCGTGAGAACGTCGTGATCCGTCAGGTGCGTAAGGTGCGTCAGCCACGTTTGCGGCGCACCGATCTCTTTGGCCACCGCGATTGCTTCGTCGATGCTGAGGTGCGACGGGTGCGGCAGCGGACGCAAGCCGTCGAGCACCACGGCATCGGCCCCCCGCGCCAACGCGATCGCCTCGGGGGTGACCCGCTTGCAGTCCGTGTAGTAGGCAAATTTTTTCCCGCTGGAGCGTTCCGTGAAGACAAGCCCGAGCGTGCTGATGCCCCCGTGCGGCAGCAGCGTCGATTGAATCGTGCCCTGCGGCAATTCCAGCGACGGGAGCATGTCCGCGAGTTTGAAAGCCGCATAGCCCCGCGCCGCCGGCTTTTCGCCCATCGCGTACGGAAACATCGCGTTCACGCGTCCGCGTCCTTCCGCCGTCGTATAAACCGTCAGGGCATTGCCCCCGAGCAAATCACAGAACCGCCGCAAGTCATCCATGCCCGCGATATGATCGGCGTGGCCATGGGTCAGGATGAAAAGGTCCAGTTGTTCGATGCGTTCGCGGCGGCACTGGAGGCGGAACTCGGGGGCCGCGTCCACCTGCACATGCAAGCCATCCATGACCACGTGAATCGACGCCCGCGTGCGATGATTGCGCGGATCCGTCGAGGAACAGACCGCGCAGGCACACGCGATCATCGGCACGCCCTGGGACGTGCCGCTGCCCAGGATGATGACTTCCATGGGACTAGCGTGTTGGTCGCGACGGTGATGTCGAGACGCCGGCTTTGGGGAACACCGGCCAACCGGCCGCGCTTGATCCCAATGACCATTAGGAATTGGACTCTTGAAGAGGTAGGGACGGCTCTCCGAACCGTCCGCGGACGCCTGCGGAGAGGCGTCCCTACCCGGCTGCAGATCGAGAGTCCCAATGCGATCAGCGGATGGTATTGGTGGCAGGCCGCGCGCGGAGCGCCCGGCCCACCTTGCAAGCCGCCCGGCGGGACCAATAAAAAAGCGCGCCACAAACGTGGCGCGCTCTTTTTTAAAACGAGCGGATAAATCCGCGCGGAATTTAGTAGTCCATGCCGCCGCCGCCGTGACCGCCGCCGTGACCGCCGCCCGGAGCTTCTTTCTTCTCCGGGATCTCGGTGATCATGCACTCGGTGGTGAGGAGCAGGCCCGCGACCGAAGCCGCGTTCTGCAGCGCGGTGCGGGTGACCTTCGTCGGGTCAACCACGCCGGCCTTCACGAGATCCTCGTAATCGCCCGTGGCGACGTTGTAGCCGTAGGCGCCCTTGTTGGCCAGCACCTGACCGACGACCACAGCACCCTCGACGCCAGCGTTGGCGCAGAGCATGCGGATCGGGGACTCGACGGCGCGACGCACGATTTGCGCGCCCACCGCTTCGTCACCCTCGAGCTTCAGGGCGTCGATGACCTTCACGCAGCGCAGGAGGGCCACGCCGCCGCCGGCGACAATGCCTTCCTCAACCGCGGCGCGCGTCGCATGGAGGGCATCCTCCACGCGGGCCTTCTTTTCCTTCATCTCGGTCTCAGTGGCCGCACCGACGTTGATGACGGCGACACCACCGGCCAACTTGGCGAGACGCTCCTGGAGCTTCTCGCGATCGTAGTCGGAAGTGGTCTCGTCGATCTGGCGGCGGATCTGCTTCACGCGACCCTGGATGTCCGACGACTTGCCGGCACCCTCGATGATCGTCGTGTTTTCCTTGTCGACCGTGATCCGCTTGGCGCGGCCGAGGTCGCTGATGGTGATGTTCTCGAGCTTGATGCCGAGATCCTCGGTGATGCAACGACCACCGGTGAGGATCGCGATGTCCTCGAGCATGGCCTTGCGGCGATCGCCAAAGCCCGGGGCCTTGACGCCGCACACATTGAGCGTGCCACGAATCTTGTTCACCACGAGGGCGGCGAGGGCTTCACCATCGACGTCTTCCGCGATGACGAGGAGCGGCTTGCCGCTCTTGGCGACGACCTGCAGCAAGGGCAGGAGTTCTTGCAGGCTCGAAATCTTCTTTTCGTTGATGAGGATGTAGGCGTCCTCGAGGACGGCTTCCATGCTCTCGGCATTGGTCGTGAAATACGGGGAGAGATAGCCCTTGTCGAACTGCATGCCTTCGACGACGTCGAGGGTGGTTTCGATGGACTTCGCTTCCTCAACCGTGATCGTGCCGTCCTTGCCCACCTTGTCCATGGCGTCGGCAATGATGTTGCCGATCGCGGGATCCCAGTTGGCCGAAACGGTCGCGACCTGGCGGATTTCTTCGCGGTCGGAGACGCGCTTCGAAATCTTGGCGAGTTCCGCGATGGCGACCTCGACAGCCTTGTCGATGCCACGCTTCAGGAAGATCGGGTTCGAGCCGGCGGTGACGTTCTTGAGGCCTTCCTTGTAGATGGCCTCGGCGAGCACGGTGGCGGTGGTGGTGCCATCGCCCGCGGCGTCGGAGGTCTTGGAAGCGACTTCCTTCACCATCTGCGCGCCCATGTTCTCGTAGGGATCGGGCAGTTCGACTTCCTTGGCCACGGTGACGCCGTCCTTGGTGACGGTCGGCGAGCCGAATTTCTTGTCGATGACGACGTTGCGGCCCTTGGGCCCGAGGGTGACTTTGACCGCGCGCGAGAGAAGCTCGACGCCGCGGAGGATTTTCTGACGAGCAACCTCGTCGAAGATGAGTTGTTTAGCAGCCATTGTAATTTATTTTTCTATTGGAGTTGAGAGGGAGAATACCGCACCGCTCAGGCGATGACGCCGAGGATGTCGTCTTCGCGCACGAGCGTGTATTTCTTTTCTTCGAGCTTCACTTCGGTGCCACCGTATTTGCTGATCAACACCTTGTCGCCCACCTTGACTTCGAAGGGGATGATTTTGCCATCTTCACCCTTCTTGCCGGTGCCGAGGGCGATCACTTTCGCCTCCTGCGGTTTTTCTTTGGCGCTGTCCGGGATGATGATGCCCCCGCGGACCTGCTCTTTTTCTTCGATGTGTTCAACGAGAACACGATCACCAATCGGTTTGATTTTAACGTTAGCCATATGTGGTTGGGTTTGGGATGAAGCGTGGATGTTGTTTTGTTTTTTCAGCAAAGCGCGCCGGCTGCGTGTAACGCGGCGGCGCGCAAAGGTTGAAAGTTATTTCTTCTTCTCTTCGTCAACGACCTCAAAATCGGCATCGACGACGTCGGCCTTCTTCTCGGTCTTCTTCGGGGCGCCATTGGGGGGCGGCCCACCGGCCGGGCCGGCGCCCTCGCCCGCGTCGGCGTCGCCCGCGGCCTGACCCGCTTTCTGGGCCTCGGCGTAGAGTTCGCCGCCGATGGCGGTCAGCTTCTCCACCGCGGCCTTCATACGCGCGGCGTCGCTGCTCTCGAGGTCCTTCTTGGCGTCGACCAAGGCGGACTCAAATTTGGTTTTCATCTCGGCGGGAATCTTGTCGCCGGAATCCTTCAGCGTCTTCTCGAGCTGATAAATGGTGCTATCGAGCTGGTTCTTGCTCTCGACGGCTTCCTTGCGCTTGCGGTCTTCCTCGGCGTGCAGCTCCGCGTCCTTGGTCATCTTCTCGACCTCTTCCTTTGAGAGGCCCGAGGAACCCTGGATCGTGATTTTCTGATCCTTGCCCGTACCGAGGTCCTTCGCCGACACGTGCAGGATGCCGTTCGCATCGATGTCGAACGTGACTTCGATCTGCGGCAGCCCGCGCGGCGCCGGCGGAATCCCGTCGAGCCGGAACGTGCCGAGCACCTTGTTGTCGCGCGACATCGGGCGCTCGCCCTGCAGCACGACGATTTCCACCGAAGGCTGGCTGTCGCTGTAAGTTGAAAAGACCTGCGTCTTCTTCGACGGAATCGTCGTGTTGCGCGGAATCATCGCCGTGGCCACCTGGCCCGCGGTCTCGATGCCCAGCGTCAGCGGCGTCACGTCGAGCAGCAGCACGTCGCGCACATCGCCCTTCAGCACGCCACCTTGAATCGCGGCGCCGACGGCGACCACTTCATCGGGATTCACGCCTTGATGCGGCGGCTTGCCGCCCAGCGTGTTGGCAATTTCCACCACCTTCGGCATGCGCGTCATGCCACCGACGAGCACGAGCTCGTCGATTTGCGCGGAAGTCAGTTCCGCGTCCTTCAAACAGTTCCGGAAAGGCTGCAGGCAGCGCTCGAACAGCGAATCGCAAATCTGCTCCATCTTCGCCCGCGAGAGCTGGATGTTCAGATGCTTCGGTCCCGAGGCATCCGCCGTGATGAACGGCAGATTGATGTCGACCGACTGCGTCGAAGAAAGGGCGATCTTCGCCTTTTCCGCCTCTTCCTTCAGGCGCTGGAGCGCCATCGGATCCTTGCGGAGGTCGATCCCGTTTTCCTTCTTAAAATTTTCGACGAGCCAGCCGATGAGCGCCTCGTCCCAGTTGTCACCGCCGAGGTGCGTGTCGCCGTTGGTCGCCTTCACCTCGAAGACGCCGTCGCCGATTTCGAGCACCGACACGTCAAACGTGCCGCCGCCCAAGTCGAACACCGCGATCTTTTCGTCCTTCTTCTTGTCGAGACCGTACGCGAGCGAGGCCGCCGTCGGCTCGTTGATGATGCGCAGCACTTCGAGGCCGGCAATTTTTCCGGCGTCCTTGGTGGCCTGGCGCTGCGAGTCGTTAAAGTACGCCGGGACCGTGATCACGGCCTGCGTGATTTTCTCGCCCAGATACGCCTCGGCGTCGGCCTTCAGCTTGGCGAGGACGAAACCAGAAAGTTGCTGCGGCGCGAACTGCTCCGTCTTGTCGCCCACCTGCACTTCGATGTAGGCGTCGCCATTCTTTCCTTCGACGACTTTGAAGGGCATGTGCTTCGCCTCTTCCTTCACCTCGGTGAACTTGCGCCCGATAAAGCGCTTCGCGGAAAAAACCGTGTTGCGCGGATTGGTCACGGCCTGACGCTTGGCGGCCTGGCCGACCACGCGCTCGCCGGACTTCGTGAAGGCGACAACCGACGGCGTGGTCCGCGCACCCTCCGCGTTGGGAATGACCACCGGCTCGCCGCCTTCCATGACGGCCATACAGGAGTTAGTGGTTCCGAGATCGATGCCAAGAATGCGGCTCATGTCCCTCGGTTAGCAATGCACATGCCTCGATATCGATTATCGCCTTACCCATTGATACCACACGCTTAAAAACTTAATCACCCCTTTCTGGCGGCCGTTCGGACGGACCCGAGTACGCCACGTTGGCGCACCTGTGGCACAACGCCCGCCTCAAGCAGCGAACATTGGCGCACTCGCGACACAGTTGAATTTCCGCCAAAGTACCCTAACCGTTCATCCGATGGAAATGGAAATTAACCTGCCTCACGACGTGCCGGTGATGACCCTGCCCAACACGGCCCTATTTCCACAGGCGCTCATGCCGCTGCATATCTTTGAGCCCCGTTATCGGCGCATGCTGACCGATGCCCTCGCGACCAACCGCCTCTTCGCCGTGGCCGGGCTCAATTCCGACCGCTTGCGCGAGCCCGGGCAATTCGAACCGCCGCACCGCGTCGCCACGGTCGGCATTGTCCGCGCGTGTCAGAAAAACAGCGACGGCACTTCGAATCTCCTTCTCCAGGGTCTGTGTCGCGTCGAGATCGTGTCCATCCTGCGCGAGGACCCCTATCGCCGCATCGAGGTTCGCGCGCTGCTCAGCCAGGCCACGGCCCCGGACGACACGACCCGATCCCTGCGCCGGGAACTGGCGCGCCTGCTCAATCTCAAGCGCCGCCTCACCGCCTCCGGTTCCGGCGAAGTGACGAATTTTCTCAAGACCGTGGAGGACCCCGAAGCCTTCGTGGACATCGCCGCCTTTAATTTGTGCGACGACGTTATTCTAAAGCAAAAGCTGCTCGAAACCCTGGACGTGCGTCACCGCTTCGAGCTTTTCGGCGGCAGGCTTCGCCGCGATATCGAGACGCTCAAGCTCGGCCGCAAATTGCAGGGCGACCTCCCGGACGATCGAATTTCGGAGAATTAGGCCGGGAAGCACGGCATTGGGGCTGGTCGGGCCGCCGCGGGTGCCGTGGCACGTTTTTCGGCTGGACCGCAATTTTGCTTCAAGCATCTCCCGACTCCAAACCCTCGACTGCGGTGTCTAGGTTCAACGTTCACTTCTCAACGGCTAAGGTACCGCGTAGAGCTCAATCATCCCTGTGCCCGTGGCGCCGTTGACGCCGAAGAGCGACAAGGTGTAGACCCCGGGCTCGAGATTGAACAGCATCGCGGCATCCTTGGAGTCAGGTTGCAAAGGGTATAGGCCTACTGAGGCAAAGGCATCGGAAAGCGCACGGTCCCCGCCCCAGTCGTCATTGCTGCCCACCAACGCTGCGACCTCGCCCTGGCGAAACAGCTGGAGTTGCGGATCGCGCAGGAAATCACGCACCCCGGCGGCGGCGAGGTTCGGCCCCAGGCCGCGCACGATAACCCGCTTTGTTTTCGCCGAGTCCGTGATACGAAAGCCTACATAAAGACCTTTGCCGTCCTTGCCCACCTGTCCTCGAGCCGAGAGGCTCGAGATCTCACTCTCGCCCATCGGGTAGAGCTCGATCATGCCCCAACCCGCGCCAGGGAAACTCTTGTTCAACATTTCTATCGTGTAAGGACCTGAACTCGGCGTCAGATCGAGCATGAATGCGGCGTCCTTCGAGCCAAATGGGAGGGGGGCGAGGCCCACTGAGGCAAAGGCAGATACCAGGCTAAACTGGTCACCCCAGCTGCTGTGGGACTCGAGGAGCACGCCGTTGCCCTTGTAGAAATTAACG
>CANJNJ010000006.1 GCA_947474995.1 Opitutaceae bacterium | reverse complement strand
TGCCCTGATCCCCGGTCTCTTGTTCGGCCAGCCGGCGAATCCTTCGAAGTCCAATCCCGAGAGTGAGAAAGCCGTGCTCGCGCTGGAAAAGAAATTCCTCGCGGCCGTCCTCAAGGCGGATGCGGCGGGAATGGAGCTTACGCTCGCGGACGACTTCTACTTTGTGGGCCCAGGCGGCGAGCCGCAGAACAAGGCCGCGTTCGTCGGCCAGATAAAATCCGGCGATCTCCGGATGACGGCCTCGACCATGAGCGAGATCACCGTGCACTTCACCAGCGCCGACGTGGTGGTCCTGACGTATCGCAGTGCGGACAAGGGGACCTTCAAGGGCGCGGACATCAGTGGCGACTATCGCTGGACGGATGTGGTCGTGAAGCGCGATGGCCGCTGGCAGTTTCTCGTCGGTCACGGCACCGCGATCATCCCGCCGAAACCGTGAGCGGCTGGTCGCCAGCCATGGTGTTTGCGGGATTGTTTTCCCTCGCTCACGCGCAGCCAAATCCACCGCCGCCTGCGCCCCCGGATCCCAACCCGATGGCGATCGTCGGCAACGACGCCGGCTACGACATGGCCCCCGAGACGACGCCCGCCGTCGTCAACGCGGCCGTCGCCTCGCTGCCGTTCCAAATCCCCACCGGGCCGTTTGCGCCGTCGTGGGAATCCCTCCGGCAAAACTACACGGTTCCGGCGTGGTTCGTCGGGGCGAAGTTCGGACTCATGCTGCACTGGGGCGTCTACGCCGTGCCGGCCCACCACAACGAGTGGTACGAGAAACACCTCTACGGCAACGCCGCCATTCGCGACTGGCATATCGGGAAATTCGGCCCGCTCGATCGCTTCGGCTACAAGGACTTCATCCCCCGTTTTACGGCCGAGAACTTCGACGCCGACCAATGGGCCGAGCTCTTCCAGCGAGCCGGCGCCAAATTTGTCATCCCGACCGCCCAGCACCACGACAATTTTGCGCTCTGGGATAGTCGGGTCACGCGTTACAACGCGATGGCCATGGGGCCCCGGCTCGATCTCATCGGCGACTTGGCTAAGGCCGTCCGCGCGCGCGGCCTGAAGTTTGGCGTGTCGAATCACGGCATCGAGAATTTCACGTTCATCAACCCTTCCGCCGACGTCCTCGCCGACCTAAAAAAGAAACAGGCCGACCTTTTCGATCCGGAGTGGACCGATTTCTACCACGTGGCCGATCGCAGCGACGCGGCGCTGCAGCGTTTCCTCCGCGACTGGTTCGCGCGCAACGTCGAGCTCATCGAGCAATACCGGCCTGACCTTCTCTGGTTCGATAACGGCATCGACATCCGTTACCTCGATCCGCTGAAGCTCCATCTGGCCGCCTATTACTACAACCGCGCGAAGGAGTGGGGCCAGGCGGTGTCGATCAGTTCGAAGAAAGCGGCGTTCGCGCCAGGCGGGCTGAACGACGGACAAATCGGCTCCATCGTGGACTTCGAAAAGGTGGGCGCCCGCTCCCCGCCCGGCATTCGGCCCGGTGTCTGGGAGGTCGACGACGCCATCGGTTCGACGTGGGGCTACACCGACGGCATGACCATCGCGAGTGCGGCGACCATCCTCGGGCGGCTGATCGATACCGTCAGCAAGAACGGCACGTATCTCCTGAACCTCTCGCCGCGGGCCGATGGCACCATCCCGACGGAACAACAGGAAGTGCTGCGCGAAATCGGTCGCTGGCTGGAGGTGAATGGCGAGGCGATTTATGGGACGCACCACTGGACAACCTTTGGCGCGGGCGGCGCGGGCGGCGACACCGGTCCTGGCGTGCGCTACACGGTCAAGGGCGACGTGTTGTACGCATTGCTCCTGGGTCCCTATCCGTTCGGCGAAGTGAATCTCGTCGCGCTCGCGGCGAACCCGGCGCTCGTCGGAAAAATCACGGGCATCTCCCTGCTGGGGAGTCAGGAGAAATTGAAATACAACCGCACGACCTTCGGGTTGCAAGTGACGCTTCCGCCCATCCCGGTGTCGAACTACGCTCACGCGCTCAAGATAACCGGACTGAAGATGAATCCGCCAGCGGAGACCCGCGACGGCAATCCGCGCTAGCCCGCAGCCATCGGGCCTCTCCGCTGCCACCGCCCAAAGCGAGGAGATTTTTTGGCCACAGATTTCACTGATGGGCACAGATGCCCGGATCCGAATTTGTCCAATTGGTGAAATCTGTGGCTCCAAAGGTCCGGATTGCCAGCGCAGCCAGGTGGGTGTTGAACTCGGGCCGTTCACTCAAACGCATTGGCAGATCCGCCGAACGAGATTTTTCCCATGGCGACTATTCAAGGAGCAGGCACGAAACAAAATACCTACGATGCCATCGTGATTGGCTCGGGGATCAGCGGCGGCTGGGCCGCGAAGGAGCTCTGCGAGAAAGGGCTGAAGACCCTGGTGCTCGAACGCGGTCGCGACGTGAAGCACGGCGACTATCCGACCGCCTTTAAGGAAAGCTGGGAGTTCGAGGGCCGCACCAAATTGCCGCCGGCGGAAATTGCGAAGCAGGAAAAGCAAAACCGCACCGGCTACACGACGCACCCCGCCTCCGCCCACTGGTTCGTCAACGATCTCGAAAATCCGTACTCCGAGGAGAAGCGCTTCGACTGGATGCGCGGCTACCACGTGGGCGGGCGCTCGCTGCTGTGGGGCCGGCAGTCCTACCGCTGGAGCGATCTCGATTTCGAGGCCAACGCGAAGGACGGCGTGGCGGTCGACTGGCCGGTCCGCTACGCCGAAATTGCGCCGTGGTACGATTATGCGGAGCGCTTCGCCGGCATCAGCGGCAGCCTCGAGCAGCTGCCGCACCTGCCCGATGGCCAGTTCCAGCCGCCGATGGAGTTGAACTGCCTCGAAAAGGACGTGAAGCGGCGCGTCGCCGACGCGTTCGGCGGCCGTCCGCTGATCATCGGACGTGTGGCCAACCTCACGCAGCCGCTGAACGGCCGTGGCAGCTGTCAGTATCGCAACCGCTGCATCCGCGGCTGTCCGTATGGCGCTTACTTCAGCAGCAACGCCGCCACGCTCCCGGCCGCCTACGCGACCGGCCACCTCACGCTCCGGCCATTTTCGATCGTGAGCCAGTTGATCTACGATGAGGCCAGGGGTCGGGCGATCGGCGTACGGATGATCGACGCCGAGACGAACGCGGTGATCGAGTATTTCGCCAAGGTGATCTTTTGCTGCGCGTCGTCGGTCGCTTCGACGTCCATTCTGCTCAATTCGAAATCGGCGCGCTTCCCGAACGGCTTCGGCAACGACAGCGGTGAATTGGGTCACAACCTGATGGATCACCATTTCAAGGTCGGGGCTTCCGGCCTCTCCGACAAATTTGCCGACATGTATCAAAAGGGTCAGCGGGCGAACGGCATTTATATTCCGCGCTTCCGCAACTTGAATCAGGCGACGAAGCAGAAGGATTATATCCGCGGTTTCGGCTATCAGGGCTCGGCGAGTCGCAGCGATTGGTCCCGCGGGATCAAGGAGCTGAATCTTTTTGGTCCGAAATTTAAAGCCGACCTAATCGCGCCCGGCCCGTGGCGGCTCGGCATCGGCGCGTGGGGCGAGTGCCTGCCGTACCACGAAAATCGCCTCTTTCTGAATGACAAGGTGCGCGACAAATGGGGCCAGCCCACGGTCACGTTCAACTGCGATTGGAAGGAAAACGAGTACGCGATGCGGAAGGACATGAAGGCCTCCGCCGTGGAGATGCTCGAGGCCGCCGGGCTGAAGGACGTGACGCCCTTCGACGACGTGAGCGCGCCCGGCCTCTGCATTCACGAGATGGGCACGGCGCGCATGGGCCGCGACCCGAAGACCTCGATCCTTAATCGGTGGAATCAGGTCCATGCGGCGCCGAATGTCTTCGTGACCGACGGCGCATGCATGACCTCGGCGTCGTGCGTGAACCCGTCGCTGACCTACATGGCGCTGACGGCCCGCGCGTGCGATTACGCCGTCAGCGAACTCAAGAAGCGCAACCTCTAACGCGGAAGGACCCCGATCATGAATTCCCATCTGAATCGCGCTGGCGGCTCCGTGGAGCGTCCGGCGATCACGCGCCGCGAAGCGATCCAACGCGCGGCGATCTTCCTCGGGGCGGCCCTTTCGCCCTCGCTCCTGTCGGGCGTGATGCGGGCGCAGTCGGCGCCGGCGGCGGCCGGCGCCAAGCCGGTTTATCTCACCGCGCAGCAGCTGGAAACCGCCGCTGCGCTGGCCGAGCGGATTTTGCCGCGCACCGACACGCCGGGTGCGCGCGATGTCGGCGTGCCCGCGTTCATCGATCTCATGTATGGGAAATACCTGAGCCCGGAGGAGAAAAAACTCTTCGCGGCGGGCCTGGCCGAGGTCGAGACGGCGAGCGCGGCGGCGCACCGACGCGCGTTCCCGCAGCTTGCGACGGCGCAGCAGGACGCTCTGTTGACGCGCCTGGCCGAGGCCGCGCGGAACCGGGAGGGGACGTTTTTCTATCAGCTCAAGGAACTGACGGTGGTGGGATATTTCACGGCCGAAACCGTCGGCAAGACCGTGCTGCATTACGATCCGGTGCCGGGTCGTTTCGACGCCTGCGCACCCATCGCGGAAGTCGGCAACGTCAATTGGACGAAGTGACGGCCGGCGTTGATCGAGTATCACGCGGACACGTGAAGCGCGCAAAGGCGTAGTGTAACCCAATAGGGGGCACTCCGC
Organism: Opitutaceae bacterium; assembly: GCA_947474995.1. GTDB lineage: Bacteria > Verrucomicrobiota > Verrucomicrobiia > Opitutales > Opitutaceae > ER46. The sequence continues at coordinate 63,089 of CANJNJ010000006.1, read as the reverse complement.
CTTTCGCTCGGCGCGCGGAGCACGGGCCGCCCGGGGCCGGGGGGCATTTTCGCTCGCAGCGCGTTGGATGACGGTCCACCGCTGGGCACCTTAAGGGTCATGGGCTGTACTCGAACGGGAGTTCGAAACCAGGGATGGCCGCGCACGGAGTGCCCGGCCCACCCGGTACGATGATCGTGCAAGGTGGGCCGTGCACTCCGTGCGCGGCCGTCGAACGTGAGGTCGATCCCGACGATTTGGCCGGGCACTCCATTCCCGGCCAAATCGGTGCGAATCCCGTTCATGATGCACCCGCCTTCCGCGGAAAATCTCGCGCGGAAACACCAAGGCGCCGAGTGCACCGGCGGAAAGCCGTCCCACTCCTGGCTGAGACCCAGCCCCGTCTTCAACCCGGTCTCGGCTGGGGCCCGCACGGAACTCAGTTTGACGCCACCGACGGTTGCGGTCATCTGCAAAACCTCCCCGCCCCTGATTCGAATTCTGAAATTCCATGCGCCCCTATCTCGTCCTTGCCTTGGTTTCCGCCGCGGTCGCCGCAGCCCAGTCCATCTCCATCGAGGAGTTTGAGCCCAAGTCCACGCTGCGCGTGCCCGAGCACCACCTGACCCGCGCGAAGTTTCCGTTCATCGACGTGCACAATCACCAGCGCGACGTCGCCCCGGGCCGGTTGGACAAGCTGATCCAGGACATGGACAGCCTGAACATGCGGATCCTGATCAACTCGCCGGTGAGCGGGGGCCAGGGCCAATGGGTCGCCAAGGCGGTTCAGGCGATGAAAGGGCGTGACGCCAAGCGGTTCGCGGTGATGACCAATATCGACTACGCGGGGCTCGACGCGCCGGACTATGCGGCCCGGGCCGCGGCGCAGGTCGAGGCCGACATCAAGGCCGGCGCGATCGGGCTCAAGGTCTGGAAGCACCTCGGCATGATGCTCTACGACGGCAAGACGCGCGTGAAGGTTGACGATCCGCGTTTTGACCGGGTGTGGGAGGTGTGTGCGAAGTACAAGATTCCCGTGCTCATCCACACGGCGGACCCGTGGGGCTTGTTTCAGCCGATGGACAAGAACAACGAGCGCTGGCTCGAACTGAAGCTGCGCGCCACGCGCAACCAGTCCCAGCAGACGGATTTCACGTGGGAGCAGTTGATCGACGAGCAACACGCCCTTTTCGAGAAGCATCCGAATACGATCTTCATCAACGCCCATCTCGGCTGGCTCGGCCACGACCTCGGGCGGCTCGGGGCGCTGCTCGATCGTCTGCCCAACGTGTACGCCGAAATCGGTGCGATCACGAGTGAACTGGGCCGCCAGCCGCGCGCGGCGCACCGGTTCCTCGTCAAGTACCAGGATCGGATCATGTTCGGCAAAGATCTCTACGAGGTGGGCGAGTACTTCACCTATTTCCGACTGCTTGAGACCGACGACGATTACTTTGATCCGATTCGGAAGTACCATGGCATCTGGAAACTCTACGGCCTGGATTTGCCGGACGACGTGCTGAAGAAGGTCTATTACAAGAACGCCCTGCGCATTTTCCCCGGTTTGTCGGCGGAAGGATTCCCGCTGTGAAAATTTGATGGTGAGGTAGTTTCACGCGGAGGCGCGGAGACGCGGAGAGAACCACTAAAATTATTTGATTTTTGCTGGTTCCGCGTACTGCGCGCCTCCGCGTGAGACCGGTTTGGCAGGATTTATCTCAAACCAGGCCATTACCAAATTCTTGATTCCCCGTTCATTCCTTTGACTTGGTTGGCCGACTCCCGGCTTGGGAATCCAAAAGATTGGATCCGTCGACCGCCCGGATCGTTTTGCCTCGTAACCGCGGATGCGATGGCCGATGACGGGCCGAGAAAATTGCCATGAAGCGACGACAATTCATCGGAATCGCCACGGCCGGTACCGCGGCCTTGGTCTGGCCGGCGGCAACTCGCGGCGCCGTCGCGGCCCAGACCTCGCTCGCGCATCCGCACTTGCTCGAGGTTTTGCGCAACGACGCCGGCGTGCGCGCGCTGGGACTTCGTTACCGGGAGCGCGTCCCGGACGAAAATAGTTCTTCCGTCTTGGAGCAGAAAATCCTGACGCAAACGGGAGCGATGAAGGCCACCGCGCTCCGCGCCCGCGTGAAGGAAGAGGTGCAGCTCGACTTTGCCCGCGGCCGGACGGTGATGCTCAACGGCTGGGTTCTGTCCGTGACGGAAGCGCGGCAGTGCGCGTTATTCTCGCTGCTGCCGGCCTGAAGGCGCGTTCGTTTTGCGCCGAAAATTTTCATGCACATCGATGCCCGCACTCTCGACGCTGATACCCTGATCGAAGGGGATCTCTGCATTATCGGCGCCGGTGCGGCCGGCCTTAGCATCGCGCTCGAATGGGTGGGCCGCGGACAGAAGGTGATTTTGCTCGAGGGTGGCGGCTTCACGATCGAGGAGCGGATGCAGGCGCTCTATCGCGGCGAGGCGCTCGATCGGCCTTACTATCCCCTGCAGGCCACGCGACTGCACTTTTTCGGCGGGACGACGAATCACTGGGCTGGCTGGAGCTCGCCCTACGATCCGATCGACTTCGAGAAACGTGACTGGGTCCCGCACAGCGGCTGGCCCATCACCCGGGCCCACTTGGATCCCTTCTACGTCCGCGCGCAAAAAGTCCTCGAACTGGGGGCGCACGATTTCGAGGCCGCGTATTGGGAGAAACTGCAGCCGGGGCGCGAGCGGCTGCCGCTCGATGGCAAAGCTTTTTTCCCGAAGATGTGGCAGTTCAGCCCGCCGACCCGGATGGGCACGGTCTATCGCGACGCCATCGTCAAGTCCGAGAACGTCCATCTCTACACCTACGCGAAGGTCGTCGAAATCCTGCCGAATGAAAACGTGACCGCGGCGGAGAGCCTGCGGGTGAAGACGATCGACGGCAAGGAGCACAAGGTGCGCGCGAAACAGTACATCACCGCGTGCAGCGCGATTCACAATTCGCGGCTGCTGCTGGCCTCGAACAGCCGGGCGCGCGCCGGACTCGGTAACGACCACGATCTCGTGGGCCGTTTCTTCATGGAGCACTTCGAAGTGTTCGGCGCCCAGGTGGTCTTCGCGCAGCCGCAACCGCTCGCGCTCTACATGCATCCTGGTTTCGGGGCGGGCCGCGCGCGGGCGGAACTGGCGCTCACGAGCGAGACGCAGCGCCAGCACAAGATTCTCAACGGCACGTCTTCGCTTTCGATCTACGCGACGCCCACGCCGCGGAAGTCGGAGTCGCAGGTGAATTTTCCCGAGGTCGGGCCCAATCCGACGCCGCAAACCGTGTATCGTCTGTTCACCCGCCAGGAGCAGGCGCCGAACCGCGATTCGCGGATCGTGCTCGGCGCGGAGAAGGACGAGTTGGACATGCCGCGGGCGAACCTGCGGCTGAATTTCACGCCGAACGACAAGCGCTCGATCCGCGTGTTCTACGAATTGCTCGGCCAGGAAATGGGTCGCACCGGTCTCGGACGGCTCCAGATTCTGGACTGGCTGCTGGATGGCGACGACAACGCGTGGCCGGCGCACCTCCGGGGCGGCTGGCACCACATGGGCACGGCGCGAATGCATGATGATCCCAAACAGGGCGTCGTCGACCCGAACTGCAAGGTGCACGGCCTCGCCAACCTCTATGTCGCCGGCTCGGACGTTTATCCCACGAGCGGCGCGGCGAACCCGACGCTGACGCTCGTGTCACTGGCGCTACGGCTGTCGGATCATCTGAAAACCAAAGTGCTGGTTTGATCGGGCGGTCGGTGATCGCGCGGTGGGCTGTGCGATTTCCAATAAGGATGGTTCGATAGTGAGGTAGGGACGCCTCTCCGCAGGCGTCCGCGGACGGCTCGGAGAGCCGTCCCTACCGCGCCGCGGCGCAAAAGTCCGCATGCGATCGGCAGTTGGTGCTACTTTGCGTCCGCCAGGCGATCCGGCTCGCGCACGGCGCGGCCCTGGCGCTTTTGCAGCGAATCGCCGAGTTCACCGCGCATCTGTTCCGCGAACGTGTCGAGCCGCTGCACGATGTCGGGATGCTCGGCCGCGACATCGCGTTTCTCCCCGATGTCCGCCGTCAAATCGTAGAGCACGGCCTGCTCGACCTGCCTCGGCACGTTGGCGCCCCGCACGCCGTCCATGCCCGGCGGTTGCGCGGGCGAATTGTAGCCGTGCGGGAAAATCCGCTTCCAGCGTCCATCGCCGGACACGACCGCCTGCAGCTGATCGCCCGCGTAGTAAAGGGCGTAGGCGTCGTGCGGATTCTTGGCGCCGGGCTGGCCGGCGATGATGGGCCAGACATCGAGGCCGTCGATCGGCTTGGACGGCAGCTTCGCGCCGGTGAGTTTCGCCAGCGTGGGCAGCAGATCGATGGTCATCAGCATGTCGCCGGTGCTGGTGTTGGCGGGAATCCTTCCGGGCCAGCGCATGAGGCAGGGCACGCGGATGCCACCTTCCCAGGCGGATTGCTTGCCCTCCCGCAACGGTCCGGCCGAGCCGGCGTGGTTGCCGTAGACCAACCAGGGTCCGTTGTCGCTGGTGAAGATGACGACCGTGTTTTCGTCGAGGCCATGGCGTTTCAGGGCGGCCAATACTTCGCCGACACTCCAGTCGATTTCCGCGATGACATCGGCGTACAGGCCCTGGCCTGTCTTGCCGCGAAACCGGGGACTCGCCGCGATCGGCACGTGCGGCATGGTGTAGGCGAGGTAGAAGAAAAACGGCTCGGCCTTGTGCCGGTCGATGAAACGGACCGCGCGGTCGGTGTACTGGGCCGTCAAGGTTGCCTGTTCCTCGAGCGTCGTGATGATCTGCTTGGTCGCCTCGCCCTCGATCAGTGGGAGCGGCGGATTGACGACCGAGGCCGCGGGATTGTACGGCCACATGTCGTTGGAGTAGGGCAGGCCGAGGTATTCGTCGAAGCCGTGGCGGAGCGGGAGAAACTGCGGCTGCCTTCCCAGGTGCCACTTGCCGGTCATGCCGGTGGCGTAGCCGCGGGCCTTGAACATCTGGGCGAGCGTCGTTTCACCGGTCGAGATGCCGTGGGTGGAGTTGGAGGGAAGCGCGCCGGTGATGCCGACGCGGTTCGAATAGCACCCGGTGAGCAGCGCCGCGCGGGAGGCCGAGCAGATTCCCTGGGCCACATGAAAGTTCGTGAAGCGCCGGCCCTCCGTGGCCATCCGATCGAGCTGAGGCGTGACGCCGGGTTTGCCGCCAAAGGATCCGATGTCGGCATAGCCCATGTCATCGGCGAAGAGGATGATGACGTTGGGCGGGCGGTTATCGCCGGAGGTCTTTTGGCCTACGGCATTGCCGGTTTGGGCGGCGAGGAGAACGGGAAAAAGAAAAAGAAGCAGTGAGCGCATTGGGGTGTGGCGAGCACAGCAGCGGCCGGACGCAAAGGAAACGGGAAATTTCGCGGACCAGTTGACCTCTCCACCCTCCTGGTGCCCACCGCGAACCAAGCTGAAACGTTGGCATAGAACCGCGAAGCCCGCGTAGGATCGCGAAGGCAAAAGCACCCCCCGCCGGGGCAATGACTTGCTCACTAAATGGTGAGTTGGATAGCGGGATCGTTTCACGCGGAGCCGCGGAGACCGCGGAGAAAATAGATCTAACCCACGGACTTTTACGCTCTCCGCGAACTCCGCGGCTCCGCGTGAAACCGGTTTGGACCGATCCATTTCAAACCGGGCCATCCTGGTGAGTTGGATTCGCGAGGCCCGGAGGCGGCCGTCGTCGCAACGATTAACTCCAGATCCGATCGTACGACCGCACCTCATTCCACTGCGGGGTCGGTTCGAAGTAGCCCGGATCCTCCGGATGGAGGTGTCGCTTCATTTCCTCGTCGTTCAATTCGACCCCCAAGCCCGGCGCATCGTCCGGCACGTTGGCGTAGCCGTTCGCGTAAATCGGCTGCGCGCCCGTCATCTTCACGAGTTTGGGCCACCAGGGGTTGTCGACGATCTGGTTGGGCACTTCGAGCGCCAGGGCGTTTTGGGTGGCCGCGGCACTGTGGACGTTCGCCATGAAGCTCACCGGCGTGCCGGCAAAATGCATCACCATCGCGGTGTCGCGCTCCTCCGCGTAGTCCCCGATTTTCTTCGTCTCGAGGATGCCACCGGCGGTCGCCAGATCGGGCTGCACAATATCCACCGCGTGCGTATCGCAGAGCTTCTTGAATTCCTCTTTCAGATAAATGTCCTCGCCGGTCATCGTCGGCGTGTTGATCGCGTCGGTGACCGCCTTGAGCTGCTCCGTGTTGTCCCACGGCAGAAAATCCTCCAGCGACGCGAGGCTGAAGCGCTCGAGCGCGTGCCCGACCTTGATGCACGTGTTCACGTCAAAGTGCCCCTGATGGTCGGCGGACAGCGGAATGTCGTAGCCCACGGCGTTGCGGATGACCTCGACGTACTTGGCCAGTTCCTCGAGGCCCTTGGCCGTCAGCTGCACGGCGGTGAAGGCGTGGCGGGTGTTTTGGTAAGCGAAATAATTCTGGGAGCGGGAAGGGGATACCCGCTCGTTGAAGCCGGAGATGAACTTCGTGTTGATGGTTGTGCCGGGGATCTGGCTGATCTTTTCGATGCCCGGATGCATTTTGAGCCAGGTGAAACCCTGCGCTTCCATCCGGTGTTTCACGTCCGCCTTGAACTTGGCGAGGTCGAGCTCCGCCAGCGGCACTTCGCCGGAATTGGGGATGTAGGAATAGAGCCGGACTTTCTCGCGGTAGCGACCGCCGAGCAGGGCCCAGACCGGCACGTTGAAGGCCTTGCCGGCGAGATCCCAGAGCGCCATTTCCACCCCGCTCACGCCGCCGCCCATCCGGCCGTGGCCGCCGAATTGTTTGATGATCTTGAAGATCATTTCGACGTTGCAGGGATTGAGGCCGACAATCCGGCTTTTCAGGAAGAGCGCGAACCGCGCATCGCCGCCGTCGCGCACTTCGCCCAGGCCGTAGATGTCCTGATTCGTGTCGATCCGGAGGATGACGTTGCGGGCGTTGGTGGCACCGGTGCCGTTGCTGATGGTCGTGTAGCGGACGTCGGTGATCTTGAGATTCGACGGCGCACCGAGGCGGGAGACTTTCGACGTGGTCTGGGCGATCGTGTCCTCGACGGACAGCCCGGCCAGACCAGTCAGCGCGATGCCGCCCAAGGCCGTTTGCTTGAGGAAGTGGCGGCGGCTCGAACTCGTGGCCGGATGCTTGAGCTCGGCCTGGGCGGCGGTCGCGGCGGCTTTTTCCTGGGTTTGGTTGGCGGCGGCCAGCAGGCGAATGGGCGATTTCATGGGGGCAGGATTAAAAGATGAACAAACGATTTTGTTGGGTTTCGCGGCCTCGCGCGCGGCAGCGACGGGGAGGGCGCAATGATGTGGTGGCGTTCCGCGCGTTTGTCCACCCTCCGAAGGCCGGGCCGCCAGGCGCCGATTCATGGCTTCGCGGCTTCCGAATTTACCGTCTCCGACCTACGCAGATCTACGATAAAGGGAATTAAGGATTTGAGGTCGTGCGCCGTTGCTGGCGAAATCCCGCCATGTATGCGACAGCCGTGGTCCGCCTCCCCGGCGGTGCGATTCTGGCCCAGGCCGGTTCACCCGTGGGGTTGGTTGCGGCTGTCGGTGGCGTAATCATCGCGCTGCTGGCCTGGCAACTCTGGCGGGCCAACCGCAATTACTCCCTGGATTTGAGCGAGCAGGCGGAGCAGGTGGCGCAGGAGCAGGAGAAGGCGCGGCGGGCGTTGGAGGAAAAGGAGGCGGTGACCCGCGAGAGCCAGGCGAAGGGCGAGATGCTGGCGACGTTGAGCCACGAAATTCGCGCTCACCTCAATGGCGTGATTGGGTCGGCGGACCTGCTCCTGGAAAACTCGCTCAAACAGCAGCAGCGCGAGCTGGTGACGACCCTGCGGTTTTCGGCGGAGTCGCTGCATCAGTCGCTCAACGACGTGCTGGAATATTCCAGCATCGAATCGGGGCAGATCCAGATTGCCCAGGCTTCGTTCGACCTGCGCCAGCCGTTGATCGAAATCATGGAGCAGTTTTCGCCCCAGGCGGCGCTGCGGGGCCTGGAACTCGTTTTGCTTGTCGCCCCCGATGTGCCGACGCGCGTCATCGGCGACGCCGAAAGGTTGCACCAAATTCTGCTCAACCTGGTGGCGAACGCGGTCAAGTTCACCGACCACGGGCGCATCGTTTTGCGGGTGGAATTGCCGCCGGGTTCGATGGCGCCGTTCAAGCCGGGGGCGACGTGGCTGCATTTCAGCGTCAGTGACACGGGACGCGGCATTCCCGCCGAGATGCTGGGCACGATTTTCAACCGCTTTGTGCCGGCGGACTCGTCGCCCCGCAAATTCGGCGGCTCCGGACTCGAGCTCGCGATCAGCAAGCGGCTCGTCGAGTTGCTGGGGGGGAAGATCGAGGCGCGCAGCCTGCCGGACAGCGGCTCGGAGTTTCTGACCGCGCTGCCGCTGATGGCCGACACGACCCCCGCGCCGCTCCGGGTCGTGCCGCCGGCCGGCTTGCATGTCGTGGTTCTCGACGATCTCGGCGCCGCCCGGATCGCGGCGTCGGCCTTGTTTACGCGGATGGGGATCGACCACGATGTCACGGATAGTCAGACGAAGGCGGCCGGTCTGTTGCGCGATGCCCTCGATGCGGGCGCGCAGGATCTGGTACTCCTGCTCGACGAGTCGATCGCCAGGGAGCGGACCGCGGACCTGGCGAAACTGGTGGCGCCGGGCTCGGCGCTGGATGCCACCCGGATTGTCCTGATGGCGTTGGACCCCGAGACGGCGAGCCACGAGGTCTTCGAGTTTCGGATCGCCGCCATGGTGCGAAAACCCCTGATGCGGGCGGATGTCGTGTTGACGGCGTTGACGCAGGAACCCGGGGAGGGCGCGACGGTCGTCACGGCCTCGGCGCCCCCGTTTGGATTTGCGGGTGATGTGGCGGCGACGGCCCGGCTCGGGCCGAAGGTGCTGGTGGTCGATGACGACGAGATCAGCCGCTCGGTCACCTCGCAGTTGTTGGAGCGCCTGGGCTGCGTCGTGGAAAAAGTCGTCAGCGGCGCCGAAGCGATCGAGCGCGTCCGTCGCGGCGGACTGGACCTGATTTACATGGATTGCCAGATGCCGGAGTTGGATGGCTACGCGACGACGGAGCGGATTCGGGCGCTGCCGGGCCTAACCCCGCCGCCCATCGTCGCGCTCACAGCCAACACGGGCGTCGAGGATCGCAAGCGCTGCTTCGCCGTCGGCATGTGCGATTTCGTGGGGAAGCCCGTGCGCAAGGCGGAACTCACGCGGACCCTGAAGAGCTGGATTCGCCCGGAGCTTTTTACGGCATGATGCTGGAGTCACGAGTCGGGCTGCCCTGCGCCGCGTCCGGCTAGGCCTTGGCGAGTTGACGGAGTCCCTGCGCCGCGGGTACGCCTTTCTTGGCGGGCGGACGAAGGGCGTGGCGCACGAGCCATTTCCGTTCGGCGTTGGCACCCTTCAGCCAGCGCTCGCAAAGCTCATGCCCCAGGGTCGGCGGATCCTTGGCGATGTCCCCGCGGTGATTGGCGACGCTGCGGCGAACCGAGAGGTCCGGGTCGTCCTTGAGCTTCGCAAGAATCGGCCGCACGGGACGCGGGTCCTTCACGAAGTCTGGAAGGTGGCTCGCCCAAGGCAGCCGCGGCTTCGTGCCTTCCGAACCGAGCCGCCGCACGTGCGGGTTCGCGGCGCGAGTCCATTCGAGCAACCGGGCGAGCGTGCGCTCCGGCGGCGCGGTGAGCGTGCGCAGCAGGATGCCGACGGCGTCGGCGTCGCGCTCGGGCAGGTGGGCGCATCGGAATTATTGACCGGGGGTTCGGACGGGCGGACGGAGAAGCCGAAAGCGCAGGAACTGGAAACCCGGGAAAAGGGAAGCCGTTAGCTGGACCTTAGCCGTGTCCCTGCAGTCGGAGTGGGTTCCTACTCCGAGAACGAATCCCTTGAACGGTGGAACCCGATGTCCTCATCGGGTTTTGATCGGCGCACGCTCCAGTCAGCCCGTTGGGGACAACGGGCGGCACCTTCCATTGCATCGTTACGGCTTAGACCTTACGGCTTACCTCGCGCGCAGCGCGCCTCCTCACACCCTGGTCGGCACGCGCTTCGCGATTTCCCCGGCGATCGCGAGGGAGGCCGTGGCCGCCGGACTGGGGGCGTTGACGACGTGGAGCGCGTTGGGGCGCTCGATGAAAACGAAATCCTGTACGAGCGAGCCGGCCGGATCCATCGCTTGGGCGCGCACGCCGGCGCCGCCCGCTTCCAAATCCGATTCCTGGATCTCGGGAATCAGTTTTTGCAGCGACTGACAGAAGAGTCGCTTGCTCAAGGAGCGCGTGACTTCATTCCAAACCATTCGGCGGTGCTGGCCGATGAAATTCCACAGGCCCTTGAACGTCAGGGCATCCATCAGATCGACCGGATTAATCTTCCACTTCGTGTAGCCTTCGCGGGCAAATGCTAGCACCGCATTCGGGCCAGCTTCGATCCCGCCGTGAATCAGCCGCGTGAAATGCACGCCGAGAAACGGAAACGAGGGATCCGGCACCGGATAGATTAGATTGCGCACGAGGTGCTGGGCGTGGGGCCGGAGCTTATAATATTCGCCGCGAAACGGCAGAATGCGGGTGATCCGTTCCTCGCCCGCGAGCGCAGCGACGCGGTCGGAATGCAGACCCGCGCAACTAACGATAAAGTCCGCGTGGATTTCGATGGACGGGCTCGAGACCACGAGGCCCTTGCCGTCGGGCGATATTTTTTTGACCGGCGCCTCGACGTGAATCTGCGTGCCGAGCTGGCGATTCTCTTTTTCGAGCGCGTCACACACCCCCCGATAATCGGCGATGCCTTCCTCCGGCACGCGCAGGGCCGCGATGCCGCCGACGTGCGGCTCGATTTCGCGCATGGCTTCGCGGCTGAGCCACTCGAGTCCGAGTAGGCCGTTCTGGGTGCCGCGTTCCTGCAGTCCCTTCAGCCGGGCGACCTCGGCGTCGTTCACCGCGACGACGAGCTTGCCGCAGACTTCGTGCGCCACGCCGTGTTCCGCGCAGTAGGCCGCCATCTGTTTGACGCCCGAAACGGCGAGCCGGGCCCGGTAGGAGCCGGGCTTGTAATAAAGTCCGCAGTGGAGCACGCCGCTGTTGTGCGTGCTCTGGTGCCGGCCCACGCCGGCTTCCTTTTCCATTAAATGGATTTCCGCTCCGGGGTGAGTGTGGTGCAGGCGACGAGCCGTAGCCAGACCGACCAGGCCCCCGCCGATGATGCAGATCTTCATACCAGATGTTTTTGCCGGACCGCGCGACGCTGGCCACCCCATTTTTTGGCCACAGATTTCACAAATTGCACAAATCCGAGTCTGGCATTTGTGCCCAGCAGTGAAATTTGTGGCGGAGAAATTGTCCTTTCAGAGGCGATTGATGTCCCGGTTCTCGAGGAATCTCTTGGGCGCCCCGTCGCGGGCGACTTTGATCATCGCCCGGCCCACTTGTTCCGTGGTTGTCACGAGGCTCGGCCAGAGCGCTCTCGTCAAAGTGAGCAGCGGCCCGCCGAGGTGGAGGAAAGCCGATAGAGCTTCGTCTTCGACGTGATGCCGTGAAGCGGCTGCCGTGGCTGAACGCCGAGGTTTTCGGTCAGAACCACCAGGGAATCATCGTGGTCGTAGTGCCGGGAACCATAGAGCAGCATGGACTCCCCTTGCAGGTTCATCATGTCGGGCGTCATGACAATGCGGCCCTCGCGTCTGCGGGTGGGTGACGCGAACGGATTTTCCAGATCGAGCGGCGTGACTCCGGCCGCCACGGTCACGTGAAGCGCGGCGAGTGGGTGCCGGGAATCCACCGGGCAAACAGCAAAGTCGGGCGGACCGGGGCCAGCCACGGGGATGCTTTCGCGGCCGCGTAAAATAGGTCGGGCCACCTCGGTGGCGCCGATGGTCAGGCGGATTTAACCGGGATTTTTTGCGTTTTGGGTTGGGCGCGCGTTGCGGTCTTCAGTCTGCGAAGTGAAGGGCCGAGCTCCGTCGAGGCCGAAAGACGATCGCAAGCCAAGCGGCCGCGACGGAGCACGGCCCTCCCTTCCGGATCAATGCGGCGTCCCGCCCGGCTTGAAGGCGCTGGCGAAAAAAACCGCGAGCAGGATGAACCCGAAGCTGACGGCGTAATTCCACGTGAGCTTTTCCTTCAGGAAGAACCACGCGAAGCCGACAAAGACGGCGAGCGTGATGCACTCCTGGATAATCTTCAGCTGATAGCCCGTGAAACCGCCGCTGAAGTATCCCGCCCGATTGGCCGGAACCATCAGGCAGTACTCGAAGAAGGCGATGCCCCACGAAAAGAGGATGACGAACAGCAGCGACTTGCCCTCGAGCCACCGGAATTTCAGGTGACCGTACCAGGCCAGCGTCATGAAAATATTCGAGCAGACGAGGAGGAGGATGGTTTTCATGGGAGAATGGAAGTGGTTGAGCGTTGAGGGCGAGTTGAGCGAGCCGGCGAGTGGGATGACTCATAGAACGCGGCGAGGAGGGGCAGGCTTCGACCAAGGCCCAGGCCGGCCTCCCGCGGAGTCGCGGAGAACGCGGAGCGAACAAATATCAAAAGCGGATCATGGTATGCTCCGCGCCTCCGCGGCTCCACGGGAAACGGCCCCACCCTCTGAATCACGCTAAGCTCACTCGCTAGGTTTTGTAGTAGACCCGAAACCACGCGATGAACCGGCGCAGTCCCTCCTCGAGCGGGACTTTCGGCGTGAAGCCGATGGCGGCCTGGACGCGCGTGAGGTCGGCGCACGTTTCATACATGTCGCCCGGCTGCGGGGGCACCAGCGCGGTGCGCGCGGTGCGGCCGAGCAGCTGCTCGAGCATCCGGACGAAGAGCAGCGTCTCGACGGGCCGATGGTGCCCGAGGTTCAGGACGCGGAAAGGCGGCGCAAGCGGCGCGGCGGGCGGATACAGCAGCACCTTCACGACGCCGTCCACGATGTCGTCGACATAGGTGAAGTCGCGGAGGTTTTTCCCGTGATTGAAAAGCTTGAGGGTCTTGCCTTCGACGATGGCCTGCGAAAAAAGCGTCGGCGCCATGTCGGGTCGGCCCCACGGACCATAGACCGTGAAGAACCGCAGGCCGGTGACGTTGAGGCCGTAGGTCAGGGCATAACTGTGCGCCATGATCTCGTTGGTCTTCTTCGTGGCCCCGTAGAAGGACACCGGCTGGTCGGTGTTGTCGTCTTCGCGAAAAGGCGGCTTGGCGCCGGCGCCGTAGACGCTGCTGCTCGACGCGAACACGAGGTGCTTGGGCCGGGTGACGCGACACGCTTCGAGGACGCTGGCGAAGCCGTCGACGTTGGCACGCGTGTAGGCCGCGGGATTTTCCATGCTATAGCGCACGCCGGGTTGCGCGCCGAGGTGGACGACGTAATCGGGTTTTGCGAGCGCCATGAGGCCGGCGAATTTTTCCGCGTCGGCAAAATCCGCCTGCAGGAAACGGAAGTCCTCGAACGGGGCGAGCTCGGCGAGGCGGGCCCGCTTCAGGGCGACATCGTAGTAGTCGCTGAGGTTGTCCACGCCCAGCACTTCGCAGCGCTTCGTTTCCGCCAGGCGCCGCGCGACGTGGTAGCCGATGAAACCGGCTGCGCCGGTCACGAGGACTTTCATGGCGCGCGTCATAGGGCAACGCGTGGAGCGCGGCTAGCCTGAATATTCTCGGCCGCGGCTCGCGCCTGCGCCGAAGGACTAAGACAGGATTTAACCGCTAATCTTCGCGGATGGTCGCGTGGCAATGGCCCCGCGATGACCGTTCGCGGCGAGTGCTCATCGCCGCAGCGATTGCGGAGGCGAAACATCAGCGAAGATTAGCGGTTAAAACTTTCAGAGTTGATCGTCTTTGATCCGGGTTCCGGCCAAAGCCCTCACCGTGCGTCGCGGAGCCGCGGCGAAATTGTCCGCAAATTTTCGAAGAGAGTACTTGATTGCAGAAATCGCAGCCCTTTACCTTGCGCCGTCTCTGTCCCCACATACCGTCACCGCATGAACATCAAAGCCTATCTCAAGCCGCAATGTGGCTGGTCCAATGGGGTCCGCGCGATCCTGCGGAAGCACAGCCTGCCGTTTGAGGATATCGACATCATCAATAACCGCGCGAATTACGCGGAAATGGTGCAAAAGTCGGGTCAGCCGCTCTCCCCGTGTGTCGAAGTCGATGGGGTGATGCTGGCCGACGTCTCTGGCGAAGAGGTGGAGAATTACCTGCTCAGCAACGCTCTGGTTAAACCCGCCGACGCCGTCGCGGACGTTCCGACCAACGCGGGTTGCTCCGATGAGGAGCACACCAAGATGGCCACCAAAACGGTCCGCTTCTTCTGACGACGCGGAGAGCACACCGCCAATAACGCCCCGGGCCGCTCTCGCACCAGACGAGACCGGCCCTTTTTTTCGCCTCACCAAGACACCCAGCCAGAGTGGCCCGAAACCGGCTTCATCCTCCGACTACACAGTGAAAAATCCGCGGTCCTCCGACATCACCAGCCAGCGTGCGCGCACCCCTTCCGGCCTCACGCCGGCCCGTAACCTTGGGCTGCCCGCCAAACAGGGTCTCTACGATCCGTTCTTTGAGCACGAGGCCTGCGGCGTCGGCTTCATCGTCGATATGAAGGGGCGCAAGTCGCACAAGATCGTCGCCGACGCCCTCCAGATTCTCCGCAATCTCGACCATCGCGGTGCGTCAGGCGCCGAGATAAACACGGGTGATGGCGCCGGCATCCTGATCCAGATGCCGCACAAGTTTCTCGTCGAGGCCTGCAAGGCCGCGCACTTCGCCCTGCCCGAGCCCGGCCAGTACGGCTGCGGCCTCGTCTTTTTGCCGCGCAACCAGTCCGTGCGCCGCAAGATCGAAGAGCGTTTTGAGCAAGTCGTGCAGTCCGAGGGTCTGACTTTCCTCGGGTGGCGCACGGTCAAGACCGTCAACAGCATGCTGGGCGACACCGCGAAATCCGCGGAGCCGTTCATGCGCCAGGTGTTCATCGGCCGGCCCGCGCATTTGACGGATGACATGGCCTTCGAGCGGAAGCTCTACGTTGTCCGGAAGCGCGCGTACACAGACATCCGGCAGTCCACGCTGTCGGGTGCCGAGTATTGGTACGTCGCGAGCCTGTCGTTCAAGACCCTTGTCTACAAAGGCATGCTGACGACCGATCAGGTCGACCAGTACTTCCCGGAGCTGAAGCACCCGTCGATGGACTCGGCGCTGGCGCTGGTTCACTCCCGTTTTTCGACCAACACCTTCCCGAGTTGGGAACGCGCCCACCCCTATCGCTACCTGGCGCACAACGGTGAGATCAACACCCTCCGCGGGAACATGAACTGGATGCACGCGCGCCAGGCCTTGTTCGCGAGCGAAGTGTTCGGCGACGACATCAAGAAAATCCTCCCCATCATCAATCCGAACGGTTCGGACTCCGCGATGTTCGACAACACGCTCGAGCTCCTCGTCCTCGCCGGCCGCCCGATGGCGCACGCGATGATGATGATGATTCCCGAGCCGTGGTCCAACCACGAGTCGATGGACGACGAGCGCCGCGCCTTCTACCAGTATCACTCCTGCCTGATGGAGCCGTGGGATGGCCCCGCTTCGATCGCGTTCACCGACGGCAAGCAGATCGGCGCCGTCCTCGACCGCAACGGGCTTCGTCCGTCGCGTTACTACGTGACCAAGGATGGCATGGTCATCATGGCGTCCGAGGCCGGGGTGCTCGACATCCCGCCCGACCAGATTGTGCAGAAGGGCCGGCTCCAGCCCGGCCGCATGTTCCTCGTCGACACCGAGCAGGGCCGGATCATCGAGGACGAGGAGATCAAGCGCGCGATTTCCACCGCGCAGCCGTATCGCCAGTGGCTCAACGAGCACCTCGTGCATTTGAGTGATCTGCCCGAGGCGCCGAAGGTCGAGGGGCCGGATCACGAGACGCTGCTGCAGCGGCAGATCGCGTTTGGCTACACCTTCGAGGATGAACGCGTGATCATCACGCCCATGGCCAAGGACGGCGTCGAGGCCATCGGTTCGATGGGCAACGACGGCGCGCTGGCCGTGCTGTCGAACAAGCCGCGGTTGCTCTACGATTATTTCAAGCAACTCTTCGCCCAGGTCACGAACCCGCCGATCGATTCGATCCGCGAGGAAATCGTCACCTCCGCCGAGTCGCGCCTCGGGTCCGAGGGCAACCTCCTCAACCCCGAGCCGACCGCGTGTCGTCGGGTCGAGCTCAAGTGGCCGATCCTCACCAACGAGGAATTCGCCAAGATCCGCCGCACCAATCTGCCCGGCCTCAAGACCGGCGTGCTGCCGATTCTCTTCCGCACGGCGCGCGGGGAGAAGGGGCTGATGAAGTCGATGGAGGAGCTCTCCATCATGGCCCGCCGCATGATCGAGGAGGAGGAGGTCAACGTCATCATCCTCTCCGACCGCGGGGTCACGCGGGACTTTGCGCCCATTCCGGCGCTGCTCGCCGTGGCCGGCCTGCACCACTATTTGATCCGCGAGGGCCTGCGGACCAAGGCGTCGCTCGTCCTCGAGACCGGCGAGGCGCGCGAGGCGCACCACTTTGCGCTGCTCATCGGTTATGGCGTCACCGCCATCAACCCCTACGTCGCCTTTGAAACGATCGACGACATGATCCGCGAGGGCATGCTGCCCGGCATCGATCACAAGAAGGCTTGCCAGAATTTCGTGAAGGCGGGCTCGAAGGGCGTCGTCAAGGTCATGTCCAAGATGGGCATCTCCGCGATCCAAAGCTATCGCGGCGCCCAGGTCTTCGAAGCGCTCGGGCTTCGCCAGGACGTCATCGATCACTACTTTACCTGGACGCCCTCGCGCGTCGGCGGGATCGGCCTCGACGTCATCGCGCAGGAGGTGCTCCTGCGCCATCGGCTCGCCTATCCGGAGCGGCAGGTCAATAGCCACGTGCTGCCCGTGGGCGGGCTCTACCAGTGGCGGTCCACCGGTGAGGCGCATCTGTTCACGCCCGAGTCGGTGCACGCGCTGCAAAAGGCGGTGCGGACGAATAGCAAGGCGGCCTACCAACAGTACGCGAAGCTCATCAACGATCAGTCGAAGGGCCTGTGCACGCTACGCAGCCTGCTCGATTTCAAGAGCGACAACCCGCCCATTCCGCTCGCGGAAGTGGAATCGGTGGAAAAGATCATGAAGCGCTTCAAGACGGGCGCGATGTCCTACGGCTCCATCTCGAGCGAGGCGCACGAGACGCTTGCCATCGCCATGAACCGGATCGGCGGCAAGTCGAACACCGGCGAGGGCGGCGAGGATCCCGCGCGGTTCACGTGGACCAACGCCCAGGGCGACTCGAAGAATTCCGCCATCAAGCAGGTCGCGTCCGGCCGCTTCGGCGTCACGAGCGAATACCTCGTCAGCGCGAAGGAACTGCAGATCAAGATGGCCCAGGGCGCGAAGCCGGGCGAAGGCGGCCAGCTGCCCGGTTCGAAAGTTTATCCGTGGATCGCCAAGGTCCGCGGCACGACGGCAGGCGTCGGCCTGATTTCCCCGCCGCCGCATCACGACATCTACTCGATCGAGGATCTCGCGGAGCTGATCCACGACCTGAAAAACGCCAACAAGGACGCCCGTGTCAGCGTGAAGCTCGTCGCCGAAGTGGGCGTCGGTACGGTCGCCGCCGGCGTCGCCAAGGCGCACGCCGACGTGGTCCTGATCTCGGGCTACGACGGTGGTACCGGCGCTTCGCCGCAAACCTCGCTGCAACACGCGGGTTTGCCGTGGGAACTCGGGCTCGCCGAGACGCACCAGACGCTCGTCCTCAATAATCTCCGCTCGCGCATCGCGGTCGAGACCGACGGCCAGCTCAAGACCGGCCGTGACGTCATGATCGCCGCGCTGCTGGGCGCCGAGGAATTCGGCTTCGCCACCGCCCCGTTGGTCGCCACGGGCTGCATCATGATGCGGGTTTGCCATCTCAACACCTGCCCGGCGGGCGTCGCGACCCAGGATCCGCAACTGCGCGCGCGCTTCGCGGGCAAGCCGGAGCACGTGGTGAACTTCATGAAGTTCATCGCCGAGGACATGCGCGAGCTCATGGCGCAGCTCGGCTTCCGCACCATCGAGGAAATGATCGGCCGCACCGATCGCCTCGAGGCGAGGAAGGCGGTCGAGCATTGGAAGGCCAAGGGCCTCGACTTCTCGAACATCCTTTATCAGCCCGACGCGGGTCCGGAAATCGGCCGGTTCTGCTCGATCAAGCAGGACCATGGCATCGATCGGTCGATGGACGTCACGCAACTCCTCGAGATCTGCCAGCCGGCGATCGAGCGGGGCGAAAAGGTCGTGGCCGAACTGCCCGTGCGCAATGTGCACCGGGTGGTGGGTACGATTACCAGCGGCGAAATCACGAAACGCCACGGGGCCAAGGGGCTCCCCGAAGACACCATCCGGCTGAAGTTCACGGGCTCGGCCGGTCAGAGTTTCGGGGCGTTTGTCACGCGTGGCATGACGCTCTCCATCGAGGGCGATGCCAACGATTACTTCGGCAAGGGCCTGTCGGGCGGCAAACTCATCATCTATCCCTCGGCCCAGGCGACCTTCGCCGCCGAGGACAATATGATCATCGGCAACGTCGCGCTCTATGGCGCGACGGCCGGTGAAATCTACGTGCGCGGCATGGCGGGCGAGCGCTTCGCGGTCCGCAACTCCGGGGTCAACGCGGTCGTCGAAGCCATCGGCGACAACGGCTGCGAATACATGACCGGCGGCAACGTCGTCGTGCTGGGTCGGGCTGGTCGCAACTTTGGCGCCGGCATGTCGGGCGGCATCGGCTACGTGCTCGATGAGACCGGCGACTTCGCCAAGCGTGTTAACGGGCAGATGGTCGGAATCGAAAAACTCGAGGAGCCGAAGGAAATCGCGACCGTGCGCGCGATGATTCAGAAACACCTCGATTATACGAAGAGCGTCCGCGCCAAGAAGATCCTGGAAAACTGGGCGAACTTTGTCCCGAAGTTCGTCAAGGTCATGCCGAAGGACTACAAGCGCATGCTCGCCTGTATCGACCGTGCGCAGGCCCAGGGCCTGACGGGCGACGAGGCCATCATGGCTGCCTTCGAGGAAAATGCCCGCGACCTGTCGCGCGTGGGAGGAAACTAGCCCACGAATTTCTAAAGTAGCGCGAAGTTTTAGGTTTAAGAGTTAAGGGGTAACCCCGCCACTCCTTCTTAAAACACAGTCGCAACCGCCACCGGTCGAATCTTACACCTTAAACTTTAAACCTTACACCCCGCTACCTCCCAATGGGCAAACCCACAGGCTTCATCGAATACCTCCGCGAACTGCCGGTCGATCGCACGCCGGTCGAGCGGGTGAAAGACTGGAAGGAATTTCACCACCACATGGAGGAGAAGAAACTCCGCCAGCAGGGCGCGCGCTGCATGGATTGCGGCATCCCGTTCTGCCATACGGGCAAATTGATCAGCGGCATGGCCAGCGGCTGCCCGATCAACAACCTGATCCCGGAGTGGAACGACCTCGTTTACCGCGGGCTGTGGAAGGAAGCGCTCGAGCGCCTGCACAAGACGAATAATTTTCCGGAGTTCACCGGTCGCGTGTGTCCGGCGCCCTGTGAGGGCTCGTGTGTCCTGGGCATCAACGCCCCGGCCGTCACCATCAAGAACATCGAGGCCGCGATCACGGATCGTGGCTGGGAAGAGGGCTGGGTTCTCCCGGCCGCGCCGAAAGTACGCACGGGCAAGAAGGTCGCGGTCATTGGCTCGGGTCCGGCGGGCCTTTCCGCGGCCGCGCAGCTCAATCTGGCGGGTCACACGGTCACGGTCTTCGAACGCGCGGATCGGCCGGGCGGGCTGCTGATGTACGGCATCCCCAACATGAAGCTCGACAAGCAGGAGGTCGTGCTGCGCCGGATCAAGTTGATGGAGCAGGAGGGCATCAAATTCATCTGCAACGCCAACGTGGGCGACAATGTGGAGCCGCAGATGTTTCTCAACGAATACGACGCGACGGTCATCTGCACCGGCGCGACGCAGCCCCGCGATTTGCCCATCGAGGGCCGCAACCTCAAGGGCGTCCACTTCGCGATGGATTTTCTCACCGCCAACACCAAGGCCGTGCTCAACGGCGGTGCGGACCACGCGGCGATTCACGCCAAGGGCCAGGACGTTGTCGTCATTGGTGGTGGTGACACGGGCACGGACTGCGTGGGCACCTCGATGCGGCATGGCTGCAAGAGCCTGCTGCAGATTGAAATTCTCCCGAAGCCGCCGCTCGAGCGCGCCGCGGACAATCCGTGGCCGGAGTGGCCGAAAACCTACAAGCTTGATTACGGTCAGGAAGAGGCCGCGGCGAAGTATGGATCCGATCCGCGCATCTATCTGACGACGGTGAAAAAATTCATCGGCGACGCCCAAGGCAACGTGCAGGAGCTCGTGACCGTCGAGATCAAGTGGGACAAGAACGAAAAGGGACAATTCGTGCCGAAGGAAATCGCCGGCACCGAAAAGACCCGGCCGGCCCAACTCGTGTTGCTCGCGATGGGCTTCCTTGGGCCGGAGCAGGCGTTGCTGAAGGAAATCAACCTCGAGACCGACGCGCGTTCGAACGTCAAAGCCGAGCACGAGAAGTACACCACGAGCCTCAAGGGGGTCTTCGCCGCCGGCGACTGCCGTCGCGGCCAGAGCCTGGTCGTCTGGGCGATCAACGAAGGTCGCGGCGCCGCACGCGAGTGCGACCGGTATTTGATGGGCTATACGGACCTGCCGTAAGTTCGCCAAATCGCACGGGTCTCCGACCCGTAAAGCGCAGCATCAGCGGCCGAGGCGAATTAACGCCGCCGCGATCTCCTGCTCGAATTCCTCCGTCGAATTCAATGGCTGTTCGGGATTCGCGATCGGGCGGACCGAGCCCTCTTCCACGGACCAATCGATCGCGCCGTAGCGGGCGGGTTGTTTTTGGCCGAGGAGCACGCCCTCGTAGGCATCGCCGCCGTTGTAGTGCCAGAACTCCCAGGGGTATTCCACGAATCCATGACGGCGCATGATGGCGGTGATCGCTTCGCGATTGGCCCGCGCCTCGGGTGAAACAAAGGGAGACGCCATCGGCGTTTTCTCCGACATCTCCAGGTACGGCCCGCCGCGATCAACCTCCTGGCCGTTGTCGATCCGGAAGACCGAGATGTCGATTGCACTGCCCGACATGTGCGTGCCGATCTTGGGCATCAGCGCCACCAGCGTCATGCTGCGGCGGCGGAAAAATTCCGGCGTGGGTTTTTCTCCCTTCAATTCCCAGATGACGCTCCGGAGGATCGCGTCAAAGACGGCCGGTTGCCGGCCGACGTATTTTTGCATCTTCCGGGTGCGGAATCCGTCTTCGACCATCATGAACCAGCCGCGGCGGTTCATCTCCTCCCCGGCGGCGAGGAAGCCGTCAATCTGGCCGGCGCGCAGGTAATAGAGGCGATCGAGTCCGAGCGCGTGCTTCTTGGGCGAAAACTCAATGCGGACTCCCGCCGCCCGCGCCGCGGGTTCCAGGGCGATCATCTTTTCTCCGCACTCCTGCACGGGATAGGCCAGCACTTGGTGCATGAAGGCATGGGCCTGCTCGAGCTGTTCGGCCCAATAGGCGCGGCGTTGGTCCTGATCGTTTGACATTGAGAGAGCGAAAGAGGGTGCGGCCAAGTTGCCGCCACCGGGAACCCGCAGCCAGTTGAAAGTGCACCGAAAGAAAGGCTTTGGCCTGAGGTCGGAGCGCTCAAAACGAGGGTAGCCGTTTAGATTCACGCGGAGTCGCGGAGGCCGCGGAGAAAACCAACACAGCGCATCGAATTTTGCTCGCTCCGCGCCCTCCGCGGCTCCGCGTGAGACTGGTTGGGAGGGATTCATTGCAAACGAGGCCAAGGCAAACTGGGCCTCGGTTGACAACGGCCATCCCGCCGTCCTCGCTGGGAATCAGGTTTTCCCCTCCCCATGAAGAATCGCTGCCTTTGCGTCTTGTTGTTCGCCGGCCTTTTTATCTCTGTCGCGGTCGCGGCGGAAACCGCCCAGAAAGCCCCCGAACCCTGGATGATCCCGGTGACCGATGTGCCGGGTCTGCCGCGAGTCCTCATGCTCGGGGACTCGATCTCCGCCGGTTATCACGTGCCGGTTCGGACGCGATTGGCGGGCAAGGCCAACGTGCACCGTCCCGCGGAAAACTGCGCGGAGTCCGCGAATGGCGTGAAGAAAATCGATCGTTGGCTGGGTGACGGCAAATGGGATATGGTCCACTTCAACTTTGGCCTCCACGACCTGAAGTACCTCGACGAAAAAGGAGCCTATGTCCCGCCCGAGAAGGGCAAGCAGGTCGCGTTGTTGCCCGAGTACGAAAAGAACCTCCGGCTGATTGTGGCCCGGCTGAAGAAAACGGGCGCCCGGCTGATCTTTGCCACGACGACACCCGTCCCGTCGCAGAGCAACGCCCGGGTGGAAAACGACGATCTCCGGTATAACGAAGTGGCCGTGCGGGTGATGAAAGAGCTCGGCGTGGCCCTCGACGACCTGCACGCCGTCGCGCAGCGCCAACAGGCGAAAATCCAGCTGCCTCACAATGTGCATTTCACCCCAGAGGGGTATGAGATTTTGGCTGATTCTGTCGTCAGGAGTATTCTTAAAAAATAGGTCCAATAAGTCCGATGGGACTTATCCCACGGCCGTCCTCGACGGCCGCGGCCCTCTTCAAAAAACTCGAAAGCATCTTATGCCCCAGAAACCCTCCCGCCGCGATTTTCTAAAGACTGTTTCCACAGCCAGCGCGGCCGCGCTGGCCCTGCGCATGGCGCCGGCAGCCGAAGCCGCGGCCGCACCGACCGCGGCGCTGCCCGGCCGCAAGGGCGCGAGCGTAGTCGGCCTGCGTGCGCCGAAACTCGATCTCGTGCGCTGCGGCGTCATCGGCCTCGGCGAGCGCGGACTGCCGACCTTGGGCGAACTGATGCTGCTCGAAGGCTGTGAAGTGAAGGCGCTCTGCGACAATCATGCGCCGTCGCTGGCCAATGGCGTGGCCGCTATGGCCAAGGCCGGCAAACCGGCCGCGGCGACTTACGGCGACAGCACTGAGGCCTACAAGAAGATGGTCGAGCGAAACGATATCGATGCCGTGTTCATCTGCACGCCGTGGCGGCTCCACGTGCCGATGGCGGTTGCCGCCATGAAGGCGGGCAAACACGCCTTCATCGAGGTGCCGGCGGCCGTGACGCTCGAGGAATGCTGGCAGCTCGTCGACACGGCGGAGGAAACGCAGCGGCACTGCATGATGATGGAGAACTGCTGCTACGGCCGCGACGAACTGATGCTGCTGCGCATGTGCCGCGAAGGCGTTTTCGGCGAGCTCCTCCACGGCGAAGGCGCCTACCTCCACGATCTACGCGAGCAGATGAAGTCGATGGAGCACGGCACCGGGAGCTGGCGGACGCTCGAGCACGAACTGCGCAACGGCAATATCTACCCGACCCACGGGCTCGGCCCGGTGGCCCAATACATGAGCATCAACCGCGGCGATCGTTTTGCCCGCGTGGTGTCACTCAGCAGCCCTTCGCTCGGCATGCCGGAATATGCGGCGCGCACGTTTCCCGAAGGTCATCCGCGGCGGAAGGCGAAGTATATCTGCGGCGACATGAACACGTCGATTATCAAGACCGCGCGCGGCCGGACCATCGTGGTGCAGCACGACACGATGAACCCGAATCCCTACTCGCGTGCGAACGTGATCAAGGGCACGAAGGGCGTTTTCCAGGGCTATCCCAACCGGGTCTATCTCGAGGGCCGCAGCCCGAAGGAGCACGTCTGGGAAACCGACCTCGCGCGCTGGTACGAGCAATACGAGCACCCGCTGTGGAAAAAGGTGGAGCAGATCGCCGCGAAATTGCCCTCGTCGGGTACGCGCGGCCACGGCGGGATGGATTTCGTGATGCGTTGGCGAATCGTGCAGTGCCTGCGCGAAGGGCTGCCGCTCGATCAGGATGTCTATGACGCGGCCGCGTGGAGCAGCATCAGCGCGCTGAGCGAGAAATCCGTCGCCCAAGGCGGCGCACCGATGGAGGTCCCGGACTTCACGCGCGGAGCGTGGGAGAAGACGGCGCCCTTGGGGATTGTGACCTGATGAGGACCGCCGGGATCGGCCGAGCCATAGAGCAGAGGAACGGCAGGCTTGCTGATCGGACACTCCCGAATAGCCTTCGTGCGCTTGACCGAGATCATTTTTGAAGTTCGGGAAGACGAAGTGGACGGCGGATTTGTGGCGACGGCGCTCGGCCACGCCATCGCGACCCAGGGCGAGACCATGGAGAAATTGCGCGCGATGGTGCGGGATGCAGTGCAGTGTCACTTTGGCGACGGTGCGGCTGGCGGGATGCCGAAGTTGATCCGGCTTCACTTCGTGCGCGACGAAGTGCTGACGGTGTGAGAATCCCGGTCGAAGAACTCCTCGCGAAACTCGGCCTGTAGTGCCGCCGATTCTGAGTTCGTGCGCAGATTCCTGCTGGCCTGGAGTTCCCAAGCCGGGACCAAGCTGAGAGAAACCGCGAAATTTGCGAAGAAACGCAAAATCAATCCCCCAATCTTCTTCGCGGATTACCTAGCGAGGCGCAGCGACAACCGAATCGCTACGGCCAAGCCTTTTCCGCGGATCACGCTGATTAACGCGGATAAAACCCACGCTGCGAATCCTCATCCGCGTTAATCCGCGCCATCCGCGGAAGAGCCGGCGGAATTGATTCGGTTGCGGCTGCGCCGCGCTAGGTTTGATGCGGGCTGCAAAGTATCAACTCGCCAGTGGATGACCCGTGATTATGCAACAAAGTGGTTCGTCCAGTCCGAACCGTTCACCCCTCGCGATGTCTGAACCCCACAAAGCCGTCTTTCTTTCCTACGCCCGCGAGGACGGCGACGCGGCGTTGCGGATCGCGGAGGCCCTGCGCGCGGCCGGAGTTGAGGTCTGGCTCGATCAGAGCGAACTGCGCGGCGGCGACGTGTGGGACACAAAGATCAAGAAACAGATCATCGAGTGCGCGCTTTTCGTGCCGATTGTTTCGGCCAACACCCAGGCGAGGAAAGAAGGCTATTTCCGACGCGAGTGGCGGCTCGCCGTCGGCCGGACCCACGACATGTCGGCCAATGTCGCCTTCATCGTGCCGGTCGTGATCGATGCCACGACGCAGGCGGCAGCCGATGTGCCGGAGGAATTTCTCCGCTACCAATGGACGAAGCTGGGCGGTGGGCAGCCGGCACCCAACTTTATCGAGCAGGTCAGAAAGCTGCTCATGCCGCCGCAACGAACGGAGCCGGCGGTTGCGGTGGCGCCGGTCTCCGCCCGGCATGGCCCTGGCCAACAAGGTCCCGCCTCCGTGGCTTCGCCCGAGGTAGGCCGGGCGCTCCCACCTTCGCCAAGGCTACGGTGGGCAGGCCCCGCGCGGCCGGTTTGGATCGCCGGAATGGTAGCCGTCATCCTCTGCGGCGCCCTCGGTTGGTTTTGGCTGTCACGAAAAGACACTACTCAGCGACCGAACGAATCGGCGGCGCGGCGGAGCGCACCGCCCACCTCGGAGCAGCCAGCATCGGCCAAATCCATTGCGGTATTGCCCTTCACCAACATGAGCGAGGAGAAGGACAGCGCCTTCTTCACGGACGGGATGCACGAGGACATTCTCACGAATCTGGCGCTCATCCGCGAGCTGCACGTGGTTTCGCGGACCACGGCCATACAGTATCGCGACACGAAAAAAACGCTGCGGGAAATTGGCCGCGAGCTGGGCGTGGCCTACATTCTCGAAGGCAGCGTCCGCCGCGCGGGCAACAAGGTGCGCGTGACCGGCCAGCTTATTCGCGCCGCGACCGACGAGCACATCTGGGCGAAGAATTACGACCGCGATCTCACGGACATCTTCGCGATCCAGTCGGAGTTGTCGCAGGCGATCGCCGGTGAACTGAAAATGGCGCTCTCGCCGCAGGAGCAGAAGCTGCTGAATCGCCGGCCGACGGAAAATATCGCCGCCTATGACCTGTTCCTGAAGGCGCGAGACCTGCGGAACACGGGTGGCAGATCCACTGCTTTCTTCAGGCAGGAGGAAGAATGGCTAAATCGGGCAATCCAACTCGACTCGAATTTTGCTGGCGCGTGGGCGGCACTGGCGTGGACGCACAGCTATCAATACGGTTTCAATTTTGACCGCTCTGATGCCCGGGTGGCCTTGGCCAGGGCCGCGATCGACCATGCCGTTCAACTGGCCGCGGATGCCCCTGACGTCATGCTCGAACGGGGCTACTATTATTACTACTGTTTCCGCGACTATGGACGCGCTGCTGAGATCTTCAGGAATCTGCTGCAGGTTCAGCCCAACGAAGCGGCCGTGCATAATGCGCTGGCCAGCATATACCGCCGACAGGGCAACTGGCTGGAGGCCCTGCAAAGTTTTCGCCGGGCGGCGCAGCTCGACCCGCTCAGTCGCGATTTCGTTGGCTTAGTCGTGGCTCAAGCAACTGCCGGCCGGAGGTACGATGAGGCGATGGTCGAACAACAAGGTTGGATCACACGCACTTCGGGCGACGTTCGGCGAAACTGGTTGTTGGCGATGCTTGCGTTTTATGCACGTGGATCCACGCGGGAAATGGAAGCGTTCTTCGCTGAACTTAATTCCGTTCAGCCGGGATCGGCGCAGGCGCTAGATCATCGCAAGAGTTGGGCCGTGACGCTCGGAGACTATGCCGAGGTTGTGCGGCTCGATAAGGTGCAACCGTATAGCGGCGAAGAGGCAACTTCTGCGATCGTACCGAATGAAACCGCTCTCGCTATAGGGGTGACGCTGGTGGCGCAGGGGGACCGGGATGAGGCACGGACCCGACTGACGGGTGTCGAGAGGGAATTGCGGGCCCGGCTCGAACGGGAACCGGCGAACGCTCGCCTGTTGAGCAGTTTGGGGCAAATCGAGTCCGTGATGGGCAACAAGGAAGCGGCCCTGCTTCATGTCCGCAAAGCCATGGAATTGGAGCCCGAGTCAATCGATACGTATTTCGGACCAATTCACCGGAATGCGCTGGCATTTGTCTATGCGTGGAATGGCGACAAGACCCAAGCCATCGCGGAATATGCGCGGCTGCTGAGAACGCCCTACGCGAGAATAAACGTTTACGAGATGCGGAAGAATCCTACGTATTTTCCCCTCCACGGCGACCCGCGGTTCGAGGCGCTGCTCAACGATCCGAAGAACAACGAGCCGTTGTTTTAGCGGGTTTCTAATAAATCCATTTTGTCATTCTGAGCGGAGCGAAGAATCCAGCAGGAGGTGCACGGCCCTCAAGGGGAGCGAGGGTCCAACTGGATTCTTCGCTGGCGCTCAGAATGACAAGTTGGGTTTTTACACGCTCTTGGAGATCGCCGTTTGATTTTTCCAGTTGTCCGCCGCAAGCATCGGCGTAGCGTAGCTCCGATGGCTAATCTTCCGCATGCTGCATTGGCGACTCAGGCGCTGGATCTGCCGGTTTCAGAACGCGCCCAACTTGCCGTGCTCTTGTTTGACAGTGTTGAGAACGGCAAAACTGCTCTTTGGCCGGATGCCTTGGTGGCGGAACTTCGCCGCCGTTCCGATGAGCTGCGTTCGGGCGCAGTAAAAGGCCTGACCAGCGAAGAAGTGTTTGGCGAGGCGCTGTGAGGGCGGTCTATCATCCCGAGTTCAAGGCCAGCTTCGAAGCCGGAATCCAGCATTATCAGGAAATTGGGGCGCCCTTGGCCTTACGGTTTAGGAATGAAATCAAGGCGGGGGTGAAACAGGTTCTTTCCGGAGTGGTGAAACATGCGCCCGGCCCACACGGATTCCGTTGTTACCGCTGCAAGAAATTTCCCTACCTCGTTTATTACGAACTGACCAATGATTCGGCGTGGTTCCTTGCCGTAGTCTACGCCGGCCGTGCGCCGGGATACCTCGCTGACAGCCTTTCTCAATATCGCATCTAATGTCCTCTAAACCCATTCCCGGTTCCACCGGCGAAGTACTGACGACGCTGCCGTCGCCTTACGTGCCGCACGCGGCGACGGGGCTGCTCTACCTGCCGCGGTTCATCGCGAAGTGCCAATACGTGAAGGCCCACGGCGCGCTGCCGGCGAGCTACGCGAAGAACTACAAGCGCGGGTGCGACCGGTTTCTTTCCCTTCACTTGGGGATCGATCCAGTCGACGTGGAAAAAATTGTTCTCGAATCGTCCACCGACCAGGAAATCGAGACGCGGCTCAAGGCCCTGTTTCCGGCCGATGTCCGCGCGGTGCAGTGGAATCGCCGGCTCGTGCAAATGGGCATGACGACGGCCGGCCGGGAATTCCTGAAGACCGCCCTGACGGCCATGGGCTGCGCGGACCGGAGCGAGGACATCAAGAGCGTGCCCGATCTGATCGACTTCGATGAAGGACGCTTGGAGTAACAGGCTTCCTCCCGAGTTTCTTCAGGGCCGCTTTGTTTTCCCGGCGCGGCGCCGGGAAAACTAGGATTTGGCCGGAGGCCAAATCCCAAGCCACATCCAGTAGGTTGCCTTTTTGGGAACGGCATTTCAATTTGTGGCGATGCTCAAAGGCCAGAAAGTCGTCTGTATTAACGACACCTTCACCCCGACGATTCGGGCGCTCTACCGCCAGCTGCCGATCAAGGACCAGATCTACACGATTCGCGAAGTCTTCCTCGGGCGGGAGAAAATCGTGAAGGGTGGCGACTCGGCCACCGTGGGGCTGCTGCTCGAAGAGCTGAAGAACCCGCCGGATCCCTTCCACACGGGCGAGCAGGAACTCGGTTTTTCGTCGGAGCGCTTCGCTCCGCTCAACGAGCTGCCTGACGAAGAGGCCGAAGTTGAAGAAGTTGTCGGCGTCGGCGCGTGGGCGCCGGCCTGAGCGCCGTCACTCGATCGTCAGGGCGACTTCCTGGATGTCGACGGGGGCGATCTCGGCCTGATTGGCCGCGGCGACCAGCGCAAAGCGAACTTTCGTTCCGCCGATTTGAATGGCGACGAACGACACCCTTGACTCACCCGCGCCGCCCGCCACCGGCGTGATTTCCGATCGCTGGCGCAGGAAGCGCGCGTTGTGCGCGGTGATTTGCCAGACGTAACCGGCGACCTTGGGCGGAGGCAGAACGATGACGACCTCGTTGCCCAGCAGCGCTTTTCCGCTGGTTTGCTTCTTGGGTGCGACGATCGTGACGGTGACACTGCCGCTCATCTTGATTTGCACAACCGGTTCGGTGCACCCTGCGCAGGCCAGCCAGACGGCGGCCGCAAGAACGCTGAGTTGTTTGATCCGGAGAGCCACGAGGAAAAAGAGAGTGAACCAGCCGGCGAAAAAAAGCGATAAAGCGCTAAGACGTTCCAGCCGGGGAGAAAGGCCCCGATGGCATTGACTCACGCGCCGGGGTGCGGAACGCTCGCTGACTTCACCCATCCCCACCATGATCGCCTCCCTCCGACTCTTCGCTTTCGTTTTTTTGGCCCTTGGCAGTGCCCTCGCGGTACCCACCCAGGCGCGCGCGGCTGACGAACCCGTTTACGAACTGCGCACCTACTCGACGCTCCCGGGTAAACTGGATGCCCTGCTCGCGCGTTTCCGCGACCATACCTGCAAGCTCTTCGAAAAACACGGCATGGTGAATGTGGGTTACTGGGTGCCGCTCGACGCCAAGGATGGGGCGGGGGACAAGCTCGTCTACCTGCTGCAGCACAAGAGCCGTGAGGCGGCTGCAGCGTCGTGGAAAACCTTCGGGGCGGACCCGGTTTGGGTTGCGGCGCGCACGGCGAGCGAAGCGGCCGGCAAGATTGTCGCCAAGGTTGAGTCGGTCTTCCTGACGGTCGCGGACTATTCCCCGGCGCACGGCAAGACGGCCGCCAAGGGTGCCGCGAATCGCGTGTTCGAGCTTCGCACCTACACTACGCCAGCAGGCAAACTGGCCTCGCTCGATGCGCGTTTCCGAAATTACACGATCGAGCGCTTCATGAAGCACGACATGACCAATGTCATCTATCTGCACCCGATGGATGCCGACAAGGGGGCCGGGCAGACGCTCGTTTACCTCATGGCCTATCCCACTCGTGAAGCGGCCACGGCGTCGTGGGCGGCGTTTCGCGCCGATCCGATTTGGGTGAAGGCGAAATCGGATTCTGAAAAAGGGGGCCCGTTGACGACGAAGGTGGAGTCAATGTTTCTAACCCCGACGGATTTCTCGCAGATGAAATAAAGGGCCCGCACCGGCACCGCTCTTGGTGGTTCGTGGGTTATCCGACCACCTGAGCCGGGGGCGTGGCGGATATCGATGAGGATGCGGGCCCAAGCAAAACCGCAGCGGTTTTGACTATAGCCCGGGCGCACGCAACCGGGGCAGGCCGGCCAAACAGTCGAAAATGAAAATGGCCTCGCCGGAGATAAGAGGGCGATGCGCCTGGGCTACTCCGGCAACAACTCTGGCACGACCGGGCGGCCGATGTCGCGGCGGATGGACTCGAGATTCTGGCGAATAAGCGCGCCCATCGACTCGCAGCGCAGGTAGTCGGAGCGATGGTAGTGCTCCGCCAGCTCCTGGCGCAGCAGGTGGACCTTTGGCATCGGGGCGATGGCGTCCCCCGCCATGTCGTGCAGCAGCAAGCCGAGCCGTTCGGAGGCGAGGGCGGCGCGTTGCAGGATGAGCGTTTGCTCCTCGCGCTGGTATTGCCGGGCCGTTTCGGGCCGCATGTGCTTGGCGCAGAAACTGACGAGGGCGCTGTTCTCCTTGAAGAACTGCGGCAGGTAGAACTTCTTCCGGCCGTCGTAGCTTTGCTGATCGAAATCCATCGCGCGGATCCGGATTTGCGACTCCTCGAAGTCCGGCGTGATGACGCAGACAAAGTTGTAGGCGCGCATGTCGCCGAGCAGTCGGATGAAGCAGCGCTCGTTGAACTTCACCAGTTCCTTGGCCACGCGGATGGGCTTGGGGTCGGGCCGGCCCAGCCACTTGGCGATAAAGATGTCGCCGGGAATCCCGGCCACGTGTTCCTCGACCAGCGTCGTGCCGTGCGTGATGAAATTGAGGCGGTTCGGTGACAGCAGATGCTCGAGTTCGAGACCGTAGACGCGGGAGGCGTCGGCCTGCTTCACGTAGAAATAGTCCTGATTGTCATTGTAGGCGTTGACGATCCGGATGCGAAACGGCGTGGAATTGCCGAAGGTGCAGAAATCGACCCGATCCACGTAGAGATGGCTGACGACCGAGAGATCGCCGTCGACCCGCAGGAGCGCGTAGACCTCTTTGAGCGCCTGGTTGAGCGCGGGCATTTCAAGGGCGTCGTAGATGACCGTGTCCCAAAGCGTCGGTTTGCCGGCCTCATCCGTGAGCGGGATCACCTCATGGAACGCGCGTAGCCGATCGTAAGTGATCGGCAGATCCCGTTCCCGTTTGTAGCGCCGGAGGTAGCCGCGTAAATCCGGGCTGATCGGGAAACTCGGCTTCCGCTTCGTTGGCCGCGGATCGGGGTGGGCGGTTTCAGCCATCGGCCAACGCTTGAGCGCCCGTCGGGCCGACGCAATCCCGCGGGGGACAAGCCCGTGGCAGACCACGGGATGGTCCTTAGTCGCGGGAAATCGCCCGGACAGTCGCGGTGCTGGCCGTGGGGCGGCGCGCAGGGAGCGGGTGGCGGCCTGGCGAGGCTTGCGTCGGTTGGGACCAGCGGTGTCGCTGGGCGCATGTCGTTCGAGTCACGACTGCGGCAGGAATCTCCGCGTTGGATCGAGGCGGCGGGTATCTCGCGCGAGCAGGCGGAGAGACTTCACTCCCTGCATCCGGAACGCGAAGGCGGCGCGGTGTCCCGCTTCCTGGCGATCATCAGCCTGCTAGGTGCCGTGCTTTGTGCCGTGGGCGTCGCCCTCATCATCAGCGCCAACTGGCAGGAGATTCATCGCTGGGTGAAAATCGTGGCCATGGGCGCTCTGCTCGGCGGGGCCTATGGCCACGGCTACTGGTTGAAATTCCAGCGCGCCGATTGTCCGAAGCTGGGGGAGGGATTCCTCATGGCCGGGTGCATTTTTTCATGCTCGGCATGCGCGCGACAGTCAGATTTTCCAGCTGGGCTGGCGCGCGGGCAATGCGGTCGTGGTGGGGATCGTGGGAGTAGCGGCGATTCCTTTTCTCACGCGGGCGCGCGGGGCTTTTTTTATCCTGCTGCTGGACGGGAAGACGTGCCCCTAATGGCAGGGGTCCGGTTGAGCTCGTCGTTCCGCCTTCAGGCGGAAGGTTTGAGCCGCTCGGATTCCGCCTGAAGGCGGAACTACAAACGGATCAGAGCAGCCGCTCGCATAATGCGATCAGCCGCGTCCGCAGCGGCTCACCTCGGGCGGCGAAAGAACGTTGGTGGCGTTCGTACTCGGCGCGACCCGCCGGCGTCTCGATCGCGATTGGTTCGAAGCCCAGGTTGCGCAAATCATACGGACTGGCGCGCATGTCGATTTCGCGGATGTCGCGGGCGAATTCAAAGCAGTCGGCGATCAATTCCGCCGGCGTCGACGGCGCGAGTTTGAACGCCCACTTGTAGAGATCCATGTTCGCGTGCAGGCAGCCGCGTTGCTCGAGCCGGGGGCTTTCCTCGCGCGTGGGCTGGAGCTTGTTCAACGGTCGGGCCGGGACGGTAAAAAAACGAAACGCGTCGAAGTGCGAGCAGCAGATCGGGGCCGCTTCGACGATTTGCGCAATCTCGGTGGGCGAAAATCGCAGCGGCCAGGCGTTGTGACGCAATTCCTCGGGACTCTGGCGATAGACCATCGCCCACTCGTGCAGGCCGAAGCAGCCGAAGAACGCCGGTCGCCCTTGCGTGGCCGTGAGGAGGTCGCGCAACCAGCCGACAAATTCACGGCGGTTCGCCGACAGGGCCGAGGGGTCAAACTGAACCGCAGTTCGGCCGTCGCCGAGCGGGACTTCGCGGTACTCCGGCCGGCGCAAAAACTCCCGCGCAGAGTCGCCGCTGAGAGCTATATCCGGTCCCGGGTGCCACCGCCGCAGCCACGCCGGTCGAAACGCGTAATAGGTGAAGAGAAAATCGTAGACCGGATGCTTCTCGCCACGCGCCGCCCGGGCCTGATGCGGATCCGTCCACCCGCGGACCCGCCGCTCGTGGGCCGACTGGCGCGCGCCCCACTCGGCTTCCGTGAGAACGGGGAAGGATGAAGCGAGCGCGGGCATCAAGGGGAATGGTGAAAAACTTGGTCCAACGCCGCCGGCTACTTATTGGCCGTGGTGGAATTCGCCGTGGGAAAATCGTACTGATACCTCTCGTGCAGGAAAATCGTGAACACCTCGGCAACCACGGTAGCAAAGCGGGCGCGATTTTCCGCGGTGTCGCGCAGTCCTTGGCGGTAGGTTTCGACTTGGACGCCGTCCACTTTCGTCGTCGTGGGTTCCGCGGCGTGAAACTTGATCGTGTAGGCTCCCGCGAAAAAGGGGTTTTCGCCGGGCGCCGGCTCCTCCGGGCTCGGCACGGCCCGCAGCCCCCGCGCGGCAAATAGATCCCCGAGGCTGCCCGGGCCGCGCAACAGTTGGGCCGCGCTGCCTCCCAGCCGCGCATGGAGGTCGCGCAGCGTGCTGCGCGCGATGAGCCCGGAAGCGTCGAACGCCGCATCGGACTGGCCGAGTTGATCTTCGTTCAGCGTGTAGCCGAGTTCGATTCGCGGGATGGGATGGCCGTGGCCGTGGAGATCGATGAGGAAGGCAAAGCCGTGTTGGGCGGCCGCCGCGGCAGTGGCCGCGGTGATAAACGCGTGATATTCCCGCCAGGCGCGCTCCGCGGCGGCGTTCCCCTGGGCCGCTTCCGTGATTTCCCGATTGGGGTCGAGCTTGCTGCGGTGCAGGTGGCTCGCGACCAAATGGACGCGGTGTCCGGTGCGGGTCGCGAATTCGCCGGCGATCGCGCGGGCGAGTTCCAGGGTGTCGAGGTCGCTGCCGGTGACCCCGTCGACGCGATTTGGCAGCGACTCGGGTCGAAGTCGACCGCCGTGCGGCGTGGTGATCACCAGCGGCAAGTCACCGGCGTCGTACTCCACGTATTTTTCGGTGCCGAACGCTATCGCGCCCGGGTCGGGCGCGATAGCCATAGCCCAGACCGCGAGGGCTTGGGCACCGGAAAGAAGGAGAACGCGGCGCAAAAAAATCATGGGAAACTATTTCTCGCGCGCGAGCAGCCGGCGGACACCGTCAATCGGCGAGCCCTCGATGGGGGCAAGAGGAAGCGCGGTGCAGGAAACGAGGGCCTGCCGAATGAGCGGATGCGTGAGGATGGGGCCGCTCAGACCCGCGCGCACGGCGGACAACCGGGTCGGAGAAAATAGTTTCGCGGCGACCTCCTCGGCCAGGCGCAGGAGCTCCCTGGCGGACTCGACCAGCAATTGGGAGGCGGTCGCCTCGCCCGCGCTGGCGAGTTGGAGGACGAGGGGGGCGAGCGCGGCGATGACGCGATTGGGATCGGGATTCTGATAATAGAATCGCGAGAGGTTGGTGGTGTCGCCGGCGCCGTTCGCCAGCGTATGGTCGCGGATGGCCTGGCCCAGGGCGGTCGGCTCCGACCAGCCCTGCACCTCGAGGAGGGCGCGGGCAATCGCCCGGCGACCGATCTCGTAGCCGCTGCCGGGA
Organism: Opitutaceae bacterium; assembly: GCA_947474995.1. Classification (GTDB taxonomy): domain Bacteria; phylum Verrucomicrobiota; class Verrucomicrobiia; order Opitutales; family Opitutaceae; genus ER46. Next base: position 28,401 of record CANJNJ010000006.1, on the reverse strand, counting down.
TCACCGAAACGCCAGCCCAGCCCACCGGCGTAGTGGACCGAGCCGTCGGGCGCGCGGGCGGCGACAAACGAACCGGTGCCCGCGTGCAGCACCAACCCGGGCTGACCGTGCGTGGCGAGTTCCAGCACGGGGTGGGAGTCGTCGATGGCGGTGACGCGGCCGAAGCCCTGCAAGCTGGCGGCGAACTCCCGCCAGAAGCCGCGGTTGCCCGACATGCAGAGGAGGGTGGTGGTGGTGGGGGAGGAGTTGAGCGTTGAGGGTTGAGCGTTGAGAGTGGAAGTCAGCGCGTTCAATGCCTCGGTGACGATTTGGCGGGCTTGGTCGGGGCCGACGATGTTCGGGTTGCAGCCGGGCGCGAGATGGCGGGCGACGATTGCACCGGCGGCATCAACGAGGATGCACTCGGTCTTGGTCCCGCCACCGTCGACGCCGATTTTGTAGGAAATTTGGCCCACGGAATCGAAGAGTAGATTGGATGAATAGCCCAAAAATCGAAACGGGCCAAATTTCCTACGCGAGTTGGCGACTGAGGCGGGCTTTGTACTTTTTGCCGAGTTCGCGGTTGTGCTCGATCGCGCCGGGCAGGTTTTGGCTGCGCAGGACCGGGAGCGGGTGGCCGTTGGCCTTGAGCCAGTCCATCGTGGCGAGCATGAGCCAGTTTAACACCGAACAACCGATCAATGTGGAGGTCGGCCCGGCGTTCAGCCCGGGCGCCACTTCGACGATGGCGTCACCGGGAACGCCACCGTTGTCGAGGACGTGATCGGCCACCTCGAAGAGCCGCTTGCCGCCGGAGTGCTGCGAAGGCGTGACGCGCGACATCGCGAGACACGAGAGCGCGACGACGGTGAGGCCTTTTTGCTTCGCGTAGAGGGCGACATCGATGGGCGAGCCGTTTTTACCGGAATTCGAAATGACGATGATGACCTCGCCGGGGATAAGTTGGTATTGGCGGTCGTAGCGCTCGATGAGCCGCGCGCCGTAGCCGGGAAGGTTTTCGATGAAGCCACCCGTGGGATCGATCACGCCGGTGACGCAGACGAAACCGCCCGCGCGGCCGATGATTTCGCGCGAGATGAGTTCGCTGTGTCCGCTGCCGAACGTGTGGACGACGCCACCCTGTGCCATCGACGCGCCGATAATCGGAGCGAGGCGGGCGATCGTGGGGGCGTTATTGGTCCACGCTTGGTTGAGCAGTTCGGTGGAACGGGCGTGGTAGGTTGCGGCGAGCGAAGGCATCGGCGGAGTGTTGGTGATGGCCGTGCGTGGCGCAAAGCCGTAAAAGGCCCGTTGAGTTGAAGGTTGAAAATTGAAAGCACCTTTCAACTTCCAACCGCCCGCCGCGGGCGTAGGTTGGGCCGATGATTCGTGCCATTGATCACATCAACATCGTGGTCGGGGACCTCGAGCGTTCGGTGAAGTTTTACACCGAGGTGCTGGGGTTTGCCAAAACCAAGGAGGCCTACCTCGAAGGCGGGTGGATCGACAAGATCGTGGGCCTCCGCGGCGTGAAAGGTCGCGTCGCCTATGTCGTCGCCCCCGCCGGCGAGCCCCGGATTGAGTTGCTTTGCTATGTCGCGCCTAAAGGTGAGACGGTGTCCGTCAACAGTCGGGCCAACACGCTCGGTTTGCGGCACATCGCCCTGCGCGTGGACGACCTGCCCGCGATGATCGTCCGACTGCGTGCCGCCGGCGTCGAGCTGTTCAGCGAGCCGGTGCGGGTTCCTGTCGGCGTCGTGCAACACGAGGAGGGTGAGAAGACCCTCGCCTACTTTCTCGACCCCGACGGTGTGATTCTCGAGCTAACCCAATACGCCCACCCTTAATCCCCCCGCGGTCCCGCGGCTGCACGGCTGCGTTTTTTTGTCATCTATTAGATGACAAACCGGATTGGTGGGAAGTCGGGCGAGAAAAAGGGGCGGGGGCGGCGAGGTTAACTCTCCCACCGGCCGTAGATGCCGCAGGGGAGTATCTTGCCGTCGCTCTTGATGGGCAGGCCGACTTCGCCGGCGGTGATTTTGGCGCCGCTCGGCTGGCCAGCAGAGTGCATCAACTCGGTGAGCAAATTGGCGACGACCGTGGGGGAGAGGCGCGCGGTGTAGGCGTTGATGAGAAAGAAAAGCGGTTGCTCACTAAGCAGGGCGCGACACTCGGTGAGCAGGTCCCAGAGGTGATCCTCGAGCTTCCACATCTCGCCCGTGCTGCCGCGGCCGTAGGTCGGCGGGTCCATGATGATGGCGTCGTAGCGGCGGCCGCGCTTGAGTTCGCGGCGGACAAACTTGAGGCAGTCGTCGGCGATGTAGCGGATGGGCGCGTCGGCGAGGCCGCTCAAGGCGGCGTTTTCGCGGCACCATTTCACCATGCCCTCGGCGGCGTCGACGTGGCACACGCTGGCACCGGCCTTGGCCGCGGCGACCGTGGCGGCGCCGGTGTAGCCGAAAAGATTGAGGACGTTGACGTCGCGGCCGGCTTTTTTCGCCAGCGCGATCTTCGCGCTGAACCAATCCCAGTTCACCGCCTGCTCCGGAAAGAGTCCGGTGTGCTTGAAGGCTGTCGGGTGAATCTTGAAGGTGAGCCCCAGCGGCGCGTAAGAAATCTTCCAGTGGTCGGGCAGGGGGCGCCGAAACTCCCACTTGCCGCCGCCTTGCTCGCTGCGATGGTAGAAGCCGTCCCAGTTTTTCCATAGGTCCAATCGGTCTGATTGGTCCAGTATTTTAGGCGCGGCGTCGCCGTGCCGCGGCCAGATGATCTGCGGATCCGGCCGAACGAGGGTAAACTCGCCCCAGCGCTCCTGCTTCATGCCGTTGCCGCAGTCCATCAGTTGATACTCTTGCCAGCGGTCGGCGACGAGGAGGTTGGGGCGTTGAACGGACGAAGACATGCGGTGGCGGAACTCGGCAGCCAAAACGCATGGGCCGCATGAGTCGAGCAGCCCGTTTTTCGGGCTCTAGGCGTTACCCCTAGTCGGTATAGGTATAATACACTATACGCTTGACCTGAAATGGACGCACTTTATCTCACCACTTTCTCCACCGTTCTAACCATGAATAAGCACTCCACTTCCGGGGCTCTAATCGCCTTTTTCCTTGCGGTCATTTCCGCGGCTCAATTGTCGGCCGACGTCGTCGAAACCAAGGACGGCGCCCGGCTAGTCGGCAAGGTCGTCAAAATCGACGGCGGTTCCGTCTCGGTCGAGACTTCCTACGCCGGCACGATCGCGGTCAAGCAGTCGGAAGTGACTTCCCTTACGACCGAGGCCCCGGTCGCGATCCGGCTGGCCAGCGGAACGCGGATCGAGGGTAAGATCTCTGGTTCGGCTGGAAACCTCAACGTCGCTGCGTCCGAAGGCAGCGTCAGCACCTCGGTCGACAAAGTTGCGGCCTCGTGGCCGGCCGGAGGCAAGGATCCGGCGATTGTGGCGCTCGAACGGGGTTGGTCCTACGAGGCGTCAGTGGATGTTGCCGGCAAGACGGGTAACCGGAGCCAGCTCGGCACCGCCGCTGGCCTGCGGGCGACGCTGGCGGGCGCCCAGGACAAATTAGTTTTCTACACCGCGTATGACCGGCAGGTGACGGATGGCACGAAGTCGGCCGACCAGTTCAGGGCGGGCGCCGATTACCAGAGCAATTTCAGCGGAAAATATTCGTGGTATCTTCGCAATGAAGGCGGCTTCGACCGCATCAAGGATATCCAGTTCTACGACGTCGCCGCGTTCGGTATCGGGTATGATATCATCAAAGCCGCGAAGCAGACCCTCACGGGCCGCGTGGGTCTTTCCTTCCGGAACGAAAACTACCGCAGTCCGCTCACGGTTGATGTGAATTCTGCCGGTATGGACTTCGGCCTGAGCCACGCGATGACCTTTACCAACGCTGCGCTCGTCAATCGTCTGACGTTGGTACCGTCGTTCGCAGACACGGGGAACTATCGCGCGACCCACGAAAGTTTCCTCGAGCTACCGCTGGCCAGCACGATGTGGAAGCTGCGCTTTGGCGTCAGCAACGACTACAACAGCCGGCCGGGTCGCGGCGTCGAGAAGCTCGACACCGGCTACTTCACGCGCTTGGCGCTGAATTGGAAGTAAGCCGAATTATTTCGGCGGAAGCGATTCCGCTCCCTGACGGCCTCATCCTCGGATGGGGCCGATTTGTTTTGTAGTGGAGGGTGATGCCGCCGCACCGCCGCTGGCGGGGGGGCCTCTCGCTTTCTTGCAGGTGTTCCATATTCCCGGGGTCGGGGCGCTTGCAAGAAGGGGAGAAACCCCGGCGCTGGTGGCTTGGGCGGATTTGCGATTGCCGCGGCCCCAGCGGGTTGTTGTGCTCGCCGAACGATGAAACCCCGTCTCTCGTTTCTGCTGGCGCTGGCCTGTCTGGGGACACCGGTCGCGGTGCTTAACGCCGCTTCGGCCGCTCCCATCGTCACCCTGACCCGCGTTTTTGACCGTGTGCGGGTCGAAATTGGCGGCCAGCTTTTCACCGAATACGTTTTTGCCGATGGTGCGTCGCGGCCGTATTGTTATCCCATCCTCGCGCCGGATGGAACGTCGCTTACCCGTGATTTCCCGATGAAGCAGACCGCGGGCGACGACACGGACCACCCGTGGCACCGCTCAATGTGGTTTGCGCACAGCATGATGAGCGGAGTTGATTTTTGGAACGAGGGGACGGGCGACGTCGGAAAGTCGCCAAAGGACAAGGGCCGGTCCGAACACGCGACGCTCGTCGAGACGACCAGCGGCCCGGTGGGGATTATTCGCTCGCGGAACCGTTGGGTGGCACCCGATCACCGGCTGATCTGCACCGATGAGCGCACGCTCCGCTTTCATTCCGGCCCGGACGGAAATTTCATCGATTTTGAAATCACGCTGCAGGCCAAGCCGGATGCCCCGCTGGAATTTGGCGACAACAAGGACGGCACGTTTGCCACCCGGCTGGCCCAATGGATGACGATGCCGCACAAAGTGAAAGGCGTCGAAACCGGCGGCAGCGGGCACATCGTGACCGCGAAGGGCGATCGCGATGCGGCGGCCTGGGGCAAACGCGCCGATTGGTGTGATTATCACGCGGAGCACAACGGCAAGACCTACGGCGTGGCGATATTCGACCACCCGCAAAATCTCCGGCACCCGACGTGGTGGATGGCGCGGGACTACGGTCTGTTCGGAGCCAATCCCTTCGGCTGGCACGATTACGAAAAGGAATTCGAAAAGGAACCGCACAAGGGTGACTACACCGTGCCCGCGGGCGGCAGCCTCACGATGCGCTACCGGGTTTACTTCCACACCGGCGACGAAAAAGCCGCGAAGCTCGCTGCCCGTTACGCCGAGTACGCGGCCGGCAAGTGACAACGAGTTCTCTCCAAGGAGATGTTTTTAACCCCCTTTTTCTTTGTCATTCTGACCGCTAGCGAAGAATCCACCTGGCCGGGTTGCGGATCGCATGGATTAGCGCCCTGTCGTTTCGCTCGGGAACTTCGCTTTGGTCAGAATGACCGAGCGCCTTGAATCACCATCCCTGATTTCCCCATGAACCACCTCACCCGCCGCACCTTTCTCAAAACATCCGCTTTCGCCGCCGCTGGCGTCGCGCTCAGCGCTCGTTCCTGGGGCCAGGTCGCTGGCGCCAACAGCGAAATCCGCGTGGCCGTACTCGGGCTGAATGGCCGCGGCAAGAGCCACATCAGCAGCCTCCTGGCCGCCAAGGGCGCACGGCTTGTGGCGCTCTGTGATCCCGACGCGGACGTGCTGGCGAAGCGGAAACAAGAGCTCCAGGCCAAGGGGGTCACGGTGAAGACTTACACCGACATGCGGGAAGTGTTCGCGTCCCCGGACATCGATGCGGTGACGATCGCGACGCCGAACCACTGGCATGCTTTGGCCGGGATTTGGGCGTTGCAGGCGGGCAAGGATGTCTACGTGGAGAAGCCGGTTTCACACAACATCTGGGAGGGTAATCAACTCGTGGCGGCGGCGGCGAAGTACAGCAACCGTATCGTCCAGGCGGGCACGCAGATCCGTTCGGGCGAAGGCCTGCGCGAAGCGGTGGCGTGGGTGCAGGCGGGCAACCTCGGAAAAATCACGGCCTCCCGGGGCTTTTGCTTCAAGTACCGTCCCAGCATCGGCAAAGTGACCGGCCCCGTGGCCGTGCCGGCTTCGATCAATTATGATCTTTGGACGGGTCCCGCGCCGCTCGTCCCGCCGCATCGGAATTTTTCGAAGAATGGCCCGGTGCACTACGACTGGCATTGGATCTACGCCTACGGCAACGGCGATGTCGGCAACCAGGGCATTCATCAGATGGACGTCGCCCGTTGGTTCCTCGGTGAAACCGGCCTGCCCCGCCAGACGATGAGCGTCGGCGGCCGGCTCGGCTACGTTGATGACGGCGAGACGCCGAACACGCAGGTGGTGGTGCATGACTACGCGACGGCGCCGTTGATTTTCGAAGTGCGCGGATTGCCCCGCGCGGCGGACGTCAAAGCGACCACCCTCACCGGCGCTTCGCCGAAGGAAAGCGGGATGGACGGCTACCGGGACACGCAGGTGTCAGTCGGCAATGTCGTCGAATGTGAAGGCGGCAGCGTGGTGACGACCGAGTATTTCACGGCGACCGCCTACGACAAAAAGGGCAAGGTCGTGAAGCAGTTCAAAGGCAAGGATCGCCACATGCAGAACTTCATCGACGTCATCCACAGCCGGAAGACGGCGGATCTCTACGGTCCGATCGAGCAGGGCAATATTTCCAGCGCGCTCTGCCATTTGGGGAATCTCTCGCACCAAGTGGGGAAAGCGACGAATCCGGGCGAATTGCGCGAGCGGGTCAAGGGCGACGCCGGATTGGCCGAGGCCTGCGGCCGGATGGTCGATCACCTCGGCGCCAACAAGATCGACGTCAAGGAATTGACGCTGGGCGTGGCGCTGGGGCTCGACGCCAAGTCCGCGACGTTCACCGGGGAGTTTTCCAAGGCGGCGAATCACCTGCTGAGTCGCGACTATCGGTCCGGTTTCGTCGTGCCGAAGATCGCGTAACGCGAAGGTCGGTTCCCGGACTCGGCCGAAAACTCGCCCAAGGTAGCGCCGGCCTCGCGACCACGGGACCGGCGTCGAAAGTGACCTGAAGTCTGTCAGGCGCTTTCGCCCCACCTTCACTGGGGCCGCGACGCCCTCGTCGCGGTTCTTGCTCATTTCGACGCGGCGAGGGCGCCGCGTCCCCAGCAAGCCGACCGTTTCGAGTGTGGTTAAAGTTCATGCCAGCCTTTGGGCGCCACGGGATTGGCCGCGCACGGAGTGGCCGGCCCACCCGGTGCGATCATCGTAAACGGTGGGTCGCGTGTTCTGCGGCGTGGCCGGCGGAACCAAAACGCAGCACGAACGAACTTGGCCCGGCCTCCGCTGGCTCTCGGGCCTCCTCCGTCGGCCTTGCCCGCCTTGCTGCGCGCGGGCACACTGCGCCTCGCTCGATGAGTTACCCCCGGTCCCCGTTTCTTCTGCTTGCCGGCCTCGCGCTGGGTTTGCCGTCCATCAGCGTCGCCGGCGAACCGGCGGCGGATCAGCCGGTCGCGCTCCCGCCGTTTATCGTTGAAGACGCGATCAAGGGCCGGCCGTGGCGCTACGCGGAGGGCGGGGGCTTTGAAATTCTGTCGCGCTCGGCCGACGGCACGACCCAGCGCGTCCTGGAGGCGCACTACCGGCTGCACCAGTTACTCGCGGAAATTCTCCCGGAGCCGTTGCAATTTAAACTGGCCGTGCCGAAGGCTGTCATCCTGTTCGACGAGGAACTCCAGCCCGCAGCGTCGCGCGAGGTCATCGCCCGCCTGCTGCGCACGGCGCCGGAGATTCCGCCGGTCGAAGCCATCGTGCCGATTGGGCGCCGCGGCATCGCCATGGTCAACGCCAGCCCGCGGTACAGTTTCCTCCCCAACCTCCGGCTGTGGGACGTGGATGCGATGACGATTTTTATGATCGTCCGCGGCGATAATTTTGATCCCGAGCACCTCGCGCTGACCACGGATTACGTTTCCTATCTCGCGAAAAGCCGGCTGCCAGCGCTGCCGATTTGGTTCCTGAGCGGCTTCCTGTCGGTTTACGGGCGGGTAAAATTCGACGGCAATGAGCTGGCGGTGGAACCGATGGAGTGGCTGTCGGCCGCCGCCACGTCAGCGCTGAAGAAGGATCCGAAGACGGCGGTGCCGCTGTTCCCGCTGGCGGATTTTTTTGCGGGAGTGGTGCCGCCGCTGCCGGCGGCGGCAGGCGTTGAACCGGTGGCGTTGTGGCGGGCGCAGGCGGATCTGCTGATGCGGTGGGCGCTGGATGGACGCGATGCGCCACGGCGGGCCGGATTTTGGAAATTCGTCGAGCGCTGCGCGATCGAAGGTGCTTCGGAAGAGCTGTTCACCGCCTGCCTCGGCCTCGATTGGCCGACCGCACTCGCGGAACTGACCGCCTACCGTCCGGTGGCGGTGAAGGGCACGATGCATTTTCGCCCGGCGCATCTCGCCCGGCTGCCGAAGCTCGCGTTGCGCGATGCGAGCGAGGCGGAAATCGGCCGGATCAAGGGCGACTGGGAGCGGATGGAAATCGCCTTCGTGACCCGGACGTCCCCCGAGCTAAGCGCCAAATATCTCGAGCAGGCCCGCCGCACGCTGCGGCATGCCTACGAGCGCGAGGTGAGGGATCCCCGACTGCTGGCCGTGCTGGGATTATGCGAAAGCGATGCCGGCAACGCGGCGCAGGCCAGAGCGTATCTCGAAGCCGCTGCGCAGGGCGGTTCCATGCGGCCGCGAGCCTGGTACGAACTGGCGCGACTGCGCCTGGCCGAACTGGGCGGAAGCCCGACAGGAGCCGACTTCCAGCTCGCGCCGGAGCAACTCGCCTCCGTGCTGACCCCGTTGTTTGCCGCCCGCCGGCAGGAGCCGCCGTTGCCCGAAGTTTACGAGCTCATCGCGGAGGCGTGGGCCCACTCGGCGAGCGCGCCGTCGCGGGGCCATCTGCAAGTGCTCGACGAAGGGGTCCGGTTGTTTCCGCGCCGCCCCGCGCTGGCGCTGCGGGCGGCCGGGCTCAACGCGCGTTACGGCTTTCAGGATGCGGCCGCCGCTTTCGTGCATCACGGCCTGCGCATCGCGAGCACCGACGAGGAGCGCGAATCGTTCGTGCGACTGCAAGCGCAGATCGAAGCGGCGAAGTAAACGACCGAGGGGGTGTTGGTCGTTCCGCCTTCAGGCGGATAAATTTCCCGCACGGTGGCGAATCCCAATCGGCTCCTGATGAATCCGATTCCGCCTAAAGGCGGGACGACCAACCCAAACGCCAGCCGTCGCCGCCTTACGTCCCATACAGCCGGTCCCCAAAATCGCCGAGGCCGGGCAGGATGTACTTTCGGGCGTTCAGTTCCCGATCCAACGCGGCCGTGTGAATCACGGTGCCGGGATGACCTTTTTCCACGGCGGCGACACCCTCCGGCGAGCTGACGATGGAAACCAGGGTCGGGTTGACGGCCCCGGCATTCTTCACCGCCGTCAACGCCGAAACGGCCGAGCCGCCGGTGGCGAGCATGGGATCGACGATGAAGACCTGCCGGCCGGCGAGCGGCGGGAGCTTGCAATAGTAGGTTCGGGCTTTGGCGGTCTCGTGATCCCGTTCCAGCCCGACATAACCCACGCTCACATCGGGAAAGATATCGGTGAAGGGCTGCACCATGCCGAGTCCGGCGCGCAGGATCGGCACGACGACGAGTGGCTGATGCGTCAGGACCCGGCCCTGCACCCGCTCGAGCGGCGTGTCGATTTCCTTCGACACGGTCTCGATCCCGTTGGTCGCCTCAATCGCCAGCAGCAGGCCAATCTGGTAAGACAGGGTGCGAAACGTCGCCGGCTTCGTGGTCTTGTCGCGCAGGTGCGTGATGATGTGCGCCGCGAGCGGATGATCGAGAATGTGAATGGGCATGAGGGAAAAGGCGGAAAAATCGGAAAAGGCGGAAAGCGGAAAATTGGAAAAGCGGAAAACGAGGAAACTGAAAAAGGGCTGTTATTCTGAGCGCAGCAAAGAATCCATACGGTACGTTGCTCAGTTTGCGTGGATTCTTCGCTGGCGCGCAGAAGGACAAACAAAGGGCGCACTTGGACATCGTCTCACAGCAGTCCCCGCTCCACTTTTCGCTCGAGATAGCCCTCAAATTCCTTGCGCAGCTCCTTCTTGTTTCCCTGCAAGGCGGGCAGGAGCGCGAGCCACTGGTAGGTTTCCTCGCGGAGGTGCTTCGGCAACACGGGCTCGGATTGCAGCAGTCGCTCGAACGCCCGGATGATTTGCGCGGCCACGCGTTCGCAGACGGGCTGGGCCGCCGCGGAACTGTGCTGGCCGGCGAGGCGCATCGCGTCGTCCATGCGCCGGTGCCGGCGGTGCAAGGTGCTGCGATAATCGAAGAGGCTCGGCACAATGACGCTGCTGGTCCGCGGAAAATGACTGGCCATCAGGTTCCAGGGCTCGTCCCGGTAGTCACCGGCGTTGCGAATATCGGTCCGGACCAGCACCGCCGGCATGTCGGCGAACTTGGCGAACATGAATTCCACCACCGTGCCGCTGTCGAGTTCGGTGCCGTCAAAATGAAACAGCCCGAGATCGCAGGCCGCGAGGGCGAGCAGGTTGCAATCGCGGATGCTGTAACTGCTGCGGCCGCGCAGATGCACGAAATCCTGGGGCAGCAGGCAGCGAAACTTGCCGTGGGATTTTTCGTAGATCGCCTCGCCCAGCCACGCGTTGCCGATGAGGTGTTTCAGGGAGAAGAGTTCGCCGCCGAGGTACACCGTGTAGCTGCGCTTCTTTTTCTTCATCTCGCGATGGAGCCAGAAAGCGCCGAAGCGCCGCGCGGCTCAACGATAAACCGGACCGACCGCCTTGAAGTAGCGCCGGTCTCTGGCCGGCGTCGGTAAAGTTGTCGCCCGGCCGGCAGTATCGAAGAAAACGCCTGCCGTTGGTCGCGCCTGCCGGCGGAATCTACGGCGGACTCAACGTCAGCGTGTGCTCCGTTTTCCCCGGCAGAAAGGGCGTCGGCTCGCCGCGCGCCCAGGCGGTGTGGCCGGCGCGGTAGAACGGCGAAAACGGGTGCCCGCTCTGACCGCCGGGCATATGAAAATATCCCTCGGCTTCGTGGCCGGGCGACACGACAAAGCGTTCGCTCGCCCCGTGCGAGGGACCTTGCACGCGCGGCAGGTCAGCGTCGCCTGGCAGCGGATCGGCCGGCAGGTTGAGCCAGCTGAACACCCTGGGAAACACGGCCCCGAAAGGATGTTGGATGCGCGCCTTGTTGCGCTGGCCCCATTTCGCACTGCGCAAGGCGACGCCCTGCTGATCGAGTGATGTCACCACGTCGTCGGCCGCGGCGACCAACAGTTGGTCCCACGAGGTGAATTCCGGGTTGAGCAGATGCGCGGGCTTTTCCCGGATCAGGGTCCACACCGCGCTTTCGAGCGGCAGTCGCTCCCAGTGAAAGTCCGGCAGCGCCGCGATACAGGAGGCAAAGATGGCGGGAAAGATGCGGGCGTAGACGGCCGTGCGATATTCCCGCGCCAGCCGGTAGCTCACCGAATCGATGCTCGCGTGACCGTCCCATTTCTCGGCCAGCTCCCGGAGCGTCGCGCGCGATTTTTTCGCCGCGATGACAGGCGGGGTGAGCGTGTCGAGCAGCCGTTGGCGCCAGGGCGCGAGGAACAATGCGCGGTCATCGAGCTGAATCGCGAGCAGATCGCGCGGCGTGGCTTTTTCGAGTGGGGCCAGGCCGTCGCGAATTTGCGCGGCGCGATACGGCCGGGCGTAGCCGGCGTCGCCGATGCGCCGGAGTCCTTCGCCTCCGAGCATGCGTTGATTGGCCGACCAAATTCTTCCCGCCAGCGCCGGGACAAGCGCGTTGGAGGGTGGGTGGGCGTTCGTCGCCGCGACCGCGCTCGCGACCACAGGCACCTCATTGGCGGGCCAGTAGCCGTCCCATCGTCGATCCCCGAAGGCCCAGCTGACGGGCAGTTGGCCATCGTAGCCGACCCGTTTGGGGAGACGGCCGGCGATCGTCCAGGCGATGGCGCCGTCGTGATCGGCCACAACGAGGTTCGACGCCGGCATTCCGCTGTGCTGGGCGACGCGGAGCGCCTCGGCCACGTCATGGGCGTCTTCCATCGCGATCAATTCGAGATTGGTCGCCGCGGGGTCGTGCGCCGTCCAGTGATAGGCGAGCGATTTGCCCCGCTCGTTTGTTCCCACGATGGGTCCCCAGATGGTCCACGGGTACTTGACGGTTACATCATCTCCGCCCGTCACGTGAATGGTTTCCGGACGCATCTCAATTTCCAGGAGCTCCCGCTGCCCGGGAGTGGGATACATGTCATAATATCCACTCGCCTCGACCACCACCAGATCGCCCGTGTCGGCATAAGCGTCGGTTAATCCCCACGCGACCCGGCCGTTGCTGCCGGCCACGACGACCGGAACGCCGGGCAGGGTGACGCCGGTAATCTTGTGGCCGGGAAATTCGAGCGAGGCGCGATACCAGATGTTCGGCACCGCCAGATTCAGGTGCATGTCGTTCGCGAGCATCCCCGCGCCGTTGGCCGTATGCGATCCGGCGAGCGCAAACGCATTGGATCCGAGCACGGCCTCGGGATCGCGGGTGGGAAAGGGAAACGTCGATGTGAGGGCCGGCCGCGGGGGTGTGGGCTTGGCGTCGGCCGCTTTCGCCGCTCGAAGGTCGAGCACCTTCGGGCCGGGGATCGCCGCCACCGGTCCCGTGCTGCCGTCGAGCGCGGCATCGGCGGGCGTTTGCGCTGGGGCGAAAAACGCCAGCGCTTCCGTTCCAAGCTGATCCCGCAGCGTCATGAGAGCTTGCTCGTAACTGCCGGTCTCATCTTGGAGGTCGATGGTCATCGCGTAGATGACGAGCACGGAATCCTCGACCCGCCACGGCTGGGGCCGGGTGCGCAGCACGAGATATTCAAAGGGTCGTTCGCCCAAGGCCGTCAGGCCGGCGTTCACTCCGGCCGTGTACGCCTCAACGATCGCGCGATGCTGGGGCGGGAGCGCGGCGACCACTTTTTCGGCAATCTTTCGGAAGCCATGCATGCGAAACGCCCGATCGCGGGGCACGGCGCGTTGGCCGAAGAGCTCGGCCAATTCGCCCGCCGGGCTGCGCCGGAGCAGATCCATTTGAAAAAAGCGGTCCTGACCGTGGAGCCAGCCGAGGGCGCGGGAGACATCGAGGCGGTTTTCCCCGTGAATGGTCGGAACCCCCAGGCTGTCGCGCGCGAGAGTAGCCGCGGCCGCGAGGCCGGAGACCTTGGCGCCGCCGTCGAGCTGCGGCAGACTGGCACGCATCCGCGTATAAAACCAACCGGCGGCGAGCAGCGCGGCAACGAGCACGACGCTCACGATGCTGGCCAGCAGCCGAAAGCGTTTGGCTGCCTCAGGATTCATCGGCCACCCGGAAACTCACTTGGGCTTCTGCGCGACGAGCGCTTCCCAGGCGCGCGTCGCGACCGGGTCACGCCCCTCATCAAAGTCGATGTAGTCGAACATCGCCAGGATGGGCTTTCCCTCCAAGCCGCTTTCCTGGATGCGGCGGGCGAGGAGGGCGGCTCCTTCATCCCGCCAGCAACGTTTCATCATGAAGTTGTTCCAAATCTCACAATCCTCGTCGCTGCGTGAGCCGCCGTGCTGATCCGCCCACGCGAGGAGTTGCTCGTCGGAGAGTCCGCCGGTGAGGACCTTCGCCTTGAGTTCATCATAGTTGACGCGGAGGAAGCTGCACGTGCGGCCGTCGAAGCCTTTGCCGAGATTGGCGGCGTACTCCGCCTCGGGCAATTTCCCCGCGGCGTGAAGGCGGATCTTGTCGAGCATCCGGCCGAAATAGAAAATGCGACCGACCTTGGTGTAACAACTGCGCAGTCCGGGAACAATAGGCATGAGGAGGAAGTTGGTGAATCGGCGAAAGGAGACAAGCGCTGGGATTGAAGCTGGGCCGATCGCCGCCAAAGCACAAAAGCCCAGGACAAATTCAGAAGCCATGAAAGACTCCTGGCTTCTTGGCTCCTGAATTAATTACCGGCTTGAACGTCGAAGCGGGGCGGAGGCCGGCGCTACTTCACGCGGGGGGATTTTCGCACGCGCCAGTAATAAATTCCCGTCGCCAGCACGCCGAGCAGCCAGGTCGGAAAATTCACCCAGAGCTGGTGAAACGGCACATGATAGCGCGAGACCGCCCAGATGATGGCCACGTGTTTGATGGCGATCAGCACCCAGCAGATCAGGATGATACGCTCGAGCCGGGGATTGCGCGGCTCGCCTTCGTGCACCTGGACTTCCTCGACGAATGCGTTGTGGTCCGCGCCGTGGGGCGGGCGTCCGTCGATGAGATGAAGGAGGTTCGTAAACATGGGGCAGACCCACGATACTGCTGTGAGGGAAAAAGGAAAACGATTGCGCGAAACTCCGGCGCGGATCGGTCGGATCGCTGCCAGCCGGGCGGCTCAATCGTCGATAATCACCTGCGGATCGTGGATCTTCAGCTTCTTCCCCTTCAGCGCCACCGCGACATACTCGTACGTGTTGCTGGGGTCCCCGCCGACTTTCTTCCCTCTGACTGGGACGATGACCTCATTCTTATTGTTCGATTGAAAGACCCGTTCGCCTGCCGTGGTGGTCACGTCAGCGGTATAGATGAGGGCAAATGGGACAGAAGGGCTGGTGGTCCAACGCACCTTGCTGTTCTTCTGAACCCGTGCACTTGGCACTTCGACCCCATCCTGATCGACGTACTTGAACGGGGGGCCGCCGGCGTAATTGCTGATTACGATGGAGGTTGAATAATGTTTTCTCGAGATCCTCGGCAGGGTGATTTTTTTTTGGGGTGCGGGCATGGGGGGGCGTTGGTTTAGGGGCGGGAGAGCTTTTCCGCTGAAAGTCGGGCCCAAAGCGGAGCAAACCGGACATCCTTCCGCAAGCTCTCTAAGTCCGGGTGGTTCTCCGCTTCGCTGCGCGTGTAGCCTCCGGCCATCGCCGTCCCCAGCGCGGCGAGGGCGCGATCGCGCTGGCCGGCCCTCTCGTAGACCAGCGCGGCATTAAAGAGGATGGGTGGACTCGCCGGAGCTTGTCGCAGCGCCGCTTCGATTTCGGTCATGGCCTGCGCACTTTCCCCGCTGAAGGCGTGATACAACGCCAGGCTGGCCCGGGCCCCGGCATCCTTGGAGTTTACCGCCAGAGCTCCTTCGGCGAGCCGGATCGCTTTTTCGTAGAGCACGGGCGCTTCTCCGGCGCGGGCCGAAAGGTAGCGGAGCGCGTCGGCCAGATTGCCGAGCAAGACGAAATCGCCCGGTTTTACGGCGACGGCCAGCTCGAACAGGCGCGCTGATTCGGCGTAGCGGTGTTGCAGGAACCGCAGCGTGCCGAGGTTGGAATGGGCGGCCGGCGTGGGCTTCAACGCGAGCGATTTTCCCAAGACGGTTGCGGCGTCGTCATAGCGGCCCATTTCGATGTAAAGGCCGCCCAGGTTGCGGTAGACGCCGGGGTTGTCGGGCGTGAGGGCCGTCACCTTGAGAAAATATTTTTCCGCGTCGGCGTGCCGGCCGTTCCGATAGTAGAAGCCGGCCAGTTCGGTGTGGTAGAGCCAGTTGCCGGGATGGCGATCGATCGCCCGTTGATAGGCCGCCTCGGCTTCCGCCGGGCGGTTGAGGCGTCCGTAGGCCCGCGCGAGCGAGCGCGTGGCATCGGCGTTCAGCGGATCCAGCCGGAGCGCCTCCTGGGATTCAGCCACGGCCTGCTCGTACTGGCCGGCCCCGGTCATGATCAACGCCAGCGTCGCGTGGGCCGACGGCAGCAACGGGTCGAGTTTCAGCGCCGTGTTGCAGCTCTGGCGTGCCTCCTCCAGCCACTGGGTGTCCTTGTTTTCCTCGTACTTCCGCCAAAACGCCTCGCTGAGCGCGGCGTGGGCCAGAGCGTAACGCGGGTCGCTGACCAGCGCCTGCTGCAAATGCACGATCGCGGTCTCGAGATTGCCGGCGAGATCCCGCCGGGCCAGTTCCCCGACGCCGCGGAGGTACAATTCATACGCGGGGCCCGCCGTGGTCCGGCCGGACGCCAGGGCGCGTCGGGCTTCGGCGGGAACTTTCAGTCCCAGCCATTCCGCGGCCTGGGCGGCCACGCGATCCTGCAGCCGATAAAATTCCGTGGGCGCGCTGTCCAGCGTGGCGCTCCGCAGAATCCGGAGTGTCTTCGTGTCGACGAGACTCACGTTGACGCGCACGTTGCTGGCTTCGCGCTGGACGCTGCCGGTGAGCGCGACGGTCACACCGAAAACCGTCCGGGCCTGGCTGGGCGTGCCGATCGCCTCCTTCCGTACTTCGGCCATGGGCACAACCAGCAGCGAGGTTTGAAACTGCTCGAGCTGCGTCAGCTGCGACGTGATCGTCTCTGATAGGCCGTCGCTGAGGGCGTCGTTACCGGCGGCTCCCCCGATGTGGGTAAAGGGCAGCACCGCCAGTTGTTTGGTGCCGAGCGCGATCCCGCCGAAGGACAACCAGCCCTGGCGCTCCCCCAACCAAAACACGAGCAAGGCGACCGCCATCGTGGCCGCGGCCAGCCAGGCGACGGGCGAGCGGCGGCGCGGCGTCCCGGTCGGCGGCGCCGGTTCGGGCATCGCCGCGGTTGACTCCGCTTGGACCTTGGCCAGCCCGTCGAGCAGGTCGGCGACCAGGCGTTCGTCGTCCTCGGGGCCCTGCCACAGGGTGTACTCTACCGCATCGAGATGGCCGGCGAGCGCCGGTGGAAGTTTGCCCTCGTATTTGATGCGCACCGGCAGGAGCCGCGGCCGACCCTGGTGCTCCCGGGCGGCCTCGACGGCCTTCTCCAACTCGAACGTGATCGTGTCGCTCTGGATCGACGCTTCCGACAGCAGGGGAATCACCGCGTCGGCCCGGCGGATCGCGCCTTCAATTTCCCGCGACCAATCCACCCCGATCGTCAGGTGCCGATCGATGAAGACGTCGTAGCCTTTCGCCACGAGGCGCTCCTCGATCAGCCGCACCAGCTGTTCATCCTGCTCGACGTTGCGCTTGTAGAGCAGCGCCACCTTCACTCCGGCCGCCCGGACCGGGACGGCAGCGGTCCGCAGCCTGGTCGGCCGGTTGCGGTTGCCCGCCCCGTCGCGGTACAGATTGTAGAGGTGCAGGCGCTGGCCGTGCTTCACGTCATATTCGCCGAGGTCGCGCAGATACTCGGACCAGCCTCCGACCTGGTGCAGAATCAGCACGATGCTGTTCGAGAGCAGGATGTGGCCGGAATCGCCTGCGTCCATCACCCGCTGCGCGAGATTGATGCCGCTGCCGGCCACATTGGCATTGGCATTGATGTCCGCGAGGCGGTGCACCGGACCGCTGTGGATGCCGATGCGCAGCTTCATCTGCGGAAATCCGCGGGCGGCGCGGGCGACGTCGAGACCGCAGCGCACCGGCGCCTCGGGGTCGCGAAAGAAGACCAGCGCGATGCCGTCGCCCGTCGGCAATCGAATCAAGTCGTGGTTGGCCTCGGCCCGCTGAAAATCGGGATTGGCCCGCAGCAACTCCTGCAGCCGGCTGATTAACCGTGTCTGGTCCTGCATGGGGAGCCGCGAAAATTCCACGAGATCCATGAAGAGCACATGGGCAATCTCGGATTCGGCGGGCCTGAACGGCTCTGACGACATGAGGCGGGGACAAAAGTTGGGCGGCGGGCAACGGTCGTGGCGCTAGGACGAAGAAATGCTTCGCTTCCACTCGCATCAAGGAATCATTCAATCTCGCAAGGATTCTAAGGAGCGCCGCGCTCCGCCGAAGCTGGCCTACTGACCACCTCCCCCAGAAACAGCCCCGTTGTCGCCCCCAGCGGTATTGAATCGCGCCCTGGATCTCGCCACGTTTCGCCGATGCCTGAAACGCCCCCTTCCGCGCAACCGCCACTCGAGCGTGTCGCGCCTCGTCTCGCCGCGGCCAGTTCCGCCGCGGCCGGCCTGACCGCCGTCGGCCAGACCGCCCGGTTGCTGGGTGCGATGGGTGTCGTGCGTGGGACGCGGGCGCTCCTCGAGGTCAACCAACAGGGCGGTTTCGACTGCCAGTCCTGCGCCTGGCCCAGCCCCGATACGAACCGGCACGTGTTTGAATTTTGTGAAAACGGGGCCAAAGCCGTCGCGGACGAGGCTACGTCGCGGCGGATCACGCGCGAGTTTTTTGCCGCGCATTCCGTCGCGGAACTCGCGTCCCAAAGCGACCACTGGCTCAACGCGCAGGGCCGGCTCGCCGAGCCGATGGTACTGGCACCGGGCGCCACCCATTATGCTCCGATCCACTGGGACGACGCGTTTGCGCTGATGGCCCGCGAACTAAACGCATTGCCGACCCCGGACGCCGCGGCGTTCTATACCTCCGGCCGCACCAGCAATGAGGCGGCTTTTCTCTGGCAGCTTTTCGCCCGATTGTTTGGCACGAACAACCTGCCCGACTGCTCCAACATGTGCCACGAGTCGAGCGGCGTCGCCCTCTCTGAAACCATCGGCATGGGCAAGGGCACCGTGAAACTCGAGGACTTCGAACGGGCCGACGCGATCTTCGTCGTGGGCCAGAATCCCGGCACCAATCACCCGCGAATGCTCGCCGCCCTCGAAGCCGCCAAGGCGCGCGGGGCGAAAATCGTTTCCATCAACCCGTTGCCCGAAATCGGCACGGAGCGCTTCAAGAACCCGCAGGATTTTCTGCATCCCCTGAAGGCGCTGTCGACGCTGGCCGGCGATGGGGCGCGGCTCGCCGACCTGTGGCTGCAGCCGCGCATTGCCGGCGACCTGGCGCTCTTCAAGGGCGTGATGAAAGAGATGCTCGCCGCGGAGGAAAGCGCCCCCGGGAGCGTGTTCGATCACGAATTCATCGCGGCGCACACGCACGGTTTCGAAACGCTCGCGGCGGATTTGCGTGCCGCCGATTGGGACACCATCGTCGCGGAAAGCGGCGTGGCCCGGAGCGACATCGCGGCGGCCGCAACCATTGCGATGGGTTCGCGCGCGACGATTTGCTGCTGGGCCATGGGGCTGACGCAGCAGCCCAATGCGGTCGAAACGATCCAGCAGATCGTCAACTTCCTGCTCCTCCGCGGCAACATCGGCCGGCCCGGCGCGGGGCCGTGCCCGGTGCGCGGACACTCGAACGTGCAGGGAGATCGGACGATGGGCATCTTTGAAAAGATGCCCGGCTGGTGGCTCGACCGGCTCGATGCGGAATTTGGGATGAAGTCGCCGCGCGGCGCCGGCTTCGACACCGTGGACACGATTCGCGCGATGCACGATGGACGGGTCAGCGTCTTCCTCGCCCTTGGGGGAAATTTTCTCTCGGCGACGCCCGATACCGAGTACACCGCCACGGCGCTGCGGCGCTGCTCAATTACGGCGCACGTGGCGACGAAGCTCAACCGATCCCATCTGGTGACGGGCCGTACCGCCCTCATCCTGCCCTGTCTGGGCCGCAGCGAACGCGACCCTCAGGCGGGCGGCGAACAATTTGTCACGACCGAGGACTCGATGGGCATCATCAACTCATCGCGCGGCAAACTGACCCCCGCTTCGCCCCGACTCCTCAGCGAGCCCGCGATCGTCTGCCGCCTGGCCAGCGCGGTGTTTGGAGTAGCGCCGGTCTCCGACCGGCGTTCCGTGGGCAACAGTGTGCCGTGGGAAAAATGGGAGGGTAACTACGATTTAATCCGCGACCGCATCGCCCGCGTCGTCCCCGGTTTCGACGACTACAACCGACGCGCGCGGACGGGCCCGTTCTATTTGCCCAACGCGCCGCGCGATCGCCGGGAATGGCGCACGCCCACGGGCCGCGCCAACTTTACGGTCGCGCCGATTCCGCGGCGGAAATTTTTCCCGGGCGAGTTCGTGATGATGACTATCCGGACACACGATCAATTCAACACCACGATCTACGGGCTCGATGATCGGTACCGCGGCGTCTTCGGCGGCCGGCGCGTGGTGTTCATGCATGCGGAGGACATGCGCGAGGCCGGACTGCAGCAGGGTCAGTATGTGGACCTGACGAATCGGTTTGGCGGCGTGGAGCGCGTCGCCCGCAGCTTCATGGTGGCACCGTATCGGATTCCGCGCGGGTGCGTGGCGACGTATTTTCCCGAGGCGAACGTGCTCGTTCCGATCGACAGCGTGGCGGCCAAGAGCAACACGCCCACGAGCAAGTTTGTCATCGTGACCATCGCGGCGGCGGCCCAATAGCAGAGTAAGACAAATTCGTGCCCGGTAGGGACGTCTCTCCGAGACGTCCGCGCGGGCAGACGATGAATCGTTGGGTGGCTTCGGAACGCTCTGACGGACGTCTCGGAGAGACGTCCCTGCCGGGTATGGCCCCTCGCGTCGGTGACTTTTGGATTGGAGAGGAGAGCCCGACCGGCCGTGCCCGATTCTTTCAAAACTTTAATGTTTGTGAAGGGAACATGCCCCCCCGGGTTCCGTCTATGGTCGAAACAAAGAAAATCCATTACCATGAAAACCTATCGGCTTCTCTTCACCACCCTTGGGCTTGTGGCGGCCGGACTCGTCTTGCGGGCGGCTCCGACTCTCCCGAAAGCATCGGCGGAAGTGGTTTTTTCGAACCGGAAAAATTCACGGATATCCGCAGCAGCGCCAACTCCGACGGCGATCGCAACGGCTGCCTCGATCGGCTCCGTGATTATGCGGTCAGCCAGGCGGCCGGGTCTCTTCCGGCCGCTCATAAGCTGGCCGTGACCTTCACGGATGTCGATCTGGCCGGGGATTTTCCGCCCGCGCGCAGTGCCCGGATGGACGACGTTCGGATCATCAAGGATATCTACCCGCCCCGGTTCGTCCTCTCGTTCCGCGTGACGGATGCCACGGGCACTGTCGTCAAGCAAGGTCACCGCGAACTGACGGACACCGCCTTCATGCTGAACTCCGCCTTCCTCGACCGGAGCGACACGCTCCGCTACGAAAAGGCGCTGCTCAACACCTGGTTTCGCGAAGAGTTCCCGCGCGAGAGCCACAAATGAGCGTTGAGCGGCGGGGGAGTTGAGGGTTGAAAGCCAGACTCCGAGATCGAACTCTCAACTGCCTGCGGCCGATCTTGGTCGCAGGTTTCCCTTGCCCGAACCCACCGCCAATTCCGCCACCCGCCTCGACAAATGGTTGTGGGCCGTGCGCATCTTTCGAAGCCGGAGCCTCGCCACCGACGCGTGTCGCGCCGGCAGTGTGACGGTTAACGAACTCCCCGCCAGACCCGGCCGCGATGTTCACGCCGGTGAAAAGGTCGTGGTGCGGCAGGGCCTGCTCCTGCGCACGCTCCGCGTGGTGGCAGTGCCGCGCTCGCGGGTCGGCCCCAAGTTGGTGGTCACCTATTGCGAGGACTTGACGCCGCCCGAAGAGCTGGCGAAGGCCAAAGAGCGCAGTGTCCAGCAATTCCTCGAGCGGGAAAAGGGCAGTGGTCGTCCGACCAAGCGTGATCGGCGGCTGGTCGATCGGTTTTTCGAATAGACGTTGCTCTCCCTCAGCCCCGAAGTTGTCGTGCTGAACGTCGCCGGGGTT
This sequence comes from Opitutaceae bacterium, assembly GCA_947474995.1. Taxonomy (GTDB): domain Bacteria; phylum Verrucomicrobiota; class Verrucomicrobiia; order Opitutales; family Opitutaceae; genus ER46. The sequence continues at coordinate 6,805 of CANJNJ010000006.1, read as the reverse complement.
TTCGAGTAGCGCCGGTCTCCGACCGGCGTAGTGCGAGACGCCAAAACATAGGATGAACATCTACTCCAAGTTCGAAACCGAACTCTCCGTCCGGCCGGATGACATCGATTTCTACCAGCACGTCCACAGCACCCGCTACCTCGACTACGTGCTCGCCGCCCGGTTCGAGCAGATGGAGCGCTTTTACGGGATGCCGATGCAGGAATTTGCCAAACGCGGACTGGGTTGGTTCATGGCCGCGGCCTCGATTCATTTTCGCCGGCCGCTCGGACTCGGGGACCGCATGATGGTCCGCACCTGGATTGAGCGATTCACGGACGACGGTTGCCGGGTCGCTTTCGAAATCGACAAGCTGCCGACCGCGAAACGGGTGTGCGATGGCCATTGCGACTACACGCTGGTGACCTTGGCGAGCGGCCGGGCCACGACGCTGCCCGAAGACGTGAAGGTGAAGTATTCGATTTAAACGCCGCGATCGAGTTGTTGGTCGTTCCGCCTTTAGGCGGAATCCGAGTCTCTCGATCCTTCCGCCTAAAGGCGGAACTACGAACCAAGGGCCATCGGCGGTCGTTCTGGTTCAGACTTTCCACTGCTTCACGAGCGGGCCGTTGGCTCCATGCAAGGGATCGCCCGTCGGCAACGCCACCTGGGCGATTCGCTGATCCGCCGCCGGTCGTTCGCCTTTTTTCCCGCGCAACAGATCCGCCGACTGCCCCTTCGGGTAGCCGCCGACGACGTGGAAATCACCGCTCGCGCCGAGATTCTGGTGACCGGTGCCCGCGGGCAGGACCAACACATCGCCCGCCTCAGCCACCACCGTCACGCCCGCTTCGGCCCCGAGGCGAATCGTGGCGTGCCCGCGATAAACGCCGAGCACTTCGTGGGCGGTGCTGTGATAGTGCGGAAAATCATACCCGCCCCAGCGCCACGCGGCCTCCCATCCGTGCTTTGGCCACTCGGCCTCGAACCAATCTGCCAGGGCGGACGGATCGTTCAACGCCACCGGACCCGCGCGCTTGTAGACGAGAACCGGGAGAGTCGGGTGGTTCGGAATTCCGCCCGCGTCCTTGAAGAGGAACGTCAGGATTTCGGGTGGGGTGGGCATGGCGGCGACGCGGAAAACGGACGATAGCTAACGGGCGCACCGCCGTTGTCATCCTGAGCCAAGCGAAGAATCCAGCGGCGTTTTCGTTGATTCATTGGGCCGCACCGATCCAAGTGGATTCATCGCTGCGCGCAGAATGACCAACCAACAAGACGATCGCGTGTTCCGTTACGGCCCGATCAGATTCTTCAATGCGGTCAGGTATTTTTCCTGCGTCCGCGTGATGGCTTCCGCCGGCAGCCGCGGCGCCGGCGGCTGCTGGTCCCATTTGATCGCGAGCAGGTGATCGCGGACGAACTGCTTGTCATAGCTCGGCGGCGACTGGTTGGGCGCGTAGCTTTCCGCCGGCCAGTAGCGCGACGAGTCGGGCGTGAGCACTTCGTCGATGAGGAAGAGATTGCCCTTCGCGTCCGTGCCGAACTCGAACTTGGTGTCGGCGAGAATCATCCCGGCCTGCTTCGCCCGGTCGTGGCCGAAGCGATAGAGCGCCAGGCTGGCGGTCTTCACTTTGCCGTAGAGTTCGGCGCCGACGGTGGCGATGCCCTGGGCGTCGTTGATGGGTTCGTCATGTTGCCCCTTGGGCGCCTTGGTCGTCGGGGTGAAGATCGGTTCCGGCAGCCGGTCAGCCTGGCGCAGGCCGGCGGGAAGCTTGATGCCGCAGACCTCGCCGGTCTTTTGGTAGGAACTCCAGCCACTGCCGACGAGGTAGCCGCGAACGACGCACTCGATCGGCACGGTCTTGAGTTTGCGCACGACCATGCTGCGGAGTTGCAGATCCTGGCTGGTGATGCCGCGGCGTTGGAATTCCCCTGGCTGATCGGGAAACAGGTGATTTTGAATCACGCCGGCGGTCTGCGCGAACCACCAGTTGCTCATCTGCGTGAGAATCGCGCCCTTGCCGGGAATGCCGTCGGGCAGGATGACGTCGAAGGCGGAGAGGCGGTCGGTCGCCGTGAGGAGCAGGGCATCGCCGAGATCGAAGATTTCGCGCACCTTGCCCGACGCGATGCGCGGGAAGGGCACGTTGTCGATCGCGGTGATGGCGTTCTTGGGCAGGGCGGCGGCGATTTCGGCAAACGTCATGGCAAAAATGCTTGAAGGGAAAAAGCGCCGAGGTCGCGCCGAAAATTCGCGCCTGATTTCTTGCGATGACCCCAGCGGTAGTCCCAGCCCCGGGTAAAGACGCTTTGCCCCGGGGGCGAATGGAGGCCATTCCGAGCCCGGGCTTTTCCTCGGCTCGATCCCGGACTGGCTTCGTGGGTAAATTCGGGAGGTCCAGGGCCGCGCGGAACGCTCACAAAAACGGATTAAGGGTGTTGACGCCGGAGCGTCGAAAATCCGCTTCATTCCGAGTCACCACCGTCAGATGGTGTTCAAGCCCGGTGGCGGCGATCAGTCCGTCCGATACCGGCAATGGCTGATTCACGGAGAGCCGACCCCAGCGGTCTGCGATCGCCGAAGTGATTGGTAAAATCCTTTCGGCGTAATGAGTTTCCAGCCCGGCCAGCCAGCGTTCAAGCGCGCGAGCCGCCATCGCATCTTTGGCCCGGCGGAGCTCAACGCCGCGCCGGATCTCGCCCAAAGTCAGCACGCTGAGAAACGCTTCGGCGGGCAGAAGCCCGGAGACCCAAATAGCCACCCCCGGGTTACAGCCTCGCTTGCGCAGTTCCGAGAGAATGCAGGTGTCCAGCAGGTAGGCCATCAGAGTCCGGCGTCGCGTGGACGATCGGTCGCCCGCGGAAATGCGACGATTTCGCCCTGGGGAATGGCGCGCAGGTAGGCGATGAAATCGCGCGGCGGGCCGGCCTGATGGCCGAGCAAGGCCGCGCGGAGCACACGCCGGTGCGCCTCTTCCACCGACACCCCTTCGGCGGCGGCCCGGCTGCGCAGCCTTTTCACGATGGCTGATTCGATGTCTCGCACAAGCAGTTGAGGCATCCGGTCACAGTGCTATCACTGATAGCAGTCGTCAAGTCCGGGCGCCTGGCCTGAAACGGCCGGGTGAATCCGCGTCGCCTCCCCGCGTGCCGCCCGCCCGCCTCTGTCCGTTCTCGCGCTTCCGGCGTGCCCGGCACTTTCGAGCTGCAGCTACGAATCAAGGCTCTCATCTCCGGAGGGTCTTTCCTTCACCGTCGCATGCAATCGTGAGGACACCCCGAAATCAGGGTGGGTCCCCTCAGCCGGAAAAATTCAGGTGAGCGTTGAAGGTTGAAAGTCGAAAGCCAGAGCCGGCAAAAAGTTAACTGCGGTGTAGGCCGTGAAAGGGGAGTCACGGAGCCGATCGCCTTGAACCCAGCTCCAAAAGGGCGATTTCACCCCGCCGTTCATCGCGATCAACTTTCGAACGGCACGAGTCCGGCTAGGGCTGCAATTCCGCCGACAGATCGAGCTTCTCAAACCGGCCGCCCAACAACCACAGGCCGCAGGCCACTTCGGCCAGCAACACGCCCAGCACGAAGAGTGTGCTCGCCAATCCGGAGGCGAGCAGGCCGACGGGGCCCGTCTGCTTCAGCAGGACCGTGACCGCGAAGGGCAACGCGCCGATGAAAGCGGCGGGAAGGACGGCGAGAATCATGGTCAGCGTTTGGGCGAAGAAGAAGATCATCCGCTGGCCTACGACTTCCGGGCCGCCACCGCGGGTGCGGCTCGTTTGAAACCAGCCGGGAAACAGCAGCGCGGCCGCACTCGGCACCAGTAGTTGCAGGCTAACCAGGGCTGGAATGATCGCCGCCACCGCGAGGGCGAACGCGAGGCGAATGCCCGGCGTGAGCCAGTCGAACCTGGCGGTCGCAGGATGAAACGTGAAGGCGAACATCAGCAGAGCGAGCCAGAGAATGCCGGTAAGGATGGCCACGGGTGTGAGGGACTCGCCGAGCACGACCTGCCAGCCTGCGAGTGGATAAGTCTTCAGGACGTCGGCCCGCGAAAGGTCGCTCCGGATATCCTGGCGCGCAAACTGGGGCCCCACAATCAGCACGTAACCGGCAAACATCAGGGTGACAGCGGCGATGCCCGGTAGAAATCCCCGCCACGCCGGCTGCGTGTTGAGCCAGAAGCCGACGACGGCAATCAGGCCGGCGCAGCCGCCAAAGAACCGGGGCGTGAAATATGGCCAGGTCGAAAGCAGGTTTTTCCAAAGAAAGGCCAGCTCGGGGCGGCCAAGTCCAGCAAGGCGAAATGGTGCGACGCGGCCTTTGGTGGGAGTCTGGCCGAGGCGCCGCCCGCCCGAACGCCACGCGGCGATCCGCGCACCTCGTCTTTCGGCGTAGTCGACGGAAGCGTCCTCAAAGGCCACGGCCGTCCGCACGACCCAGAAATAGTGCACCGTGATGACCCCCAGCGCGGGCGCCAGGGCCAAAAGGAAGCGGAACGAATCCGGGGCGAAGAATGGTCCCAGCACCCATTTGAGCGGCCACAACAGCCAGCCGAGCGGGGCGGTGGAGGTCAGGGCGACGACCCAGTCCGCCAGCGGTTGCAGGTTGAAATCATCGGCCGAGAGCGGAAGCCGTTCGCCGGTGGGCAGGCGCGCCAGCGTGACGGCCACGACCGTGGCCACCGCCGCCAACACGAAAGCGCGGCGCCGCCAGCCGCCCAATCCGCTATCCGCGAGCCGGGTGAGCGTGAACCCCGCGCCGCTCAGATGGAGGTTAAGCGCGGAAAAAATAAACCACCAACCGATCGCGTGCGTCAGCGGGTTGCCGCCAAGAAAACTCCATCGGTTGGAAAACAGCATCATAATCGTGGCGCCGACCAAGCTGCGAAACTGGGAACTCAATAACCGGAAGTGCACCAATGAACGCCGGGTAATGGGCGCGGGAAAAAGGAAGGCGACCTCGGCTTCGCTGAAACCCAAGGCCGCGCGCTGCGTGGGAATGACCCACATGGCGGTCATCAAGACCAGAAGGAGCACTGCCCCAACCGCGGCGGCCGCCGGCAGCCAATCGGTGGGTAAGGTGACATTCACGGTCGCCATCGCCTGGTCCGCCGCGGCGCGACGGGCCCCGCCACCGGTGGCGCGGCTCAGGCCGCGAAAGAAGAAAAAATAGAAATACGCTCCGCCGACAATCGCCCCGACGAGGTATTTCGGCTGCCGCAACCGCCTCGCCCGCGAGAGCAGCCAGTTCCGAAAGGAAGTCAGCCGAAGATAGAGGAGGGCGTTGAGCATGACAACGGGCGTGTCGGGAGCAGTAAACGGGCGATGAGAGGGAGGTGTAAGGGGTAAAGGGTAAGGGCGAATTCGGAGAAAGAGGGGGTGCCGTCAGGACGTCGGCACCTTAAACTTTACCCCTAAAACCCGTGACGCCGCCCGCGGCGTCACGTCTCGGAACCGCCGGTCGCACGGATGAAGACTTCCTCGAGGTTCACGTTGGGGTCGCCGTTGCTGAATCGTGCGGCGACGTCGGCAATCCGGCCATCGGCAATTTTTTCGCCTCGCTTCAGAATCAAGACATGGGAGCAGACTTCCTCCAGCAGGTGCAGCAGGTGGGAACTCAGGACAATTGTGGCGCCCTCACGCGCCCGCCGGGCGATGGAATCTTTCATCCGGCGAATCCCGAGCGGATCGAGCCCGGTGAGGGGTTCATCGAAGAACATGACCCGGGGCTCGTGCAGGAGTCCGCAGATGATCGCGAGTTTCTGCTTCATGCCGCGCGAAAGTTCGCCGGGGAGCTGGTCGGCTTTGTCCGCGATTTCGAATTCCTCGAGCAGCGGCTGCGCGATGCCTTCGTGGCCGGCGACGCCATAGATGCGGGCGACAAAATTCAAGTGCTGGCGAACGGTGAGGTAGTCAAAGAGCCTGGGCTCGTCGGGGAAGAAGGCGAGGGCGCGCTTGGCCGCCACCGCGTCGGTCGCCACATCGTGACCGGCGATCCGGACCGTTCCGGCGCTGGCGGGGATGATGCCCGCCAGACAGCGCAACGTGCTGGTCTTGCCCGCACCGTTGGGCCCGACCAGACCGAGCACCTCGCCGGGCTGCACCGCAAACGAAACGTCTTTTACGGCCGTGAATTGGCCGTAGCGTTTGGTGAGGGCGGTGACCTCGATCATGAGCGGCGACGGTGCGGAATCGGGTTGCGGGCAGCAAGCCTGCGCGCCAATATCGTAACTAGTTGTCCGGTGAACCGTCTTGCCCTAAGTCCCGGTTTCACCGCGACAATTCCACAACCCGCTCATAATAACCTAAGTATCATAATTCCATGAAGTTGCTAAAGTTACTGCTTCCCGTACTCGCGCTTTGCGTAATGGCCTCCGCCCCTTCGTTGCGCGCCGAAGATGGCGGCCAGAAAAAAGGCAAGGGCGGCCAGTCGCCCGAAGCCCGCGTCGCCCAGATTGACGCGGCCGTTACCCTTACCGCCGACCAGAAGACCAAGACCACGGCCATCCTCACCAAGGCGCAAGGCGACGTCATGGCGCTGCCGCAGGAAGAGCGCGGAGCCAAGGGCGGAGAAATTCGCCAGGCCGCCAACAAGGAAATCCGTGCGCTGCTGACCGACGCGCAGAAGGAGAAGTTCGACGCCATGCCGGCCCCGGCCGCAGGCAAGAAGAAGAAGGACTAAGCAGCCGCTTTTAGTCAGAATTGGAATACGTGCCGCCGGGGACGAAAGTCACCGGCGGCATTTTTTTGGACGTTGGTTAGAAGGTGGGCCGGGCGCTCCGCGCGCGGCCTCCGTTACGGTTGACCGAACTAGCCGCGTGCGGAGC
>CANJNJ010000005.1 GCA_947474995.1 Opitutaceae bacterium | reverse complement strand
GATCCACCTAACGGTTCATCGGCCGCGCACGGAGTGCACGGCCCACCTGTTACGATCAACTTACCGGGATGGACCGGCCACTCCGTGGGCGGCCTGAACTCGGTCGGACCGCACTTAGAACAGTCCTTTCGCCACCGCGCCCACGGCGGTAATCGGGCCGGAATCGCCGAGTCCGTCGAGCGCGCGATCGGCCTTCTTTATTATGGCCTGCGTGTCCCGGTACATCGTGTCGTCGCTGAGCAGTTTGCCGAGCGTGCCTTCGCCGCGGGAAATCTTGTCGGACACGGACCGCAGATTGGCGATCGACGCCTTGAGATCTGAGGCCGCCTTGTCGTCGAAAACCAGTGTGCCGATGGTGCCCTTGCCGGATTTCACCTGATCGATGATCGCCTGCGCAGTGGCGATGAAGGTCTTCGCCTCGGCCGCGCTGTTCTTGATGTCACCGATGGTGGCGACGAGGTCTTCGTGCAATTTCGGATCGTTGATCAACTTGCCGAGCGTACCTTCCCCGCGGTTCACTTTGTCGGTGATCTGCTGCAGGTTGTCGGTCGCCTTGGTGATGCTTTCGCGGTTCTCGGTGATGAGCTGATCGACTTTCTTCACGAGGCCGGGATTCTTCGCGTCGCCGGAGAGCGATTCGCCGAGCGCGCTGAGGACCGTCTCGATCTTCTTCCCGACCTCGCCCAGTTGGGCCATGACGGAATTCAGGTCGGGGGCGGTGCGGGTCCGGATTTCCGCGCCGTCGCGCAGTTCGGACTCATTGGTCGACCCGAGGTCGATGCCGATGTAGTTATTGCCGAGGAGACCGGCCATGACGATGGACGCCGTGGCATCGCGCTTGATGGCGACGTTGGAATTGATTTTCAGCACCGCTTCGCCGCGGCGGCCGGCCAGCCGGGTTTGCTCGACGACGCCAATCTTGACGCCCGCCATGCGCACTTCGTCACCGTCCTTGAGTTCCTTGAGGCTCTCGAAACCGGCAATGATGGTGTAGCCCTTTTCCTTAAAAATCTTGCCGCCGCTGAGCGTCTCGAATGTGACCCAGACGAGGGCGACCCCGAGGAGGAAAAAGAGTCCGATCCGGGACGTTTGCTGGGTATTATTCATTGTTGGGCTCCAGTTTTCTAAATCGAGGATTCTTGGGATCAATCACGGGATTCATGAAATCGGTGATGATGGGTTCGGTGTTGTGCTTCAGTTCCTGCGCGGTGCTGATCGTGCGGATGCGGCCATCCATGATGATGGCGATGCGATCGGCGATGCCGAGGGCAAGCGCGCGATCGTGGGTAACGACCAGGCTCGTGACCGCGATTTGCTCGCGCAGGGTCGCGATGATTTCCGAGATGGTGGCACTGAGGATGGGATCGAGTTCGGCGGTCGGCTCATCGTAGACGAGCAATTGCGGTTCCATCACGAGGGCGCGCGCGATGGCGACGCGCTTCTTCATGCCGCCGGAGAGTTCGGAGGGCATCTTGTCGGCGGCCTTCTCCAGCGACAGAATCGACAACGCATGCCGCACGCGCTCGCGGATGGAATTTTCGTCTCCGAGCCGGTGCTCGCGGGGGTAGAGGGCCAGATTGTCGTAGACCGAGAGGGAATTGAAGAGGGCGCCCGCCTGAAACACGAACGCGAGATGCACCTTGGTCCGGGTCTCCGGGTCGGAGGCGTCGAAATTGTCGATCAGGACCCGCCCGCTCGTCGGTTTTTCCAGCCCGACGATTTGCTTCAGCAGCACGGTCTTGCCCGAGCCGCTGGGGCCCATGATGCAAAAAATCTCGCCGGGCTTAACGTCGAGGCTGATGTCGCGCAGCACGTTCACGTTGCCGTAGCTCTTGTTCACGTTCTCCACCGAGATGCCGACGGTGGTGCCGGTGAAGGGATTGGCGGTATCGGCGGGCATGGCGGGTCAGAGGAGGGCCATCGTGATGAAGTAATCCAGCACGAGGATGAAGATGAGCGAGGTGACGATGGCGTTGGTGACGGCCGCGCCGATTTCGCGCGGCCCACCGCGCACGGTGAGGCCGATGTGGCAGCAGATGGTGACGACGACGAAGCCAAAGACCTCCGCCTTCATCAGACCGTCGAGGATGTCCTTGAAATTCATATAGCGCTTCAACGCGGCAAAGTAAGACTGGGTGTCGACCGAGATGAACTGCGTGTATTGGCAGACGATGGCCCCGCCGTACCAGCCGCAGAGATTGGCGACCATCGACAGGACGGGCATCATGAAGAGCACGGCGACCAGCCGCGGCAGCACGAGGATGCGTTCCGGCGGAATGTTCATCGTCTTTAGGGCGTCGATCTCCTGATAAACGTTCATCGAGGCCAGTTCCGCCGTGATCGCGGACCCGGCGCGACCGGTCACGAGGATGGCGACCATCACCGGGCCCAGTTCGCGGGCCATCGAAAGTCCGACCAGGGTGCCGATGAACTGATTCGCGCCGAAGTTCTCCATGCTGTAACCGCTCTGGAGCGCCAGCACGCTGCCGATGAAGAAGCTCAGAATCGTGACGATTGGCATCGTCGTGTACCCGATGAGGTAGCACTGGTCGATGAAGCGCGAAAACTGGCGCGGCAGCGTTTTGAGATGGCGCGCCGAGTTGGCGAGCATGATCAGGGCGGCGCCAAAATTTTCGCAGAAGAGTACGAAGCGCTTTAGCATATCAACGTCGGGCGGTCATACCCGTAGCGGGTTTCGAGGGAAAATCTAACCAGAAGATCCGCCAGCTTCCCGTGGTCGCCCGCTTGAAGCCGAAGAGCCCGTTGCCCACCGCCACGCGTTTTTCGCCCGCGCGCTCGGTCACGCTGAGCAGCGGCCCGATGTGGAACTCCGTGCGGTGGTCCGGCGCGTATTCCGACCAGGTGACGGCATTCCACAGGAGCGACGTGCGCGAGTCGCCCGGGGCGCGTTGCTCGTGGCGCGCGATGGCAAACAACGGCGTCCAGGCCTGGCGCATGCGCAGGTTGCCCGGAAACGGCGCCTCGAAGGGACTGAACAGCTGCCACTGCCGCTGGCCCGCGCCGTTGTCCCAATGGCTGAAGAGCGGCCAGAAGTGCGTGAGTTCCGCCGCGGGCAGGCCCGGTTGAGCGGCGTTTCGCTGCACTTCCGACCAGTAGACAAAATAGAACCCCTGCGTCCGTTCGACCGCCAGGCCCTGTTCGTTCCACCGCGCATGGCTAAGGAGCGGCCAAGCGAACCATTCCTTGTCGTAGCCTTTGATCACGGAGCGGGTGTAGAAAGGGCCCCAGCGATTGACGTAGCTGCCCTCGCCGCGCCCCTGCACGAAGAGCGGCCAGAAATAGCGGGTCTCATGATACGGCTTCGGAGTCGTGCGCTCGGTGTAACCGAAAAACGGCCAGCCAAAGTCCTCGCTGCGGTAGCCCGGCCCCGTGCTGCGCGCATAGAACGGGAGCACCCCGACCTGTTGCCGCTCCGGCGCGTCGGGCGGATCGTCCTCGGTGGGTGACTGCGTGTTATTGTACCCTAGCGGCCACAGATAGTACTTTTCCCGTGAAACACCGGGCCGCTCCGTGGACCCAAAGAGTGGCCAGAGACTGAAACCCTGAGCCGCGCCCCGGGTGATGCGGACAAAAGGCCAGGGAGTCCACGTCGTCACCGCGCCGTTGTTTTCCGACTCGGCCCTGAGCGGGAAAAGCGTCCAGCTCAGCCGTTCGAGGCCGAGCTTGTTGCGCACCGTGCCGGCGATGGGAAAAAGGGCGCGATAACTCAGCTGTGGATTGCCGTTTTCCTTGGAGAACCAAAACGGCCAGATTTCGAAGGAGCGGCGGGGGTCATAGTCGCTTTGCGGCGCTTCCGCACCGGGCCGTCGGCTGCTGTGCTTGATGAGTTGAAAGACGTTCCATTGCGCGATGGTGTCGTCGACCGTGTAGGTGAAGAGCGGGTAGAGAAAGGTCCCGGAGCGGAAGTCCCCCTGCGCTGAGAAATTTTGGACCCAAAATGGACGAAAACCGCTCACCCTTCCGTCGGGCCCCTCGTTTTGCCGAAAAAGGAACGGTCCGGCGGCGGTCCAAGAATCACCCCGGCTCGCAATTGCCGGCGGGCGCACAAAAACCGGCCACCCATTAAACTCGCGCGGTTCGTGATCCGCCCGCGCAAATGACCCCATCCCGGCGAACCAGGCGAGGACCAGCCAGGCGCTATGACGATGGCGAATCATGGATGCAGTTGAGTGGCGGACGCGAAAAACTCTCCCGTCTGTACTGGAACGTCAGGTAAACCCCAGCCAGCGAGAGAGGAGCGCAAGAGCATGGCACAAGAAAACGGTGGTGCAAACGCTACGTGAAGTTGTTGAACCGCTTCCGTGGCTCCGGGTTCCATCGCATCGGCATGGACCTGGCCGCGTTCGACGGCCGCGCTGCCGAAGAACGTGTGATCCGATACCAACGGACGGCCGCGCACGGAGTGCCCGGCCCACCCGGTACGAATTTCCGAGCTCTCAACTCTAAACCCTAAACCCTCAACTAAAGCCCCCCACCACCACGCTCTCTCCCGGCTCCAGCACTCGAAAAGCCTCCGCCCCCACACCGGCCGCTTTCCGCGCTACCTCCAATTCCTTGACCGGTTCCTCGCGCCCCTCGTCCGTCAGCTGAAACGTGCCCCAGTGCATTCCCACGCTGACCCGGGCCCCGACCTCGCGATGCAGTTGCACCGCCTCGACCGGATTCATGTGCATCGGCGCCATAAACCACCGCGGTTCATACGCCCCGATCGGGACCAAGGCCAGATCCGGGGCTTCACAGCGCCGGCGCACCTCCCGAAATAACTCCGCGTCATACCCTGAGTCGCCGACGAACCACGCGCGTCGAAGTCCGATATTGAGATAAAAACCGCCCCACAGCCGGTGATTCACCGGCGTGCCGAGCCGGTTGCTCCAGTGCTTGGAGGGCGTGAGCGTGACGGATATTCCGGACTCGAGTGCGTGCGCGTCCCACCAATCGAGTTCCACGATCTTGGTGGCCCCTGCGCCTGACAACAGGTCGCGGTGACGCAAAGGCGCCACAAATACCGGTGCGTAAGCTTTCGCCAGCCGGCGCAACGTTTCGGTGTCGCAGTGATCGTAGTGGTCGTGACTGAGCAGGACTACGTCGATGCGCGGCAGGTTCGCGAAAGAAATTCCCGGCGGGTGCGCCCGGCGCGGACCAATCCATTGAAACGGGCTGGCGCGCTCCGCGAACACCGGATCGATCAGGATGTTTGCGTGGGCAGTCTGCAGGAGAAACGAGGCATGGCCGATCCACGTCGCGACAACGGTGCTGTCCCTGGGCGACGGTGGCGGGGGTTGGGGCACGAGGGATACGTGGGCGGGCCACGGTGCCGGCTTGGCGGTCATTTTCCAGCGCCACAGGTCGCGCCAGCGACCGGACCCGCGGTGATGAGGCTGAAAAAAAGTTTTCCCGTTGAAGTGGTCGGAAAGCGGCGGTGTCATCGCACGCGTGTTTATAAATGCCAATCTGCCCCGGGCGCAACTGGCGCGAGGCCCGCGTCCCGGGAGGGTGGCGCGTTTCGCTGCGCCGCCGCCGGCTCGAAGTAGCGTCGGTCTCCGACCGGCGTCGATGCGGTCAACCCAGCGGAGGTCCGAACAATGCGCATAAGCGGCGGCATCGCCCGTGGTATCCCTTTGGTCGCGCCCAAAGGCGACGCCGTTCGCCCCGCGACCGATGGCATGCGCCAAAGCCTGTTCTCCAGCCTGGGCGAGCGCGTCAGCGGCGCCCGATTCCTCGACCTCTTCGCTGGCAGCGGCGCCTACGGCCTCGAAGCGCTGAGCCGCGGCGCCGCGGGTGGGGTATTTGTGGAGCAAAACGCCAAGGCCGCCGCCTGCGTGCGCCAAAACATCGCCGCCGTCTGTAAAAGCCTCGGCCGCGCCCCCGGCGACCTCGTGGTAATTCAAGCCGACGCGCGCACCGTGCCCCTGCCCGCGGGCGAGTTGCCCGACCTCGTCTTCATCGATCCGCCCTACGAGCTAATCGTCGACCTCGCCCCCGCGTTGTTTGCGCGCCTCTCCGTCACGCTCGCCGCGAAGCCCGACGCCCTCGTCGCCTTCGAGCTCCCTGGCGAAGTGACTCTCGCCCCCGCCGGTTGGGACCTCCTCAAGCGCCTCGGCAAAGGCGTCCGACAGCCGACGGTGTGCCTCTTTCGGCGTTCCGCCTAATTTGGAGTGCGGCGACCTAGCGCCGCTTTTTGTCGAACAGGGGCGCCAGGGCGCCGCACTCCAAAGCGAGCGAAAGACCAACCATTCGCTCCCCCCAACTCTCAACCCTCAACTCCAAACGCTCAACTACCTCCCCCCCGCCTTAATCTGCTCCAACCCGACCCCCAACGCCGCCCTCGCCAGCGTGTCCAACGCCACCTCGCCCCCCTGCACGTGAATCGTCTGCTGCACGTGGGTGGCCGTCGCGCCCGGCGCCAGCGCGAGCGCCGGTGAGGAGCTCTCCAGTTCGTAGAATTTTCCCAATTGCGCCGCGCCCGGCTGCGGCGGTCCGTCGTTGTAACTGTTGACGACATCGCCGGCGTAAGGGGCCTTTTGAATTTCCCACATCGAATTGACGTAGTCGGTCGCGCCCTCGGGCCGGGTAAACGTCACGAGCGTCAGCGTATGGCCCTCGGCGTCGTAACTGCCGAGGATGCTCGGCGCGCGCCGCGGCGAAAACCCGATCTTCCCGCGGTGATTCGCGTCGGCCTTAAAGTAAACGACGCCATCCTTCACCACGAGGCGATCCGCCGGGACTTTCCCGAAATACGCATCGTTGACGACCGGCCCGAGCGCCGCCTCGGAGCCCGCCTTGTAGGGCACGACGACGGTGGCCGACGGCGAGGCGTTGAACATGCCGAGAATCCAAATCGAGAGCAGGCCGGTCTCTCTCTTCCAGACCTCCGTCCCCGTGTTCTTGATCGTGTTGACCGATTCAAACGCCACTGCCGACACCCCGCCGGGCAACTTCAGACCCCGCGCCGTTAGCGCCTCCGCCGCCGACAGCAGCCGCACCTCCCGGTTGACCTCGACGCGCAACCGCGTGCCCGAATAGTTGGTCAACGCGACCGTCCGCCGGCACAGCACCCGGTCCTTGGACTGGCTGATGATCTCGAACGGCTCCGAATCGATCGCCGCGGGCGTTTGCCAATGCTCGAGGTCGAACGCCGCGCCGGGCGCGAAGAAAATGGAAAATTGTCCGCCCTCGGGTCCGAGCCAGAAGCGATCTTCGCCGCCGAAAACGTTGATGTGAGGCTGGAGTTTGCCGGACGCGATGAGCGCGCGGTTAACCCAGCCAAAACTCGCGCCGCCCGCCGCGCGCGCCGTGCTCGTCATCACCCGACCCTGCCACGCTGGCACCACCGCGACCTGGGCCTGCCCTGCTGGATCGCCCAGCAGTACCACCGAGGTGTGCTGGCGAAGAAACGCCAGGTCATCGCCAAACGTGGCGGCCGGGGCGCAAAACGGAGCAACCGTGCTGAAGGCGAGGGCGGTGAAAAAGCGAAATGTCATGGGGGTTGGAGATTTTTTCACTATGCCACCTCGGAACGTGCGCGAAAGCCCGAAAAGTAGCGCCGGTCTCCGACCGGCGTCGGGGGAAGCACGTTTGGGAGATCATTAAAAGGTAGGCCGCGCGCGGAAAAACCTGAACTCTACCGAACGGGTTTCGCCTGCCGTGAGCGTAGTCGAACGGCCGCGTGGCCGAAGAACGCGACTGCGCCCGTCAAGAAATGGCCGCGCGCGGATCGCCCGGCCCATCCGGCACGAAGGTCCTCACGCTCAACCCTCAACTCTAAACCCTAAACGCCGCTCCCCTACATCAACCCCAGTTTCGCCCGAATAATTGCCATTGCCGCAATTGCCGCCGTTTCCACCCGCAGCACGCGCGCTCCCAAATGCGCGAGTTCGAATCCGCTGCCGCGCAGTTTATCGCGTTCAACCGCCGACCAGCCCCGCTCGGGCCCGATCGCCACGGCGACCGGAACCTCTTTGGAAAACTCCAGCTGCCCGAAACGCGCCGGCGCTTCGTAATTGTCGAGGGCGATTCGCCGTGAACCCTCCGGCAGGCCCGCGACCGTGTCCACGAGCGAACGACCATGGGAAACCTCGGGAATCCGCGTATCGAACGCCTGCGCGGCTCCGGTGAGCAGAAGTTGCCGCCATTCGCCCGAAGACCACAACGTGCTCTTGCCGTAGCTCGGTTCACCCTTCTCGGTGGCAACAAAATGGATCGCGGCGGCGCCCAGGGTGGCCGCCTCACGCAGGATATCGCGCGCCGTCGCGGGTCGCGGCAGCCCGACGATGAGCGTGAGAGGAACGATAGGTGCCGGAGCGCTCTCTCCGTTGAACGTGAGTGAAAGGGTCGTCTCGCCGATGGCGGCAAGGGTCGCTTTCCCGCGCGGGCCATTGACCACTCCCGCGTCGAACGTGTCGCCGACCCGCCGCCGCAGAATGGTGAGAATATGAGCCGCACGCCGATCCTCCTGCGGCAACGGGATGGCCAGCTCATGGGCTTCGAAGAGTACAAGATTCACGCGACCCCGCAGTCCATGCCCGAAGAACCGCCCCGAGGCAACCCAGCGTGCTTGGGAGTGCGGCGACTTGGCGCCGTTTTTTCGCCCTGCGGGCGCGAGGAGGTCTCCGAACGCAGATTTGAGATGTCAGAGGTCGGGCAATGTGCGCGGCTCAACCTTCGATGGGCCCGCACGGAACCCGTCGGTGCCTGATAAACCGAGATCTCAGATCTCAAAACTGACTTAACTCCGCAAACGCCGCCCTAATGATGCGGGCTTGACCGGACGAGAGGGTCGGCGAAGCTGCCTTCCTGCGCCACGCGGGCGTAGTTTAGTGGTAAAACTCCTGCCTTCCAAGCAGGTCTCGTCGGTTCGATTCCGTCCGCCCGCTCCAGTTTGCGCTCGAGTCCGTGGAGGATTTTGGGAATGCCGCACCCCCAAACAGAGGGCGCGCCGCTCGCCTGGACCGCGTGGGAGGTTGCTGGGTCGAACCGTTTCTTTACCCCAGTTTCGGGTCGTTTCCCCTCCGGCAATACGTATTTCTCACCGCGAATTTAGCTTCGGGGCTCCGCAAAAGGGATTGCGAGCAGGGACCGGCCGCTGTCAACTCCCCCTATGGCATTGCTATCTTCGGCCACCCCGGGGCAAACCTCCCGTTCGCAGTCCGCTCAGAAAAAAGGCAGTAGCGTCAAGGCCGCCCAAGCCCTCGCCAAACAGAAGGCGCTGGAGAAGAAATCCAAGACGTACAAGCTCCCACTTGGCGAACTGGCTCTTTTCACCCAACAGATCGCCTCGCTGCTCACCGCCGGTCTGCCGCTGGTGCAATGTCTCGAGGCCCTGCAGGACCAGACCGAAGATCCCACCAGACCGAAGATCCCATTTTCCGCATCGTCATCCGGGATGTCCGTGGCGACATCTCCCAAGGTAATTCCTTCTCGTCCGCGGTCAGGAAATTCCCCAACAGCTTTCCCAATCTTTTCACCTCGATGGTCGAGGCGGGCGAGGCGAGCGGTGGTCTCTCGGAAATCTTGGCCAAGGTGGCCGGCTATTTCGAGTCGACCGTCAAGCTGACCAAGAAGGTCAAGTCAGCCATGACTTACCCGATCGCGGTCATCGGCCTCGCGACGGCCCTCGTAAACGTGCTGCTGATCTTCGTCATTCCCGTGTTCGCGGCGATGTTTAAAGACTTCGGGGCCAAGCTGCCGGCGCCGACGCAATTTCTGATCGACCTCAGTAATTTCATGAAGGCATGGTGGTGGGCCATCGGCCTCGGCGCGTATGGCACCTATGTGGGGGTCGGCAAATTCGTCGCAACGCCCAAGGGTCGTCGGGTGAAGGACCAGTTTCTCGTAAGGGCGCCGATTTTCGGCAACCTCGTCCACAAGATTACGCTTTCGCGGTTCTGCCGTACCTACGCCACGCTCATTCGTTCCGGCGTGCCGATTCTGCGCACGCTGGAAATCGTGTCCTCGGCCAGCGGCAAGGTGCAGATCGAAGACGCCTGCGAGGAAATCGCCAAGCACGTCAGCCAGGGCGGACAAGTGTCCGAAGTGCTGGCCGCCAACGAATTTTTCCCGCCGATGATGAAACACATGGTGAAGGCGGGGGAATCCACGGGTAACGTGGACGGCATGATGAACAAGATCGCGGACTTCTACGACGTGGAGTGCGAGGCGACGGTCGGCGCGCTGACCTCCCTGATCGAGCCGATGCTGATTGTGTTTCTCGGTGTCGTGGTCGGCGGCATCGTCATGGCGATGTTCCTCCCCATCTTCCAACTCGGTGCCGTCGCCGGCGGTCTCCAGTAGGCGAAAAGGGGAGCGCGGCCGCCCCCGGCCGCGGATTGAAAGCGACCGAGGACGGTCGCGCCCCCATTTCACGCGTCGATTGACATCACGCTTCGACTTCCGGAACGTCGTTCCCACCCTTTTTTTCCTGTTTCATGCCCGCCGTACTCATTGTCGACGATCTCGTCTCGATCCACGAGATGCTCGAGGCCGTCATCCAGCCCACGGGTTTTGCCACCTCCTTCGCCACCGATGGAGAAAAAGGGCTCGTGCGCTACAAGGCGGACAAGTACGACCTCGTGCTGGCCGACATCGACATGAAACCGATGGACGGGATCACGCTGCTCAAACAGCTGAAGCTGTACGACCCCAATGCCGTCGTCATCATCATGACGGCCTACGCTTCCACGGAAAGCGCGGTGCAGGCGTTGAAGTATGGGGCGTTCGATTACCTGCAGAAGCCCTTCCGGGTCGACGAACTGATTGCCACCCTTCGGCGTGGGCTCGAATTCCGCAAGTTTCAGGCGGAGCGGGCGCTCACGGGTCTCGCGCCGGGCGTGAAGGCCACGGACATCGAAAGCCGGATGATTGGCAACGGCCCGAAACTGACGAAGCTGATTTCCCAGGTCAAAAAACTCGCGACGGTGCGCAGTCCGGTGCTGCTCATCGGGGAAACCGGAACCGGCAAGAGCGCCGTGGCAGAAATTCTTCACACGGCGAGTGGTGGGCCGGAATCGACCTTTGTGCGGATCGACTGCGCCCTGAGTTCCGAAATAAATTTTCGCGAGGGGCTGCTGGGCCAGAACGGGGAGGGAGGCGCGTGGGTGAAGGCCGCCAAGGGAGGCACTTTTTTTCTTCAGCACCTGGAATGTCTCTCGCTGCCGGTGCAGAAGGAACTGGTCAGTGTCCTGCGCAACACCGCCCACGGGTTTCGGTTGATTTGCACCACGAGCGTGGACCTTGAGAAACTGGTCGACGAAGGCACGTTCCACGACGAGCTCTTTTACCGCGTCGCCTCCCTCCCGGTGCAGATGCCGCCGTTGCGCGAACGCGCAGAGGACATTCCGCTGCTGGTGAAGCACTACACGTCGCAAGCGGCCAATCCGCTCTTTGAATCGAACTTAATTGAGTTCACGGATGACGCGCTGGTCGTGATGGCGGCGTATCACTGGCCGGGTAATCTCACCGAACTCTATCAGGTGGTCTCGAAGATCGCCGCGACGACGGAAACGAGAGTCATCACGTCGCAGCAATTGCCGCTGCGGTTGAGGGAACTGAAGCACTGGCCGGCGCTGTCGGAATATCTTCTTGGGCAGGAAAAGCAGTATATCGACATGGTCCTGCACGCCTGCCGTGGCGACAAGGCTGCCGCGGCCAAAGTGCTGGGCGTGGACGTGAGCAAGCTGGGGTAGGGGGCGGCCGAACGGTGTTGCTTGCCTGGTGGGCCGGGCAGTCCCTTGCGCGGCCAAGGTGCTGGGCGCGGAAGTGAGCAACGTGGGCAGGGACGGCTCTCCGAGCCGTCCGCGGACGCCTGCGGAGAGGCGTCCCTACCGGCTCTGGTGCGTCAAATCAAGAGGAGCCTATCCGTTCGTAGTTCCGCCTTTAGGCGGAATCTGAGCGGAGCAAACCTTCCGCCTGAAGGCGGAACTACGAACACAACGCCGGTCGGGGACCAGCGCTACAGCCCGAACACGTACAGCCCCGAGCCGGCGGCGATGGCGATACACTGTTTGCCGTCGATCAGGAACGTCACCGCGCCGCTCCAAATGGCGCCGCCGGTGTTGAAGTTCCAAAGCACTTTGCCGGTGGTCGCATCGAGCGCGAAGACGTGACCTTCGCGCGTGCCGCTGATGACCAAGCCGCTGGCCGTCGTAAGGACGCCGGCGTTGGGCGAGGCGACTCCGGGAATCTGTTGCCGAAACTCCCAGCGGATCTTTCCCGTCGTGGCTTCGATGGCTTTGAGCGCACCGTAGGGTTCCTCACCCATCACATTGCGCCCGCCCCCGTTCTCGAAATGTCCCGCCACCATGTGTGGGCCGGGGATTTTGTAATAATACTGGCCGTAGTCTTCCTTGGTCTGGACGTAAAAGAGCCCTGTCATCGGGTTATACGCGGGACTCAACCAATTGGTCGCCCCCTCGAGGCCGGGGTAAACGAGAACGCCTTCGGCCGTGGGTTCCTTGTCCGGCAGAAGAATCGGCCGGCCCTTCTTGTCGAGGCCGCTCGCCCACGTCTGCTTGGAGAAGGGCGCGCCGGTGATGAACTCGCCGTTCGTGCGATCCAAGACGTAGTAGAACGCGTTGCGGTTTGCCTTGACCAGAAGCTTGCGGGGCTGCCCGCCAATCTGGGCGTCGACGAGGACGGGAATCTGATTCGAATCCCAGTCGTGCACGTCGTGCGGTGTGAATTGGAAGTGCCACTTGAGCTTGCCCGTATCGGCGTCGAGCGCGATTTCGGAACACGAGTAGAGGTTGTCGCCCTTCCGGACATCGCCGTTGTAATCGGGACTCGGATTCCCGACTCCCCAGTAAACCAGGTTTAGATCCGGGTCGTAGGCGCCCGTCAGCCACGTCGGGGAACCGCTGGTTTTCCAGCTTTCGCCGCTCCAGGTTTCGTTGCCGGGCTCGCCGGGGCCGGGCACCGTGAAGAATTGCCAGGCTCGCTTGCCGGTTTTGGCGTCGTGGGCGGCCAGAAATCCCCGGATGCCGAATTCGCCGCCGGAAACGCCAACGATGATTTTGTCTTTCACCGCGAGCGGGGCCAGGGTCATGGAATAACCCAGCTTGTAGTCCACCACGACTTCGTCCCAACGCTCCTTCCCGGTGTTCGCGTCGAGGCAAACCAGATGGTCGTCAAACGTGGCGAGATAGATGGAATCACCCAGAATCGCGAGGCCGCGATTCGGCGTGCCGCAGCAGATCGAAACATCAGTCGGGAAAGGGCGGCGATAGTTCCACAGCGGCCGGCCGGTGCGTCCGTCCAAGGCCGTGACGATGTTGGGCCGCTCGCTGACATAGATGACGCCGTCGACGACGAGCGGGGTGACTTCCCACTTGGAGGTGTCCGCCTGCTGGTAAATCCACTTGGGCGTGAGTTGGGCCACATTCGCTGGCGTGATTTGCGTGAGCTTCGAGAACCGGTGGTTGGAATAATTACCGCCGTACGTCAGCCAATTGCCGGGATCATCGGACGACTTCAGGATCCGCTGATAGGGCACCTGGACCTGGGGAGGAGGCATGGGCGACTGCCCCGAAGCCAGCGACGCGAGGCCAAACGAGAGCGAGCCGGCCGCGACCCAGCAGCCCTTCGAAGTGACGAAATGCGCGGCAGAACCGACCAAATGGAAAAATTTCATTTGTTGCCTCCGCGCTGCGATACGAGAAAGGCGACGACATCATCCAATTCGCCTGGCGCGAAGACGGCCGAATAGTTCGGCATCGGGGACTGGCCCCATTCCTTGTGCAGTTCGGACAGCTCCGACTTGAAGAACGAACGCACCTTGCCGGTGAGATCGCGCAATTGAATCGAGAACGTGTCCTCGTTCACGCGTACGCCGCCGATGGTCTCGCCGTTCTTGGTGACCGCGCGGACAAACAGGAAATTCTGCGGCAGGCTGATATCGTTGCGGTAGGCTTGGAACGCCTTGGGTACGTCGGCGTTGGGATCGGTCAGGGCGCGGCGCATGTAGGCGACCCCGCGGGCCCGCCCCACGTCGGAGAGGTCAGGCCCGATGACGGCGCCTTCGCCCCTGATCATGTGGCAGGTCATGCAGGCGCCCTTGGTCTTGAAGAGTTCGGCGCCGTGGCTGGCGTTGCCGGGAACGGGCTCGGGCGGGAGCTGGCCCAGCGATTTGACGAAGGCGGCGACGAGCGGGAGTTCGCCGGGCTGCAGGCGAGGGGGCTGCATTTCAGTGGCCGGGATGCCGCGCTGGATGATTTGTTGCAGGGCGCGGTCGTACGGCGACACCGGAGGACCGTCCGTCGCGGCGGCGGCATTGGCCCCGCGGCCCCGACCACGACCGCCACCTCCGCCGGGTGCTTCGGCAGGCGCTACGGCCGCTTCGGCGACGCGGGGCAGATTGGGCGAGAGGAGGGACGCGCCGCGTGCGCCTTCGCCGTTGGGTCCGTGGCAGGAGGTGCAATGAGTTTGGAAAAGCCGCCGGCCTTCCGCGAGGCTGGCGGGGTTCTTGATGATTTGATCGAGGTTGGCGGGACCAGGCGCGACAACGATCTCGGTGCCGTGCTCGATGGGAGCGGCCGGAGCGGCCGGAGTGGCCGGAGTGGCCGGCGCCGGTTGGGCGCGCAGCGCCAGAGGCGCGAGGACAAGCAGCAGGGTGATAGAGCGGGACAACATGGGGTGTTTCCGTCCCGTTGGCGTCGGAGCCGATTGCGCAACGTGGCAATCAATCGCACCGCCCCGACGACGGGAAAGTTGAAGATGATTCCTATGCCGGGAGGCCGGAGTCTAGCTTTTTCCAGTTTTTGGGGCGGTATAGTTGGTTGGGTCGAGGTGAACCGGGCGTTCCTTTGGAGTGCGGCGACGTGGCGCCGCACTCCGCGTCTCGCCTCGGCGCGCCGATAGGCCGTGGCGACGAGCTGGAACTTGTCGTAAAAGCGGCGGCAGGCCGCCGGACGCCAAAGTCATGGCCTCCCTAGGGGAAATCGGGCCCGCAAAAGTTTAAACTGCCCAAATTCCCTCATTTTTCCTTTCCCGCTTGCCCGCCGTTTCGCGGCTCTCAACCCTCGATGAAATCCGCGCCCATGCCCAAACGCTCTGACCTGAAATCAATCCTCATTATCGGCGCCGGTCCGATTGTCATCGGCCAGGCCTGCGAGTTCGATTACTCCGGCACGCAGGCGTGCAAGGCGCTGCGCGAGGAGGGTTATCGTGTCATCCTGGTGAATTCCAATCCCGCCACCATCATGACGGATCCGGAGTTCGCGGATGTGACCTATATCGAGCCGCTCACGCTCGAAATCGTGGAAAAAATCATCGCGGCCGAGCGACCCTCTGCGCTGCTGCCGACCCTGGGTGGCCAGACGGCGTTGAACCTTTCGATGGAACTGCACAAGGCGGGCATCCTCGCCAAGTACGGCGTCGAAATGATCGGCGCGAAGCCGGATGCGATCAACAAGGGTGAGGACCGCGAGTTGTTCAAGCAGTGCATGCTCCGCATCGGCCTCGATGTCGCCCGTTCGAAGACGGTGAAATCGATGGAAGAAGCGCGGGCCGCGGCCGAAGAGCTGGGGATGTTGCCGCTCATCATCCGTCCGTCCTTCACGCTTGGCGGCAGCGGCGGCGGCATCGCGTACAACAAGGAGGAATTTGAGCAGATTTGCGCCAACGGGATCGACCTTTCGCCCGTGCATGAGGTGCTCGTCGAGGAGTGTCTGCTCGGCTGGAAAGAGTACGAGATGGAGGTCATGCGCGACCACAAGGACCAGTGCGTGGTCATCTGCGCGATCGAAAACTTTGATCCGATGGGCGTGCACACGGGCGACTCGATCACGGTCGCGCCGGCCATGACCCTGAGCGACAAGGAATATCAGGTGATGCGCGATGCATCGTTTGCGGTCATCCGCGAGATTGGCGTCGAGACCGGCGGCTCGAACATCCAGTTTTCCGTCGACCCCGAGACCGGTCGGATGGTCGTCATCGAGATGAATCCGCGCGTGTCGCGCTCCTCGGCGCTCGCGTCGAAGGCCACGGGGTTTCCCATTGCGAAAATCGCGGCGAAGCTGGCCGTGGGCTATACGCTCGACGAGCTGCGCAACGACATCACGCGGCTCACGCCGGCGAGCTTCGAGCCGACCATCGATTACGTGGTCACCAAGATTCCACGGTTCACGTTCGAGAAGTTTCCGGATGCGGACGCGACCCTGACCTCGGCGATGAAGTCCGTGGGCGAGGCGATGGCGATTGGCCGGACCTTCAAGGAATCGATCCAAAAGTGCCTGCGTTCGCTGGAAATCGGGGCGCGCGGCTTTGGGGGCGGCGGGAAGTACGGCGGCGACGAGGCGTTCGAGGAAGAATTTCTCAACACCAAGCTCGGCACGCCCAACGCGGAGCGGATATTCTATATTCGGCACGCGTTCCGCGCCGGCTACTCCGTGGAGAATGTTTTCGATCTGACGAAGATCGATCCGTGGTTCCTGCATCAGCTCCGCGAGGTGTGGGAGATGGAAGAGACGCTGAAGAAGCACACCTTGGCGACGGTCGACACGGATACGCTGCGCCGGGCCAAGCAGTTTGGGTTCTCCGACGTGCAGCTCGCCCACCTCCTGAAAAGCGAGTTCTCGACGGTGCGGGCGAATCGGAAGCATCGTGGCATCCAGACCACGTACCGCCTGGTCGACACTTGTGCGGCGGAGTTCGAGGCCTTTACGCCCTACTATTATTCGAGTTACGGCGACGAAAACGAAGTGCTGCCGCCCAAGGGCAAGAAGAAGATCATGATTCTCGGCGGTGGGCCGAACCGGATCGGGCAGGGCATCGAGTTCGATTACTGCTGTGTGCACGCGAGTTTTGCGCTGCGCGAGGCGGGGTACGAAACCGTGATGGTCAATTCAAACCCCGAGACGGTTTCGACCGACTACGACACGAGCGACCGGCTTTATTTTGAACCGCTCACGCTCGAGGACGTACTGGAGGTTTATGAGCAGGAGGGCTGCTTCGGGGCGATCGTGCAGTTCGGCGGTCAGACCCCGCTCAACCTCGCGACGGCCTTGAAGGCGAAGGGCGTGAACATCATCGGCACGTCGCCGGAGAGCATCGAGATTGCGGAAGATCGGAAGCTCTTCGTGGCGGTTCTTGAAAAACTGAAACTCCGCCAGCCCGACAATCGCACCGCACTCACCGAGGCCGCGGCGATCACGAGTGCCGGCGAGATCGGTTACCCGGTGCTGGTGCGTCCGTCCTTCGTGCTCGGTGGCCGCGGCATGTTCATCCTCTACAGCGAGGAAGAACTGCGGGCCGTGGTGCGGCAGGTTTTCGAAGTCATGCCCGGCAAACCGGTGTTGATCGACAAGTTCCTCGAGGATGCGATCGAGCTCGACGTGGATTGCATCAGCGACGGCGAGACCTCGGTCGTCGGCGGCATGCTCGAGCACATCGAGTATGCGGGCGTGCACTCGGGTGACGCTGCGATGGTGATGCCGCCGCACACGCTCTCGCCGGACATGTTGAACACCGTGCGGCGGGCGACCTACGCCCTCGCGCGCGAGCTCAAGGTCGTGGGTCTGATGAACATCCAGTTCGCGATCAAGGGCGACCAACTCTACGTGCTGGAAGTGAATCCCCGGGCGTCGCGGACCGTGCCGTTTGTGGCGAAGGCCATTGGCGTGCCGCTGGCCAAACTGGCGGCGAAAGTGATGACGGGGCTGAAACTCAAGGACCTCGGCTTCACCCGGGAGCAGACACCCAAGCACTGGTGCGTGAAAGAGGCCGTGTTTCCCTTCGTGCGTTTTCCGGGGGCGACGATTGCGCTGGGACCCGAGATGCGTTCGACCGGTGAGGTCATGGGCATCGACGACGACCTCGGCGTGGCCTTTGCCAAGGCGCAGGCCGCGGCCAAGCCCGGACTGCCGGTGAAAGGGAATGTCTTCATGTCCGTCAAAGACGCCGACAAGCCGCGGGCGGTGGAAATCGCCCGGCACCTCGAGGCTCTCGGCTTTGCGCTTTATTCCACGAGCGGTACGGCGAAGACCCTGGCCGATGCCGGGTTGAAGGTGAAGCGCCTCGCGAAAATCTCCGAGGGCCGGCCGCATGCGGTCGACTTGATCAAGAACGGGCAAATCCAGATGGTTATCAACACGCCCGGCGGCATGGTGCCGCGGCGCGATGAGAACGCGATTCGGTCGGCGGCGTATGCCCACAACGTGTGCATCATGACGACGATCACCGGCGCGGCCGCCGCGGTGGCCGGCATCCATGCCTTGAAGGAAAAGCACGTCGGCGTGCGTCCGATTCAGAAATACGCGGGGAATGTGAACTTGGTGTAGGTGGGTGGCGCGGTGGATGGGGGTGGAGTGCGGCGCCAGGTCGCCGTACCCCAAAGTCCGAGCGGAACTTTGACAGCGGGGCGGCTGCCCCTTTGATCGAGTTCCTATGTTCGCAATTCGCATTCATGAAACCGGTGGCGTGGAAAAACTTCGAGTCGACGATGTGCCCGTGCCGGTGCCCGGCGCTGGCGAGATTCGCTTCCGCGTGGAAGCCGCGGGCCTGAACTTCATCGACACTTACAAGCGGAGTGGGCTCTACGCGGTCAAGTTGCCGCACACGGTCGGACAGGAAGCGGCCGGCGTGGTGACTGCCGTGGGCGCTGAGGTGACGGATTTTCGCGTCGGTGACCGTGTGGCGAGCGCCGCCGTCAACGGCGGTTACGCGCAGGAGGCGCTGGTCGCCGCCGGTCAGGCGGTAAAGATTCCCGATGGCGTCACCGCCAAGCTGGCCGCCGCGACAATGCTGCAGGGGATGACGGCGCATTACCTCGCGTGTGACACTTTTCCGCTCAAGGCGGGCGATACCGCGGTGGTGCACGCGGGCGCAGGCGGGGTGGGGTTGCTGTTGATCCAAATCGCGAAGTTGCGTGGCGCGCGGGTGCTCGCGACGGTGGGGACCGACGACAAAGCCAAGCTCGCGCGCGAAGCCGGCGCTGATGCGGTCTGCGTGTACACGCGGGAAAACTTCACGGATGCCGCGAAGGCCTTGACGGACGGGCGCGGCGTGGACGTGGTCTACGACGGCATTGGCAAGGACACGTTCGAAGGTTCGCTGAACAGCCTCCGGCCGCGGGGAATGATGGTATCCTTTGGCAACGCCAGCGGACCGGTGGCGCCCTTTGCCCCGTTGCTGCTCGCGCAAAAGGGCTCGCTGTTTTGCACGCGGCCGGTGCTCGCGCATTACACGCAGAACCCGACCGAGCTGCGGGCGCGGGCCACGAATCTGTTTTCCTGGATGGCCAAAGGGGCCTTGAAGGTGCGTATCGGCGCGGAATTTCCGCTGGCGAAAGCGGCCGATTCACATCGTGCCCTCGAAGGCCGGCTGACGACGGGCAAGGTGCTGCTCTTGCCGTGAGGGTGAGGCTGATGGCCGATTTTGGGGCATCGGCTCTGGCCTTTTGCCGCCGACATCGAAGGGGGGAGATGGGCTGCGCGGCCATGGAACGTGAGGCCGAACCCAACGCTTTGGTCGCGCGCGGAGCCCGTTCGACCGGCTCAGGGTCTCCAGCCCGTCGAGAGGCGCCCGACCCACCTTTCAGGAGTACCGTAAGCGTCGGTATAACTGCTCGCTCGAGGGCTGCGATTGCGCTCAGAATAATCGTCGGTTCAAAGTTCAACTCCGCTGCTTAATCCGCCTCATGTCCGCCCACGCCACGCTGATTGCCCTTCTCCACGGTCCCGATCAGCCCGGTCTCGTGGCGCGCGTGGCGGGTTGGATTTTTGAACGGGGCGGCAACATTCTGCACGCCGACCAGCACCGCGACAGGGAAGCGGGGATCTTTTTCCAACGCGTGGAATGGGAGCCCGCCTTTGCCGGCCCGACCATGGGTGAAGCGGCGCCTCGTCGTCCGGTGGACCTGCTGGCGGCCGAAAAGGAATTCACGGAATTCGCGCGGAGTTCGCTCGGGATGCAGGTGCGCATGCTCTCGTCCGCCGATCGGCCGAAGGTGGCCATCTTCGTTTCCAAGGCGGATCACTGCTTTCACGATCTCGCGCTGCGCTGGAAGGCGGGCGATTTCGCGTGCGATATCGTGGCGGTGGTGGGCAATCACCCCGACCTCGCCAAGGCAGCGGAAGGTTACGGGCTGTCGTTTGTTCACTTCCCCGTGACGGCCGAGACGAAAGGGGCGGTCGAGGCGAAGCAACTCGCCCTGATGCGCGAGCGCGGCGTCGAACTCATCGTGCTGGCGCGGTATATGCAGGTACTGTCGGCCGACTTTCTCGAGAAATTCGGCGCACCGGTCATCAACATCCATCATTCCTTCCTGCCGGCTTTTGCCGGAGGCCGGCCGTATCATCAGGCCCATGCGCGCGGGGTGAAACTCATCGGCGCGACGGCGCACTATGCGACGCGCGACCTCGATGAAGGACCCATCATTCACCAGGATGTCGCGCGCGTGACGCATCGCCACGGCGTGGAGGATCTGGTGCGCCGGGGGCGGGACCTGGAGAAATCGGTCCTCGCCCAGGCGGTCCGCTGGCACCTCGACGGCCGCGTGCTCGTGTATGGGAACAAAACCGTGGTGTTTGATTAGGCGAGTTGCTCTAGCGCCCCCGCGCTGGCGACGGCGTTCGTCACCTGGGGAGCCGAGCGTCGACGCGCATCATGGATTCCCGGTCAAATTATTTTTCCGCAGCCGATCGATCTCATCCAGCGACACCAAGATTGATTCCGCGGTTTTCATGTCGCGGGAATAGATAATCAGCAGGTTGCCGTCGTGCTCGATGGCGTGCGGATATTGAAAGCCCGCGGCCTTGCGCGTGCCGGTGCGCGGGAGGAAATCCTGCGGTGCCGTGGGGACCGGTAACCGGGCCATCCGGGTGTAGGTGAGGCCGTCTTCCGAAACCGACAGGCACAAGGGGATGCGTTGCTCGGGCGCGGGATTGGCGTTGGAAATGAGGACATAGTAACCGCGCGAGGTGCGGAGGGGAAAAGACTTCGACGTGGCGTCCGGGAAATTGGTCTTGGCCGGCTCCGACCAACTCCGTCCGTTGTCGAGCGATACGGCGCGAAACAGGCGCTTCGAGTGGCTGTTGTCACGAAAGTAGCCGAGCACGCGACCATCCGGCAGGACCGAGAGCGTGGGTTCGTCCGGGCGAAACGTGCTGCCGGGTGGCATCGTGAGCGGAATGTCGGTCCATTGGTTGGGTGCTTCGACTCCTCCAATCAACATCGAGACCTTTAGGTTGTGGTCGCGTCGCGTCATGGCCCATTTGCCGTCGGGCAGCGAGGCCGGCGGAAAATTATTGATCGTGTCTTTGGCCAGCACGAGGTGCGGTTGCCACGACCTCGTGGCCGGATCCCATCGGTAGGAACGCAACTCCAAGCTGGGGCCGAAAAGTTTTTTCTTTCCCGTCTCGTCGTACGACTCGTCGTGGCTGGCCAGGGCCAGGAGCTGGCCTTGGTGCACCCAGAAGCCGCGGGCAATATAGCGGAAGTCTTGGTCGGGCGATGGACCGACGAGCGGTTTTGATTCCGCCCAGACCAGCCCGTCCGGGCTGGTCGCATATTGCACATGCTGCTGGGGGAAATCCTCCTGGCGCAGACCATGGCTCCACATGGCCCAGTAGCGCCCGTCGAACCAGGCGAGGTAGCTGTGGTTCCGAAACACCCACGGCGCGTTGCCGTGCGACACGATCGCGTGCGCGCCACGCAAGGTGGGCAGCGTGTTAAAAGCGATCTTGTCCGGGTCGCCGCGCGTCCCTGGCAGATCGAGCATGGGCGGCAGGGTTTCCGCGGCCCGGCCGCCGACCGCCTGCAGCCACAAGCCCAACAGGGCGCACAGCAGGCGAGGAGAGCGAAGGGGTGTGATGATCTTAGTTGAGAGCGGCATGGGAAAAATTGGCGGGGTTTGTGGCCGAACCAGCTCGCACGCGGCTCCACAGGAGGAGCAAGGCCTCGCCGCGGGAAATGACTCCGGGCCGTGCGGGTGCTGAGGCCTGAGGGGAGGACCGCTCGGCGAACTCGGCGTGGCTGAGCGGCGGCCCGCCTCGCGTGGAGGCCGCCATTACGGCCCGGGCCACCACCATCGGATCGAGTTCTCCGGAGCCGGTGGTCGCTCGCAGCCATATTTCGGAGGTACCCTGATCGAGCGGCATTTCGAGACGGGCATTGTAGTCGGGAAAAAAACCGCGAGTGGCAAAATATTGCGCGGCCGCCGCCACTTCGTCGTTGGGAGCGGATTCGAGGTCGTTGAAAAACGCCAGTAGGACCCCGCGCTGCGCGAGGGTTTGCCGCAGCGCGTCGACATCGATGGCCGCCGGGGCCACGCGTTGCTCCAACGCCTGCACGGCCGCGTGGGCCGCGGCCTCCGCGATATGCATCCAGGTTGGCTCCAGCCGCACGGTATTCCAGGCCACGTGCGTCGCGCTGAGATTGACCGGTACGAGCAGATTATCGACCCCTTCCGGTAGCAGAGCGCGGAGCGGCACCTGCCCGGGGAACGTTTCCTGATGAAGCATGACCTTTCCCTCCGGAAGGCTGCCGCTCACGCGACGCGGCGTGCACGCGTGCGAATCAACATACCATTCCGTGAACGCGATGCTGTCGGCATGCAGGGGAGGCCGGGCCAGCCCGGCCGCGGGCAGGGTGTCAGCCTGGGTCAGCAGATAGCGCCCGCAAAGCCGGCGACCCTCGCGGACGTAGATTTCGTGAGGGCGGTGGTGATGGTCAGCGAATTCATCGCCCGCCAGGCCGTATTCGCGCCAGCGGCGCCGCTCCTCCTCTGGCACGGACGAATCATTTTGCCTGAACCAAAGCATGGCGAGCGCTGTCTCCCAATGGGCGTCCATTATCGCTCGGCGCGCCCGCCAGTCGCCCTCCACGTAGGCGTTGTGTGGCCCGGGTAGCTGCGGCCGGTTCAAGCAGAGCTTGCCGTTCGGTATCCCCGCCACTTCCGCCCCGAACTCCAATGTGCGCAGCTGCGCCGGCTCGTAATGGGCGGGTCGCGCGACGGGTCGGCGCCGGATCGGATCTTTCGTCAGCATGACCCGATAATTCATCGCCTGCACGTTGGAGTCGCTTTCGCCCGTGCTCTCGCCTCGCCGCACCTGAAAACCGCCAAAATGCCGCAACCGCAAGGCCGACTGTGCCTCCGCCTTTCGGGCGTCGTCGAGCGTCGGCGCGGTTTCAACCGACTGCATGAATATCACGCCGGCGTGCGTCTCGCCAAACTCGCTGCGCGCCTCGCGACCGACGCGATACGGGATGCCGGCGAGCGGAAAGGAATCCGCTTCGTAAGAGCAGTCGGCAAATACTTGGGCCGTGGCGCGGAAGCGGCCGGTGCCCTCCTGATTCGCAAACGTGACGCTCTTAATCGTCGCGCCGGTGCGTTCGACGGCGGCCGGGTAGTGATTCAGCACCACTTCAATTCCCGCTTCCTGCCGCACCAGCCTGGTCAGGATCGTCTCAGCCACGTGCGGCTCGAACTTGCCGTTGCTGTGTCCGGTCGCTCCGGGCTGCGCGTCAGCACACTGTTGCGAGGTCGCGCCATAGGTCTCGCGATAGTGGTCGAAGATGGCTTGGCGGACTTCGTCGTAGATGGGTGCACGCTTCCGCTCATAGCGGGTATCCCACACCCCGAGGCCGTTGGCCAGCATGCCTCCGAGATGATTCGTGTGATTGACCAACAAAACGCGGGCACCTTCGCGCGCGGCCCTCACGGCAAAAGCGATTCCGGCAGGCGTGCCGCCGATCACGACGACCTCGCAGGATCGGTTCGCGCCGGAATTGGGCGAGGAGCGCGGACTGGGGGCATCGGGACAGGACATCGTCAGTTCAAATTCGAAAATCCGGCGCAGGTTTGAAAATCAGAGCTGACCCGGATTCCGTGCTGTGACCGTGACGAATCGCCCGATTTACGGGTGGTGGCGTTCTCAACCTCGTGGATGAAGCGATTAATGCGGGCGGCCACGTCGCCAGCGTGGCGTGGAGCCGTGATATAGTGGCCCGAACCAGCGATCCACCCGACCTGCACATTCGGTCGGTCCGGCAGCAGCAGTTTCTCTCGCCCCGGTCGCACGGCGAGATCGCGATCGCCCCAAAGCGTCAGGAAGGGCAGCGCCGTTTCCCGCATGATCGCCTCACCGTGGTCCCAGATGCGCCACATGCCCGTCAACAAGGCATTTTCCTCGGGAGTCCAGCGCTGCGAAATCCGCCGGGCCTCGCGTTGTCGTCGGCCCTCGGCGTTTTGCTCCTGGGTCGCGGCTGGCAGGCCGGAAAATGCGAGCTGGGTCGCGCGAAAGTGAACCCAGCCTTCCAGGGTAATTACGCCGCGCAAACCGGCGGGTTTACGACCGGCGATCTCGATCGCGGTCATGCCGCCCAAGCTGTGGCCGGAGACATACCAGTTCGTCAATTTCAGGTAGCGGGCGACCTCGATAACATCGGCCGCGTAACTTTCGATCGTCGCCTGCGCCGTGGTCGGGGGCGGCCAGCTCCGGCCTTGTCCGCGCGTTTCAATGATCACGACACCGAACCGGGCGTCGAGTGACGAAAGAAATTCGTCGGTGAAATATGTGCTGCGATCACCGTGGGTCCCGGGACTCAGCACCAAGGTTGGTCCGGTGCCGGGCCGCACGTAGTAGGCCAGCAGAGCTTGGTCCCGCAGAACAAAGGCGTGAGTCGTAAAATCCGCGCGATCGATCGTGGCCTTGGTGGGGACGAAATCATCCGCGGCGGCGGACGACGCCGGTGTCTCCGTGAGCCGCGTCGCCGGCGCCGCCAGGCCGCACGTCAGGTTCCACCACACGAGAAAGACTACGCCGGACCGCAGGAGCGGAGGTTTGGGGCGGAAGCGCATGGCGTGAATTCTTCTGATGCTCCGGACGGTGGCAGTCTCAGGTCGCAGGCGCGACGCCCCAACCGCCGGATGATTCCGGCGTATCCGGGTCAGAATCGGCCCGAAACTCCGATGTTAGACCGCGCCCCGTAACTATCGGCGATGCGCACCCGCTCGCGGTTGGTGCCGGTATACCAGACGGGCCAAGAATCGCCGAGATTGACGAAATCGACAAAGAACGCGAGTTGCGGGCGGTATTGGTACTGAAAGCTGATATCGACCACGGTCTTCGGCCGGAAGCGCAGCTGCTGATTGATGTCATTGTTGCGGGTGCGGAGGAAGTCGCCGGTGTAGTTATAGCTGACCCGCGAGGTGAAGCTTCGCCAGTGGTAGGTGATGCCGGCGTTGGCGGTCTGCGGCACGAAACCGTCGAGTTCGCTGACGCCGTTGTTATATTTTCCGGAGGTTCTCAGGCTGGTATAGTTGGCAAACAGCGAGAAGCCGTTGAAGGGTTTCGGCAACATGGCGAAGTTCTGGTTGTAATTGATCTCGAAGCCCTGGACCTCGGCCGAACCCACGTTGAAGGCCGTGTTGAGATCGAAAGACGCATACTTGCCGTTGAAGCCGTTGTCGGGGCCGGTTCCGATCTGGGTGAGGCCGCGGGAGATGAAATCGGTGATGTCCTTGTGGAACCAACCGAGGGAAAATACGCCGGCCGGCTCGAAATAATACTCCAAGGATAGGTCGATATTCTTCGCGAACTGCGGTTTCAGGCCCGGATTGTTCTGGGTCACGGTGCCAATATCACCGGAGTAACTGACCGAGGTCGTCGGAAAGAGATCGGTCATATTGGGACGAGCCATGCTGGTGGAGTAGCTCGCGCGGCCGACGAGCGATTTCGAAACATCGTAGCGAAGGTGGAGGCTCGGGAAATAGCCCTGATAGTCGCCGTTCTTGGTCGCGGTGAGGACGGTGGGACTGCGCGGGTCCGTCACCCGGCCGGTTGCCACCACCGCGGTCCGTTCGAATCTCACGCCCCCGAGGACGTTGAGCTTGCCGTACTGCGCACTGGCTTGCGCATAGGCAGCCGAGACTTCTTCCGTGGCTTGATTGATGTTGTAGGTTGCGGGCGCAAATTGGGCAAAATACTTGGGGTTGGTTTTGAATAGCGTCTGCGATCGCTTGAAGTCCAAGTCGTCCATGGCCGGCCACGGACTGGAACCCTGGACCTTGACGGGAAAAACCGGACGACCCGTCAGGAACTGCGCCAGGTTGTCGTCGTTAATTCCCGTGGCAGGATTGCGTCCCAGCACGCCGTCGGCGCCGACAAAGTTGTAGTTGGGGGCGGTTCCGGCGCCGCCGTATTTCATCTGCCGGCGCCAGGACACCCCGCTCTTGAGTTTTATCGGATTGGACAGCGAACGAAAAACCTTTTCGTAATCCGTCTTGAGGTTGGTCATGTTGTCGTCGGCGAGGTCCTCCAATTCGGAGTACGTCGCCGTATATTGGCTCAGGTCTGATCCGAGGCCGATCGTGGGTCCGTAGGTCTGGCGGTAAACCGGCTTGCGCTGGTCCCCGTGGGCGTCGATGGAGAGGCCGAACCTCGGCACCATCGTTGCAATCAGTCCCTCCGCCGTGGTGCGGCCGTTCGAGGGGTTGTAGGTGGCCTGGAAGGATAACTTTTGATCGCCGCCGAACTGGCGGGCTCCGCCGAGCTCGTAGAAATACTGCCAGATGCGCGGGGCGCTATCGCCCGAGACTTGGTGGAGGAACGAGGCGCCGAGCAGCTCAGTGAAGGTATCCGTATATCCCGGAGCCACCCCGGCCACCGCGCCGGCGGTGGTGCGGGGTGTGGTGCCCGCCTCGATCGCCGCACGGCTGACGACCTTGTAGTCGGCCACCAGCCGGCTGGTGACCTTGACCGCAAGTTCGGTCCGGGGACGGCGCGTCAGAAAATAGTTGTGCTGGAATTTGGCGTAGACACTGGCTTGGTCGTTGAAGCGGTAGTCGAATTTGAAGCCCACGCCCTTGCGCCAGCGTTCGTTGGCATTGGCGAGAGTCCGGGCCTGCGTGTTTCGCAGGTCGGCTTCGACGCGCTGACCGTCGATGCGATCGCGGGGGGAGACGGAATCCGTGTAGGTCAGCGAAAGCGCGATGCCGATGTTTCGCTTTTCGCCGCGACGCGTGAGATAGCTGAGCGCGAGGTTGGGCGTGTATTGGCGCAGATCGCTGCGTTGGAAGTTGTGATTGACGCCCGCCCGGTAGGTGAAGACGTCATGATCAAAATCGAGCGCGGACTTCGTGACGAGATTCACCCCGCCCCCGAGGGAATCGACGGCATGTTCAGGCAGAGGGGCCTTGATCAATTCGATCTCCTTGACGAACTCGGACGGGATGTGATCGATTTGGGCGGCGCGATCCGACATGGAATTGAAGCCCGCCAGAGCCGAGGCGGCACGCACCCCGTCAACATTGACGGCGCTGAGATGCGGCGGAAGGCCGCGCACGCGGACGCCCGTCACCTCGCCGTTCTCCATATCGCCGGAGATGCTGGGTAGATGCATGAGAAAATTGCCGATGTTGCCGTCGGCCACGTTGCCGAACGCCTCGGTGCTGACGACGTTCATTACGTTCATCACGTTGCGTTGCTTGGTGATCGAGGCCGCCTCGCCAATTTGGGAGGCGGACACCACAAACTTATCCAAATTGTAGACCTCGGGCAGCAGGCTGAACTCAAGGTTTGACGCCCGGCCGGTGTCCACCTGCACGGTCGTCGCCATGACGTCAAAACCCGTGTAATAGGTCGTGACGCGATAGGTTCCGGGCGGTACATCGGCGATGATGAAGCTGCCGTCGCGTTGGCTGAGCGTGCTGCGGTTCAACTCTACCAAGGTGACGCGGGCGCCTTCGAGGTAGCCCTTGGTATCGCGGTTGACGACGGAACCGGTGACGGAACCCACATTGGACTGCGCGGCCATGAATCCGACGGCGGCCACGCAACTGAAGAGAAGTGCAAAAAAGCGGAGTTGGATTCCGCCGAATTGAAGATGAGGTCGGGAGAATTTCATGGCGGGAATAAGCAGGAAACTACAGTCAGAAGTGAACGCGGGGCACCAGCGAAGTGATCGGAGGGAAAGCTGAACCGCCGGTCGAGTGGCATGAGAATAACATAGCAAGACAGGGAAAAACGTAGCGTCGGGCTCGGCGCCATGCCTGGGGCGGAATAGCCGCCGCGTGCCCTGCGGGGGCGGGGCCATTTGCGGGTGGGTGTCGCTAGCGGGAGACCTTGGGCGCGGGGCCGGCCGGCATCGTCAGCTTGTTCAGATCGGCGATCCGCACCCGCTCGATTTCCACCGACTGCTTGTCACCGGAATGCGTGATGTAGAGATAGCCGTCGTGTTCCAGCAGGTGCGGGTAATCGACCCAGCGTCCTCCGACCACATAGAACAATTTGTCGAACACCATGCCGTCATTGCTCAGCGCGAGCGTCAGAGGATCGCGTTTCTTCGGATTGGCATTCGAGACGAGGGCGTAACGCCCGTCCTGTAAACGAAGACCATGGAGTTTGGAACGTGCGTCCGGGAAGTCCGTCTGCACCGGCGTGCTCCAGGTCCGGCCCGCATCCGTCGAGAAAGCGCGGAAGAGGGACTGGCTCTTGTTGTTGTCGCGAAAGAGGGCCATGAGATTGCCGTCCGGCAGCGGCCACCAAATCGGCTCCTCGGCCTTGAGGGTCAGGTCCCCGCCGGCCCCTCCCACCACGGGAACGGAAATCCAGCTGTCCAGCGACTTCACGCCACCGATCAGAAACTCGACGCCGGTATCCTTGTAATCATGGCGGCGGCGGGTCATGGCCCATTCACCAGTGGGCAACCGCTGCGGCGGAAAGTTATTGATCGCATTTTGCTGCACCACTCCGGCGTCATCCCATTGCTGTGCCGCCGGATTCCACCGGAAGGCGCGCAGTTCCAGGCTCTCGCCGAAGAATCCCGCGGCCTCATCGAGCGAGACGAGCGCCAGCAACTGTCCATCACGCACCCACAGGCCGCGCGAGATGTAGCGGAATCCTTCCTTTTGGCGCGTGTTGTAATACGGCGAAGCCGGGCCGGAATTCGGCGGATAGCCGGTGAGGAACTTCGGCGTCTCCCATTTCAGGCCGTCGGGACTCGTGGAATACTTTACCACCTGCCCCACCATATCCTCGACGCGTGGGCCGTCGCTCCACATCGCCCAGAAACGGCCGTCATGGTGGATGAGGTAATTGTGCTGATTCACGCCCTGCCGCGCGTGGGCGTCGCTCACGACGACGTGCTCAACGGCCAGGCGGGGGAGTTTTTCAAAATTGATCGTGTGGGAATCGGATGGCACCCAGTCGCCGGCGAGCATGATGCGCGAGCCGGGATTTTTCACCGGATGCGGGGCGGCGACATTGGGGTTCGGTGCCGTTCGGGCGACGGATTCCTTGGGGACGGATGGCTCCGCGGCGGCCAGCGACGCTAGTCCGGCTGTGGAAAAAAGAAAGGCCGACAGGAAGGGGGATTTCATACGACAAGCCGGAGGGTGGGGTTCGGCCCGAAAAGGGCGCATGAAAATAAACTAGCAAGACAGGGAAAAACGTAGCGTCGGGCTTTCAATCCTCGAGGCGTTTGCGGTAGGCCCCGGGGGTCAGGCCAAAGCGCTGCCGAAAGCAGCGGATGAAATATTGCAGGTCCGTGAAGCCGCAGAGGTTCGCCACGTCGGTGGCGTTGTAGCGCAAATCGCGCAGGAAATGCAGGCTGCGCTCCAGCCGCACCTCGTTCACATAGGTGCGAAAATTTTGTTGCGCGTGCTCGTGGAAAAAGCGCGAGAAATGGTTCGGGTGGCGGTTGAAAAACCGCGCGGCCGAATCGCGGCCCAACTTCGGGTCCGACCAGTGTTCCGAGATGTAGTCGCAGACGGACTGCCAGAGCACGGTCTGGGTGGCGCGCAAATGTTCGGGCGCCCGTTCGGCCAGCGCGGCGACCTCGGCGACCAGGATCTCCATCAGCAGGTTGAACGTCCGCTCGCCGAGTCGCTCGGCCCGAGCGCCGCGAAGCAGCTGCAGCAAATGATCGCCCTTGGGCCCGAGCGTTTCCTGGGTTCGCCACTGGGCGAGGTAGCGGGATTGGATCCGGCCGTCTGCGGCCATGGCCCGCCGGGCGTGAATGGTCAGCCGGGTCGAATCCGGTCGGAAAATGACGCCGAGCGATCGATAGGCTGCATGGGGCACCGGGCAGATCCAAGTGCAGGGGGCAAGAAAGAGCACTTGTCCCGGGGCTAAATCGAAGACGATTTCCCGGTCTTTTTCGATCGTGAGAAAGGTGCCCCGCCCCTCGATGCCGACGATGAGCCGCGGCACCTCCATGAAAAACGCCGGATGTTCGTTCGCGGGGCGCTTGCCCTCCAGCACGCGTAGAATCGGCAGGTTGGGCGGCGAGTCCAACCAGTCGGAAAGCGCGGCCATCACTTTCTTGCGATCCGGGGAAAAACGCATGGCCCGAATTAACCCGCCGCCGGCGTCACCGACAAGCTCCGCCTTCCCGCGTCACGCCGTGCGGTGGGTCACAGGGATCTCGAGCGCCTCCATCCTCGCGGCAATCGTCGCGCGTTCCGCCGGGCCGAAGCGCGTGAAGGGCTCGGCCAGCGCATCGTGACAAAGGCCGCGGAGCGACAGGGCGCATTTCAACCCTTGGAGGAGGCTCGCGCCGGTACCTCCGACCGTGTAGAGCTCCGTGCTTTGCTGCAGCACGCGCTTGTGCAGCGCCCGCACTTTCGCCAGGTCGCCGGCGCGCGCCGCGTGAAACAGGCCGACGTAAAGTTCCGGAGATAGATTCGCTCCGCCATTTACGCCGCCGTGGCCGCCGAGCAGCACCGATTCGCCCAGTAGTTCCTCCGGGCCGACCAACATCGTGAAATCGGGGCGCTGCGAGAGCAACAGGCGCACTTGGTGGAAGTACGTCATGTTGCCCGAACTGTCCTTGAGTCCGACGATTTGAGGCACCGCGGCGGCGGCCAGCACCGTGGCCGTGTCAATGAACACCTTCGTGTGAACCGGCATGTTATAGAGCACGACCGGCAGCGGTGACGCCAAGGCAAGGCGGCGAAAATAGCCGAGCAACTCCGCCTGGCTCGAGGCGAAATAAGGTGGTGGTGCCACGACCACGGCACTCGCTCCAGATTGGGCGGCGTGATGCGCCAGTGCCACCGACTCGGCAAAAGCCGTATCCGTGATTCCGACGAGAACGGGCACGCGCGCCCGGACTTGAGCGCACACCGCCGAGATCATTTCGCGGCGCAAGGCATAGGCCAGACTCGGGCCTTCCCCGGTCGTGCCAAGGATGAACAAGCCATGGACCCCGCCGCCGAGAATATGCTCGACGAGTCGCGTGAGGCCTTCGCGATCGAGCGTCTCGGCATCGAGCAGCGGAGTGACCATGGGAGGAATGATGCCGGTCAGGGGACTTGGTAAGCGCAGGGCAGTCATCGGAGGATGGTTATCTTTGCAGGACATGGGCCTGAGCTTTGGGCGGACCGTGAATGATGCGCTCGACCGAACCGTGCCAGAACCTGAGCCGTGAGGCGGCGCAGGCATAGAGGATCGCCAATCCGGTGGAGGTGGCCACGATCGCCGGAAGTGCGGCCGCGGCGTCCGGATCGATTTCGCGATGATTTGGCCAGGTCGCGCCGCGATCAGGTGAAAGAGCGACGACCAGCGGAACGTGGCCACCGACGGTAATCCCGGTAAACACCGCGGCGACCGTGGATTTGTCCAGCACGGCAAAGGCGGCCCGGCTTGCCGGACCTGTAAGCGCGGACGGCAAGGCCGGCGGGGTGACCTCGTTGACTGCGGTGATCGGCGCGATGTGCCAGGTTGATCCGTCGTCAACCGATTCCCATGCCTGCAATCCCGTGAGGTTCGAGTCGAACGCAAGACGCACGGATTTTTCGTGGATGAAGGTGAGGTGCAATTTTGCCGCTCGGTCCAACGGCACCGAGCCTACCCGGCTGGCCTTGGACCACCGCTTTTCCCGTCGTTCGGCCGTCCAGATTTCTCCGCGCTCACTGCCGTCGGCCGCTGGGGTGTACCACGCCGCCAGGAATCGCCCGTTGTCTAGCGCCAGCAGAGCCATCGCCGCGTGGTTCGCGAATCCCGCCCCCTCGGCCAATACTTCCTCCTGGGTGATTCGGTCGGCGCGCAGATATTCCCCGTAATCCGAAAGATTGAGCGACTGCCCCCCAGCCTCGATCACGGTTTGTAGTTTGCGAATGTCTATCGTCGTCAGGTCGGTGTCGGTCTCGAGACACTGGCGGGCGGCGTGGCCGGCCGCGAACCCCATTTGCGCGACCACTGCCATCACGCGAAACGCGCTCATCGCCATTTGGTCGCCGGAGGCGCCTCGACCCGGCACCAGGAGATTGCGCGCGCCGCGCGGAATCATCATGCGCAGCGGCAAGTGATGGGGATCGAGCATGTCGTTGATCCCCGTGTCCGCCCGTTCCATCCGGTCCGGCCAATGGTAGTCGATATGGTAGGTGTTAACCGCCACCGCATCGGAAAAAATCACCGCGCGCCGGGCCTCTTGCTCGGTCAGCAGATGTTCGCCAACGATCCGGCGCTCTTCGCGGATGCCGATGCCACGGGCCACGCTGGCGAGCACATGAGTGTCGAATTTGCGACCTCGGTAACCCACGGTCTGGAGAAAATAGATCAACCCGTGCATCTGGCGTCGGGCGAATATCTCGGCGGCTGAGCGACTAAAACCATCGGCCGCATCGAAACCCACGACCTTCATCTTCACCTCGATCTTGCCGGTGGGAAAGGCATGGACGCTCGTCATCGGTATTTCCTCCTCGGTTTTCCAGCGTGGACAACCGGGCGGCAGAATTGGGGTTGCCGGGCGGCCGGTGTCCCACAGCGTGAAATACAAGCTCATGGGCAGTTGCCGGTTGGCCCCTTCGTGCATGACCTCGAACCCGCACAACCTCGGCACGACGCAGGCGCCCGACGCGTCGATGACGAACCGCGGTGTGTACGCCAGAAGCTCCCCACCCGTGGACACCGTGACTTCGGCAATCCGCCCCCCGGCGGCCCGCGCAGCAATGACGCGGGAATGTAAGAGCACCTCGATTCCACGCGCGGCGACCATCTCCTGGAGGAAAAACGCGCACCACTCCAAGTCGTACGCCCGACGATCGTCGTTCGGTCGAAACGGCTCAATCAGACCGTGGCGGGAAAGCTGCGCTACAAGGTTGGCGAACTCCTCATTGACGCGCGCTGTGTCGCCGCAAAAACCTGCGACGCCGCCCGCCGTCCCTTGCCCGCCCAGAACGTTGCTCGGCTCGACGAGCAGCACGCGATTATGGGGCGTTTTCGCCGCCAGCGCCGCCATCACGGCCGCCATACCACCGCCCACCACGACGAGGTCTGGCGCAAGGAAATCAGGACCATTCGAAATCCCGGCATTCAGGGAGAGGCCAAGGGAGCTTTTCGATGCCATGGTGGTTAAGAGGGTGCAGCATCAGATGCCGTCCGCCTGCTGGTGGAGGGTAAAGAGGCACTCAGAGATGGAAAAAAGTAGCGCGGCATTCTGCCACGCCTCGAATTTACTCCCTTGGGAGCCGCAGGGCGTGCGCCGACCACTCTGGGCCATCCCGTTGGAGGCAGACACTGCCGGGGTCCGCTCTATGGCCAGAGGGGAAGCCTTGCCCGGTGTTCCCCTGGCGGCTGGCGGAAATGGCGGTGCGCGACCGGCGGCCCCGCGATCGGCAACCCGCGCGCTACGTTTTTCCCTGTCTTGCTAGCTTATTCGCATGAACGTGGAGTCGTGGCAGGCTCAGGGTGAGGCCCAACCGCCTGTCGAGTGCCGGGGCGCGCCGCTCTGATCGCCTAACCCAATTTTTCATGAATCTGACCATCCGCCCCCTCGATGCCGTCGCCGTTGGGCTCTATCTCGCGGTCATGTTGACGATCGGATTCGTGTCGGCGAGGCGCAGCACGAAGGCGGAGCACTATTTCGTCGGCCATCGTAATTTCCCCGGGTGGTTGGTTGGGCTTTCGCTGCTCGGTTCCATCGTGAGTTCAACGACGTTTCTCGCGTTGCCGGCGGCCGCCTATGTCCTCGATTGGCGACAGCTAACCGTGAATCTCGCGATGCCGGTCGTCGGAATTGTCGCCATCGTGATTTTCATCCCGTTTTTCCGGCGCGCGGGACTGACCTCGACCTTCGAGTATCTCGCCGAACGTTTCGGTGGCGGCGCGCGGCTCTACTGCACGGGCAGCTTCATAGTGTTGCAGCTAATCCGGCTCGCGATCGTGTTGTTTCTCGTGGCGTTGCCGATGCAGTTCCTCACCGCAGCGCGACTCGAGTGGGTCATCGTCGGGTGCGGCGTCTTTGTTGCACTGTATGCGCTGGTCGGTGGCATGGAAACCGTGCTTTGGGCCAATGCCGTCCAAGCGACCATCAAGATTGCCGGCGGGATGCTGTGTCTCGGCTGCCTGCTGGTGAAATTGCCCGGCGGATTCGGACAGGTTCTGCAGGTCGGCCGGGCGCATGACAAATTCAGCCTCGGTAGTTTCGCCTGGGACGTGCATGCCCGCACCTTCTGGACGGTGGCAATCCTGGGAGTCGTCAACTGGCTGCACATCTATTCGGGTGAGCAAACCGTGGTCCAGCGCTACGTTTCGGCCCGTTCGACCCGGGAGGCAAGGAAGGCAACGATGCTGTTTGCCTGCGTGGCCCTGCCCACCTGGACGATGTTCTTTTTTCTCGGGACTTCGCTCTTCGTCTTTTTTCAGGTGCTGCCCGATCCCGCGGTCTTGAAACTTCAACCGGAACAAGTGCTGCCTTATTTCGTGTTCAAGCAAGTGCCCACCGGGCTGGCCGGCATGATCATCGCGGCCGTGCTTGCCGCGGCCATGAGCGCCCTCGATTCCGGGGTGAACTCGATTGCGACCGTGGTGGTGGTCGACGTCCTTAAACCTTATCTCGCCCGCGGTCGCGAAGACCGTTTCTACCTTCGGGCCGCGCGGGTCGTGACGGCCGTGGGACTTTCGCTGGCGGTGATTGGCGCGCTCATTTTCAGCCGGCTGGAGAAGGAAAGCATGAACGACGTAAGCCTGATTCTCCTCAGTGTGCTCGGCGGGTGCATCATGGGTGTCTATATGCTTGGATTCTTTACCCGGCGGGTGGACGGCTTTTCCGTCAATGTCGCTCTGGGCGTGGCCGTCGCTTTGAATGTATATTTCGCGCTGGGCTTGATGCACGTGCTTCCGGCTCGTTGGACGAGCAATATCCATAGCTATTGGGTTGGGCCGTCGGTCAATGGCGTGTTTATGGTGACGGCCTACGGCATAAGCGTCGTCCGCCGGAAGCCTCAGGCCGCGCTTCCGGGTCTCACGGTATGGACGTCGTCTGGGCTCCGATGAATCGCGGCACCGGGCAGGAGGGACGAGGCAGCACGAAGATAGAGGCTGGATGAAGAATCTGCTCCTGCTAGTTTTCAGATTTCTGCCCTATCTGCCGCAATCCGTGTAATCTAAGTCAAATGCCGGCGGTTTCGGCTTATTCCGCCCTTTTCCGGCATTTACATGGCCGCGGGCATTTGCTCTTGTTCGCGGTTCCAGCGAGAAACCCTTCCGCCCAATCATGTCCGCCACACCTTCATCCGAACCGAAACCAGCCGCTGACGACCGCAACCTTGTCGCGGTCGACCCGCAAAGCGCGGTGACGTTCGCCGACCAGCTGCAACTATTTTGGGAGAAGAATGGCAACGCCGTGCTGATGTTGTGCGGCCTGATTATTCTCGGGGTGATTGCCAAGGGCGGCTGGGAGTACATGGCGCGCCAGAAGCAGCTCGAAATCGAGACGGCTTACGCCGCGGCCACGACGCCCGACCAATTGAAGGCGTTTGCCGCCAGCCACTCGGATCACATTCTCGCCGGCGTCGCGCAGTTACGGATGGCCGATGACGCTTATGTGGCCGGCAAGTTTGCCGACGCCTTGGCGGGCTACGAAAAGGCCCAAGCCGTGATCAAGAATGGGCCGCTGGCCGCGCGCACCCGGCTGGGCCATGCGATGGCGAAGATTCAGTCGGGCAAGACGGCGGAAGGCTCCGTCGAATTGAAGCAGTTGGCGAACGACGCCAATCAGTTGAAGGCGATCCGGACCGAATCGTCCTATCAACTCGCGAGCCTCGCGGCGGAGGCCGGCGACAGTGCCGAAGTGCAGAAGATTTCCGATCAACTCATGCAGATGGATCCGTCGAGTGCCTGGGCACAACGCGCCTTCATGCTGCGGGCGAGCATGCCGGTGGCCGCACCCGCGGTCGCGGCTCCCGCAGCGTCAGCCGCGCCGGCGAAGAAGGACGACGCGTCGCCTGGCGTGCAGATTAAGCTGCCGGGAAAGTAAGTTTCGTTGGTTCGGGAGCGCGACCGCCCACGGTCGATTGTGGCTTTGCGCCCGCGGACGGTCGCGCTCCCACTTCGTGTCTCACCCTTATTTTGGGGTTTTCCGGCGCTTCCCGTGAGGGGAGGAAGCGACTGAGGTGGCGCTTGTCCATGACCGCGCGCCCTATTTTTCACCCGCGTAAGCGAATGTCGGAGTTGGCGCGATCGGTTGCGCTGACGGCCCTGTTCCTCGTCGGCACCGCCGGCCTCGAAGCCCAGATTGTGATTTGGGACG
Source organism: Opitutaceae bacterium (assembly GCA_947474995.1). Taxonomy (GTDB): domain Bacteria; phylum Verrucomicrobiota; class Verrucomicrobiia; order Opitutales; family Opitutaceae; genus ER46. The sequence goes on along the minus strand of CANJNJ010000005.1, from coordinate 32,168 downwards.
TTAATGCCAAGACGGCCTCCGCCAACAACCCGCTGGTGGCCTCGACGCTCGACCTGCGCCTTTCGGCGGCGACGCTGACCCTCGGCAGTGGCGTCACCGCTTCGGCGACGGCGAGCACCTTTGGCGCCTCGGGTTTCGACAAAACGTCGCTGGCGAGCGCCCTCAGCGCGGGAGATTATCTTTCGTTTACCGTTACACCCGCGAGCGGGAGCAGCTTCAGCCTTTCGTCGATGACGCTGTTATTCGGGGTCGCGACGGCGGTCACGAATTTCAACGTGGCCCTCGCGAGCAGCGCCTCGGGCTTCAATGCGGGCAATGAACTATGGAGCTTGAGCTTCAATACGGCTTCACCGGCGGCGCAGACCATTGCGCTCGCGAGTGTGTCGACGCTGCAAAACAGTGCCGCCGCCGTTGAGTTTCGGTTGTACGGCTGGAGGGACATCACGGGCACCACGACCTTTCGGATTCGCGACAACTCGGGTGGCGATTTGTCGATTTCCGGCACTACGTCGGCGATTCCGGAGCCGGCAGCGTATGCGGCGCTCGTTGGGCTGGCCGGATTGGCCCTGGTGGCGTGGCGGAAGCGAAGGTCGTAAATGATCCCGGGTGGGCCGGCACTCCGTGCGCGGCCAAAATGTTGGGCTCGGTCTTACGGTCGAAGGCCGCGCGGCGGAACGCGCGGCCCACCTGGTGCGGAGATCGTGAAAGGTGGGCCGGGCACTCCGTGCGCGGCCATAACGTTGGACTCGATCTTACGTTTCCTGGCCGCGCGGCCCAACCGGTAAGTTTTCCGTTTACTTCCGACGCCGGGCGAAGACCGGCGCTGCTGCCAACTACCGCGCAACTTCGTAGATCTCGATGAGGACGAGGCCGGTCGCTTCCAGACCGTCCGCATTCGCTGGGCCACTTATCTCGGCGGTGTAGGTGCCAGGTTCCAGATCGATCACGGTCGCGGCGTCGAGACTGCCGGCCTCCAGCGGAAACGCGCCGACTTTCGCCGCGATCTCACGAATCACGGCGGCTTCCGGCGCATCCGACCAGTCGTCGTTCGATCTCAGGACTGCCAGGTCGCGAAAGAGTGTGAGCCTGGGATTGGCCAGCGTGCCCGTCAGGCCGAAGGGCGCGGCGCCAAGGGCCGGGCCGATGCCGCGCAGGAGCATGCGATGGGGCGTCTGGCCGACGATGGCAAACCCGACGGCGAGCGGCGAGCCAGGCGAGACGAAACCGCGCGCGGAAAAATTGGTCAGCCGTGGGGCCGCCGGATTCGTACTGGGTCCGGGACCGTCGGAGATTTCGGCCGGCGTGACGCGGTCGGAATTGTCGGGGCTTGATTCGCGCAGGTTGACCGTGAGGGTCGCCGAACGACTGGTGACAATTCCTGCGGCGTTGGAAGCGATCACCTCGTAGCGTCCGGCGTCCGCCGCGGTGAGGCTGGCGAAGGTCAGCGAGGGATTCGTGGCGCCGGCGATCGCGAGACCGTTCTTGCGCCATTGCAAGGTGGGCGTGGGAAAACCCGCGGCGGCCACGACCAGTGCGGCCGGCGCTCCCGCGAGAAGCGATTGGTCCGCGGGTGCCATCGTGATGGCCGGTGCGATTTGGATGACCAGGCTTGCCGCGGCGCTGGCGGTGCCGGCAGCGTTGGTGGCGAGGACGGTGTAGCGTCCGGCGTCGGCGAGGGCGACATTGGACAGCAGGAGCGTCGCGTCGGTCGCGATCGTGACTCCGTTTCGTTGCCACTGAAATGCCGGCGACGGGGAACCGATCACGCTGACCCGGAAAGTTACCGAGGTGCCGGCCGTGGCCGTTTGATCAAGCGGTGCGCTGGTGATGAACGGGGCCAGCCCGCCCGCGAGAAAAGAAAACGTCCGCTCGATGTCGGCGGCGGCGGCGTAGGTCGCGTTGCCCGGCTGCGTCGCGCGTACCACAACGGTGCCGCCGTTCCCCGTCAGCACGTTGGCGGTGAGCGAACCGGACCCGGCGGCAAAGACGTAGGTGACCGGCAAACCTGAACTCGCGGCCGCGGTCAGCGTGATGCCGCTGCCGGCTGTAGCGGAAATGACCGGAGTTTCGAAGGTGATGGCTTGGGTCTGTTTTTGGAGGCGAACCGAAAGGCGTGGCGATGAAACGGAGCCGAGGGAATTCGTGGCGTAAAGTTCGTAGGTGCCGGCGTCGCCGGGTGTGAGGTTGGCGAATTCCAGCGAGGGAGTGGTTGCGCCCGGGATGGGCACTCCCTCCTTCTTCCATTGCAGGGTCGGATACGGAAGTCCGCCGATCGTCGCGGAGAGCACCAGCCGCTCACCCGCGAATCCGCTGAAGTCCACGGACGAAAAAAATACAGCGGGCAGCGTGAGCGGCGTGGTGGCGTTGAACTGACGGACAACGTCGGTGGCCGGAAGGAAATTGGGGTTGCCGGGCTGGGTGGCGCGAACGGCCACGGTGCCGGGGGTGCCAGTGAGGGTGAGCGTGGTCCCACTGATCGTGGCTGGTCCGGAGCTCACGGTAAACACGACCGGCAGTCCGCTGCTCGCGGTGGCCTGGAGGGAAACGGAGCCGCTGTTGGCAGCGCGGTCGGCGGGTACGAGGAAGGTGATCGACTGGCTGACGCGGGCGCCGGGGGTGACGATGAGATCGACGGAGGAGGCGTTGTAGTTGGCGTTGCCGGCTTGCGCGGCGCGGACGGTGACGGGATTGGCGTCCGTAGCCGTGAGCGTCGAACCGGCGAGCGTCGCATTGCCGCTGAAAATAGAGAAGACCACGGGCGTCAGTCCCGAACTGGCCGTGGCGGACAAAGTCACGGGTGCGCCGGGTTGGACGATCTGCTGCGGTCCGGGGAAGCTGATGAGCTGAGTGGCCTTGGCGATGACGAGCGTGCCGCTGGCCGAGCCCTGATAATTCGCGTCGCTGATGGTTCCGACCGCGGCGTAGGAGCCCGCGTTGGAGGGTGCGGTGGTTGCCCCGTCATAGGTAATATTGACGGTGAGTCCGGCCGGACTTGTGGTCGCGCTCACGGCGCGCGCGGTGCCGTTGTAGGTCGTCGCAAGCGAACCGAGCACGACGGTCGCAATCGCCTTGGCCATCGTGAGGGTGCCGGAGGCCGAGCCCTGGTAATCTGCACTGTTGATGGTGGCGGTGACGGCGTAGGCGCCCGCGCTCGTCGGTGGCGTGGCGCTGCCGCCGTAGCTGAAGATCACGGGAAGGTCCGCGGGCGTGGTGGTGGCCGAGGCGGCGTGGGGTCCGCCGGTGTAGGTCGCGGTGAGCGAACCAAGCGTGACGGTGGCGGCGGCTTTGTTGAACGTCAGGACCGCGGCGTCGGACGTGGTGCTGCCGACCGTATCGGTGACGATCACGTCGTAGGTGCCGGCCGAAGTCGAGGTGGCGGGTCCAAGGACCAAGGTGGCGGTGGTGGCACTGGCGTTGCCCGTGATGGCGCTGCCGTTCTTGCGCCATTGATAGGTCAACGGGCCCGTCGTGGTCGCAGCCACCGCGAAGGTGACGGATTGGCCGGCCAACGCACTTTGCGCGGCTGGTTGCGTCGTGATGGTCGGTAGTGCGCTCGCCGTGAGGCTGAAGTCGTCGACGCCGAGCGTGTCGAGATTCGAGGCGCCGCTGGTGGCCGTACCGCGCAAGCGCACGTAGACCGGACCGGTTTTGTTGCTCAACGCGGCCAGGCTCGCGGCATCGGCGACGACGGTGCTGGAGTTGAAGGGGGTTCCGGTCGAGTAGGCGCTGCCAATCGGCGTGAAATTCCCCGTGTCGCCCACGCGATATTCGAGCTGGTAGGTTTGGGTGCCGCTGACGTCGTTGGCGGTGAAGAGCCGCAGGCTGAGTGCGGTGAAGATAAAACCCGTGGTGCTGGTGAACGTCGCGACCAGCGAACCCGCACGGCCGGGGGTGACTTCGCTCGCGCTGCTCCCGACGGGTCGCCAGCCGAAGGCGCGATTCGCGTTGGCGGTCTGCGTGGCGGTCGCGGCGTTGGTGGCGAGAGTGTCGCTCGCGCTGTTGCGAAAATCCGTTCCCACGCCCGTGGCGCCCCAGGCGGTCGCCGCGGCGGTGAAGGTCGCCGGCGTGCCGAGGGAGGAGAGCGAGGACGACGTGTAGACGCTCCAGCCCGCGGGGAGTCCGGCGGCGAGAGTGTTGAAGCCTTGGGTAATATTTCCCGCGGACAAAGGAATCTGTCCATGCAGCGCGCCGGGGAAGAAAAGCGACACACCCAAAATTGGAACGCTCCAACGCATGGCTGGGTTTCAACCAGTGGGTCGTGACGTGTCCATGCAGCGGAAACCCCATTTCAGGGGTGACGGATTGTCGCCGTTGGGTCCGGAGAAGATATCGATGTCCAAAGCGGGAGGCTCGATCGAATGGTCGACGGCCGCGCGGCGGAGCGCGCGGCCCACCCGGTACGAGAATCGCGAAGGGTGGGCCGGCCACTCCGTGAGCGGCCAAATGTTGGGCTCGATCTCGCGTTCGACGGCCGCGCACGGAGTGCACGGCCCACCGTTCACGATCATCGAACTGGGGGTCGGGCGCCTCTCGACGGGCTCGAGACCCTGAGCCTGTCGAACGGGCTCCGCGCGCGACCAGATTGTTGGGCTCGATCTCAGGTTCGACGGCCGTGCGGCCGGCGTGTCTGGACAATAGACAACCTCGATGGGCTTGCAGGCGGGCGTGGGGCTGATGGTATTTAGGTGCAGTCGGTTGTCCGGTTTCAGCCCAAACTCCTCCCCCTCATGACTCCTTCCGCCCCCGCCATGCGACTCGACACCACCGATTGGTCGGCGCTGACCCTTGGTGAAAAAATCAAGCATATCGAGTTCGAGGGTTATCTCGTGGCGCCCGACCTGCTTTCCGCTGCCCAGGTGACCCAGTTCAAACAACTCGTGGCGCCGATGGAGACGATCCCCGCCGACTACAGCGACAAGCAGCGCGGTCGGAGGGCCATTCACTGGGAGCATCCGGCCTTCGCCGAGCTGATTGCCCATCCGCCAACGATCACCTTTCTCGAGGAGGTGATGGGGCCCGACATCGTTTTCCTCGGGGCCACCTACGCGTTGTCAAAACCCGGACATCCCGGCATCAGCCTGCACACTGACGGTCAGCCTTACGGCTCACATATCTTCGGTTATGCGGGGTCGTGCCCCGCGCAAATCCGCGTGCTCTACTATCTCGACGATCTCACCGCGGACGTGTCGCCGTTCCTGGTGGTTCCGCGGTCGCATCTCTCGATGCATGCCGACGCCAATCCTTACACGCGGTACACGAGTCATCCCGAGCAGGTGGCGGTGCCCGCCAAGGCGGGTTCGGCGGTGGTGTTGAATCACCGCTGCTTCCACGGCAACTGTCCGAATGTGGGCAACCGGGACCGCGCGATGCTGGCCTATTTGTATCGGCCGGCCTGGGCCGGTCCCACGGAAGAGAAGATTCCGCTCTGGCCGGAGGACAAGGTGGCCGCGCTGCCGCCGCACCTCCGGCGGTTCTTCGACAATCCGAACGTCCGCCGCGGCTTCGATTTCAATCATCCGAACAAGCCGCCGAATATGCGGAGCGAGGCGCCCGGCATCGCGCCCAGCCGGTGGCTGCGGAAGTAAGATCGGGGTAGCGGGTCTTAGCAGATGGGCTGCGCGGCCAAGGAACGTGAGGCCGAGCCCAACGATGGCCGCGCACGGAGTGCCCGGCCCACCGTTCACGATCGCCGTACCGGGTGGGCCGTGCACTCCGTGCGCGGCCTAGTCTTGCGGTCAGATTAGCCGACTCACCGGTCAGCGTCGCTTGAGCACGCTTACTTCTCCGCGTAGCGCTTGAGCGCGACCTCATCCACGTCGACTCCAAGCCCGGGCGTCGTCGGCACGGTGGCAAAGCCGTTTTTGATCGTGATGGTTTTGTGGAAAATATTTTCGCGGAAGGGGTTTTCCACGCGATCGAGCTCCAGCATCGGCACCTCCGTGTAGCGGCCCCACGACGTGTCGGGGAGTAACGCGAGGAGGTGGACGGAGGCGGCGATGACCAAACCGCCCGCCCAGCAGTGCGGCATGCACTGGATGCCCCGGAGTCGCGCCATTTCGGCGACAAAGAGGCATTCGCCGATGCCGCCGGCCAACGCGACGTCGGGTTGCACGATGGCCATCGCGCGCCGGGCAATCGCGTCGTGGAACATGGCGCGATTGGTCAGGCCTTCGCAGGCGGCGATCGGGATGTCGAGTTTCTCGGTCAGCACTTCGTAGCCCGCGTAGTTCGGCGCGTTCTGCGGCAACGGTTCTTCCCACCAGTAGTAATCGAGCTCCTCCAGCTTGCGTCCCATCTTGATCGCCGTGCCGAGCGTGTAGGCGCCGTTGCCGTCGGCCATCAACTTGACGTCGGGTCCGACCGCCTTGCGCACCGCGGTCGCCGCGGCGAGATCCTTGGGAATCGACTGGCCGCCGAGGCGCATCTTCATCGCGCGAAAGCCCTGGCCGAGGAGCTCCGTTGCTTCGCGCGGATAAAATTCCGCGGGGTCCTCGCCCTCGATATAATTCATGGCCGACGCGTAGGCCGGGATCTGCGAGCGCAACCGACCGCCGTAGAGATCGACGACGGGCATCTTCAGGATTTTGCCGCGCAGATCGTCCAGCGCGATGGTCAGCCCGCCGATCGCCATGCCGTTGCCAAAGTTCTGGCCCCAGATCTCGCGGCTGTTTTCGCGGTGCGCGAGCGGATCGCGGCCAATCAGGATGGAGGCGTACTGCTCCTCGATCAGGGTCCGAACGCCGGTGAAGGCTACGGTTTCACCCCAGCCCGAGACGCCCTCGTCGGTTTCCACCTTGATGATGAGCGTCGTGCGAACCCGATAATAGAAATTCGAAGGACCCGTGGCCTTCGTCATCGGGTGCTTCAGGAAGAAGGTTTTTATGCCGGTGATTTTCATGGAAGATTAGGCGTTGAAGAGGAGTGGTTCAGGCGAGCGAGGCTTCGATCGTGCCGGGAAAGCGCATCTTGATGCCATTCTCGCCGGTGAGACCATAGACGCTCGACCCCGTGCGCAGAAAGCGCGTGTCGGCGAGCCCGCAGGGCAGCTGGCCCGCGGCTTCGACCTGGCCCGAGACAGGGTCGATACTCCAGATGGTCGCTTCAAATTTGTCGGTGTACCCGCCGAAATAGATCAGACGATCGCCATCCGCCAGGCCGGTGGCGCCGCGTGACGGAACGGGTAGTTTGCCGACGAGCGCCCACGTTTGGGTCTTGGGTTCGTAGGCGAAAATGTCGTCCAGATTCTGCACCTGCCCGCCGCTGGCGGAACATCCGCCGGCGACGATGATGCGGCCACCGACGGCGCCGACGGCGGTGTTGAATCGCGTCACGCCGGGGAGGGAGGGCAGCGATTGCCAGCCGCGACCCGACGTGTAGGACCAAAAGGTCGGGGTGATCGACGCGAAGTCCGTCCACGTTCCCGCGATGCCGCCGAGGAGATAGAAGGTTTGATCGAGGACGGCGACGATGGATGAGCGCCGCGGCGCCGGCAGCGCCATCTCGGGACGCACGCTCCAGTTGCCGGCTTGGTAGGCCACCACGGAATGGCTGGGCAGTCCATCCGCGCCGCCGCCGAAAACATAGCAGGTGTCACCGAGCACGGCCGCCGGCGCGTCCCCATGCGGTTGCGGCATCGGGGCCGTGGGCTCCCACCGGTTGGCGGCGGGATCGAAAATATCCACGTCCGCACACCAGAATTTTTTACCGTCGCGCCAGTAGGTGCCACCGGCGGCGATCAGTTTACCGCCGAGAACTCCCGTGGCGCAACCGGCCCGGGCGACCTGCATGGGGGCGCGTTCGATCCAGCGATTCAAATTCATTTTGGGCATAAAATCTAGCGGGCCGCAGCCGGCGCCGGTTTGACGACGAACAGAAACAGCGCGCACAGCAGCACGCCGCCACTGGCGAAGGCCAGCATTTGGGTTACATCGACCCGGGCATCGCGCAGCAGCCCGACGGCATAGATGGAAAGTCCGCCGAAGATGGCCGTGACGCAGTTCATGACGCCGAGGCCGGAGGCCCGGTACTGGTTCGGGACGACGAGGCAGATGATCGGCATCATGTTCGCGCCCATGAATCCGGCGGCAAAACCCCACATCATCAGACTGAAAATCGTGTACGAAATTTGTGGGGAGTGCCCGGCCATCCAAAAGGCGGGGACCGCCATCACCAAACCGATCACGGGGATCATCAGGCGGGAACGCTCATAGGTGAGACTCCAGCGGTCGGACCAAAGGCCGCCGATGAGGAGCCCGATGAACTGCAGGACATACACGTACCCCAACGCGGAAAACCCGGCAGCGCCCTGGCTCAGTTTGAATTGCTCATGCATCTGCGTGGGCATCCAACCGATGATCACCCAGCCCACCGCCCCTTGCAGGCACCAGGCACAGAGCACCAGCAGGAAGGATTTGTTGAGGCATAGGCTGCGCATGGCGGCGCCAAACGAAACCGATCCGGCCGACGGAGAGGCGGCGACGCCGGGCTGGTCGGCTTCCTTTCCCGGACCTTCGCGCAGGAGGAAGATGAGGAGCAGGCTATACGCGACATTGGGTGCTCCGATCACCTTGTAGGCGAAACTCCAATCGTGGTGCTCGGCGAGCCAGCCGCCGAGGCCACCGATGGTGGAGCCGCAGACCAGCCCGGTCATTTGCAGACCGGTCGCAAACGAGCGCGTCGGCCCGCGATGATAGTCGGTGATGAGCCCCATCGCGGCGGGCAGGTAACAGGCTTCGCTCAAACCCAGCAGGCCGCGCAGAAGGAGGAGCGTGGAATAGTTGGTCGCATACGCGGTCAGCCAGGTCGTGAGCGACCAGCCAAAAATGCTGATGAGGATAATCCGGCGGCGACCGAAGCGGTCAGCGAGAAAACCGCCGAGCGGACTGACGGACGCGTAAACCAACAGGAAGCCGGTGGTGAGCAGTCCGAATTGGGCCTCGGTCATGTCGAAGGCCTTGACCAGCGAACCATGCATCGTGGTGATCATGGTTCGATCGAGGTAGTTCAGGCAGCCCGCAACCCACAGCAGTGCCACCGTCGTCCACGCCCCCCGGGCAAGTGGAAAGGTGGAGGGAGGGTTGTTTTTGGGTGGCATGATGGGAGGGCGGATGGTGGCGCGGCGCGGGGTGATCAGAGTCTGGATCTGGAGTACGGCGACCTGGCGCCGCTTTTGCGAATAGCGGCGCCGGGTCGCCGCACCCCAAATCGAACCAGGAGGCGTGGCCCGAATGGCACCGGATTCGGCAATGAACTCAACCCGATCGGAGATGACGCGTCGAGGTCGGCCTAATCTTCACGGCAGATCGACAAAGCGATTTTCCTTCGTCGACGTGAGCATCGCCAGGCACGCGGCGAGCCCGGCCCGGCCGTCGGCGCCCGTGGCGACGTGGCTGGGCTTCCCGTGAATGCGATCGATGAAGGCTTGGATCTGATCGCGGAACGCCTGCATGCGGCCGATCTTGAACGCCGACTCGGGATCATCCGCCATCACGGGTGGCTGCGTGGAGATCACGCGCCAGCCCTTTTCGCGATCGGTCAGGTGCAGATCGCCAAAACCGTCCATGTTGAGGCTGGCCTTGCTGCCCATGATCATGAGTCGGGCCATCTCCCCCGGAAAATCGCCGTGGGAGGCGCAGGTGGTGTGAACCGAGCAGGTCGCGCCGTTGGAAAACTCGAGGATTCCGACGGTGCTGTCCTCGATGGCGCGGCCCGGGTAATAGGTGCGCGAGAAACCGGCCGCCTTGACGACCTCGGCGCCCATTGCCCAGCGCATGGCGTCGACGCCGTGGGGCAGGCCGTCGATCACAAAGCCGATGGATTCCGGCTGGTGCACCCAGCCGAGTTTATTACCCCCAAAATTCCCGAAATTCGCGATTTGCCGAATCATCGAAAAATGCAGGGTCTGCACGCGGCCAATCGCGCCGCTCTGAATCAAGTCGCGAACTTTCGGCAGGTTCACGCGAAAGCGCAGATTGTGCGCGACGCCGGTGATCAGCTTGCGCTGGGCTGCGGCGGCGAGCATGCGGTCGGCATCCTCCAGTCGCGTGGCCATCGGCTTTTCAATGAGGACATGTTTGCCGGACTCGAGCGCGAGCATGACCTCCGCGATGTGGCAGGCGTGCGGCGTGGTGATGACAATGGCGTCGATGTCCGGGCGCTTCATCAGCGCCTCGAGCGTCGGTTCGTAGGCCGCGCCATTATTTGCGGCCAGGCCCTGGGCGCGGCTGCCGCCCCAGATGGCGACCAACTCGGCGGTGTCGCTCAGGAACTTGATTGCTTCCGCGTGGGTGCGGCCCATGTAGCCGGAACCGGTGATGCCAAATCGGATTTTTTTCATAGGGATAGATTATTTATGATCTGAATTTAGGCGCGGTCGACGTACTAGGTGGTCCGGGCACTCCGTGCGCGGCCAATTGTTGGGTTCGATCTCACGTTCGATGGCCGCGCACGGAGTGCCCGGCCCACCTTTCAGGGGCTTTGGCAGCGGTCGTGGGAACGCAGTTTCGCTTGGACGCATTCTAATCAGTCCCACCGCACCGAGCGGTCGATCGCATTGGGCTGCAGGCGCAAATCGCGGTATTTTTCGGTATTCCAGCGAATCGTGAGCTCATCGGCCGCGCCGCCGGCGATGTAATCATGCACCGCCGGCGGCATCATTTTCTCCGCGAGCTTCTCGATCTCCTCGAGACAGATCCGGCCAGCGAGGTTGGTGGGCATGACGCTGAGTGGGGTGGCGGTTGTGGCGGCAGAGGTGGCGCCGGGTGACGACAGGCAGTCGGCGGCAATCACGCCGCCGCCCACCGTGGAGAGGAATTTCTTGCGATTCATGGGGAGGGGGCGATTTCGGATGCAGGACCTCGTTGCCCCGCTGGCTGGCCTGATTGGACTGGTGTTTTCCACCGGATGAAAACGGGTGGAACCGCGGCACCGGCGAGGCCAGCGCCCCGATGCGTCTCGGTCGACTCGGAATTCGACTGGACCCTAGGCCGGTCGGCACACTGCCCGGACGCCGGTTTCTCCCGTCAAAATTTGGGGCCACGCGGCGCGAATTGCGCCGCGTGGGCCGGGCGGCATTCCGCCGCCGAATCGAAGAGCGCCCGCCGACTCAGAATTTGTACTTGGCCGAGAAGGTGAAATTCCGCTTCGGGGAGGGATCGACCAGATACGCGGCGTTCAGGCCCATCGCGTATTGCGAGTCGAACAAGTTGTCGATCGATACCCGGAACGACAGGTTCTTCGACGCGGTGTAGGTCGCAAACGCCGTGGCGTGGGTCCCGGGCTTGACGTCGAAAAACTTGCCGTTGTAGGGCGCGGTCTGGCCGGCGGGCAGTACGATACCCGCGCTGGAAACCACTTTGCCCGAAACGCGCGCGGCGCCGAAGCCAAGGGCTAAGCCTTTGAGCGACGCGTCGGTGAATTCATAGCGGGTGAAGACATTCCACATGTCGGTGAAGGAGTCGTCGACCGGCAGTCCGTTTTGATCCTTGACGGTACCCGAGTAGATGTTGCCCGTAAGTTGCCAGTTCTTGGTGAGCCGGGCCTGGACTTCCCCTTCCCAGCCCTTCTGCGTGACGAAGCCGAGGGGAATGAGGTAGTTTTGCCCGTTCGGCAGCACCCCGCCGAACACGGCGATACCGTCCGTCTTCATGTCATAGACGGTCACGGTGGCCGAGAGCTTGTTGTCGAGCATGTCGACCTTGATGCCGGCCTCCTGGCTGTGACCCACGGCCGGGGCAATCTGTTCGCCCGTGAAGGTGGTGAACACGGTCGGCGGCAAAGAGGTGTTGGCTTTCAGCGCGTAGATGACGATGTCCTTCGTCACGTGGAAGACCGCGCCGACGCGGAACAAGTGGGTGAAGGACTTGGCAACGGTCGCCACGGCAGGCCGCACGGAGATATTCGCGTTGGAGGAAGTCTCGTTGCTGTAGAGCGAGCCGCCGCCGACCAGACTCAGACGGTTGGGAATGACGTCGACGATTTGCTGGAAGTACAGGTTGCCCAGATCAGAGCGGGCGCGCGAACCGGGATTGGCCGGGGTCGTCCATTGATCGACGGGTTGCACTGGGAGGGTGTCGACCTGCGGATTGTCGAGCGGCCGGATGATGCGCTGCGTGGCACCGTAGCCCGGGCTGTTGGTCCACAGCTTGTTGATCGATTCCTGATCGGTCGCGACGATTCCGAACGTGCTCTGGTTGTCGATGCCGGCGATTTTGTACTTACCGTTGACGTCGACGGAGAACGAATAGTGGTCGAGCTTGATGTCGTTGCGGCGGTTGAAAAAGCTGACCGTGCGCGTGGCGTAATTAACGCCGCCAATCGGAAGTACGATGCTGCCGAGACGGTTCAAGCTGTTGACGTCTCCCCCGATCTTAACGCTCCAATCCGGCGAAAGCTGTTGGATGAGCATCAGGCGGAACCCCGAGTGCTTGTGATTCTCGCCCGCGCCCGGCGGCAGTAAGATATTGTCGCGGCCGAGGCCGGTGAAGACCGAGCCGTCGGGTTGGATGACCGCGGTCGGGTTGGAGGGACGCGTGATATCCTGATAGTCGAACGCGAGGTTGAGTTGGGTGTTCTTATAGTCGACTTGCAGCAGGGGGTGGATGGCGAACCGGTTGTCGACCGCGTTATCGAACCCCTGATACGAACCATGCTGGTCCATGATGAGCAGCCGGTAGCTTATTTTCGCTTCGCCGATGGTCGTGAGCGGCCCCGTGGTGTCGAGTTCCCCGCGGTACTGTCCGTAGGAGGTAACGCTTGCGGTGACCGAATCCTGGCGCGTGGGCAGCGGCTTGCGGGTGATTTTGTTCACGACGCCGCTCAGTGCGGTGTTGGGATACATCGTCGCGGCTGGCCCACGAATAATTTCGTAGGAATCCACGAAAATGTTATCCATGAAAATGGTGCGATTGATCTGCCCGTCTTCCAGCGGATAGCCGATCGTCGTCGAGGAGCCGCGGAGCGAAAGCGCCTCGGTGCCGCGGAATTTGGGCGCGACGCCGGCGTATTGCAGGGCGTCGGCCGTCGAGGTGCGGCCGATATCGTCGACCAAATCGCGCGTGACGACCGAGATGCCCTGGGGAATTTCCAAGAGTGTTTGGTTCGTCTTGAACGGCGTGGCGGCCGACGACATGTAGCCCTTGTCTTGGGTCGTCTCCACCTTGAACGCCGAGAGCATCACCGTGTCGCTGGCGTTCTTATTGGAAGGTTGCGGGGCGGTTTGCGCGAGCGCGAGCGCGGACGTGGCAAGAATCACGGCAATGGCCTGCGTGACTTGCCTCGTGAATCTAGACTTACGATGGGTAGTTTTCATGGGTGGGGGGCTCTCTTCGATTCCGTGCTTGGAATTGTATGCAACGGGATAAAAGTGCATGGAGCCTGTCAATGCAATTGCCCCCACCGTCGAGGTTGGGTGCGTCCGCCTCCGGAAAAGGGATTGAAACGGCGGATTGCCGCGGACCCAACCGAGATTCCGTGTCGGACATTTCGCTCCAATCCAGACCCCCAGATGCGGCTGTACTCAGTCGGACGGCGCGATTTGGAAAGGATCGCCGGCGTCTGAGCGCGGGGATTGCGGGCCAGCGATGCCGGTCAGACGGCGGCGTTACTCGATTTGTGGGCCAAAGGCAGCGTGAACGAAAACGTCGCGCCTTTGCCGGGCTGGCTGGTGACCCAGATCCGACCGCCGTGATCCTCCGCGATCCTCCGGCAGATCGTCAGGCCGAGCCCGGTGCCGTTCGGTTTGCCAAAGGTGGCAAAGGGCTTGAACAGGGATTCCGCGATTTCCGGCGCGATGCCTTTGCCGTTGTCCTGAACCTCGACTTGCAGTTCGCCGTGGCTCTTCTTGAAACGCAGGGTGATCTTTCCCCCGTCTTTCATCTCGTCGGCGGCATTGTTGAGCAAATTATAGAAGAGGCGCGACAATCGCTGGGGTTCGATATTCACCGGGACGCTCGGCGGCGGTGTCTCCAGAACCAACTTCACGCCGCGTTGCGCCAGTTCCGCGCTCACCTCCTGCGCGAGGGAATTGAGGTACGGGGCGAATTTCATCGGCTTGAGCTCCGCCGGCGTGGTGCCCGGTCGGGTGAAGTCGATCAACTCCTGCAGCATCGTCTTCATCCGGAGGGTTTGTTTTGAAACCATGGCGCGGGCCTGGCGGCGCAACGGCATCCGGCTGCCCCGGCTGCACGCGAGATCCGTGGCCAGTCCGATGATGGCCAGGGGTACCTTGAAATCGTGCACAATGGTCGTGGCGAATCGGCCCACCACGGCGAGCCGCTCGGCCTGGATGATCTCCTCCACGTATTTTTGGTTCAGGCTGCGCATGCGTGCGCTGAACTCGCGGATGATGTTCAGCGCGATCTCCGGCCGGCGCTCCAGCAATTTCAGCAGTTTCTCCCGTGTGACGAAGACGGCTTTGGTGTGGGCCTCGGCGGTCGCGGTGGCCGAGCGGGGGGCGTCGTCGACTACGGCCATCTCGCCGAAAAAATCCCCGGGCCCGATGGTCGCGAGCACGCGCGATTCCTTGGGTCCAACCACCGCCGAAATCTGCACCCGCCCGGACACGACGACATAAAAACCGTCACCCTTATCTCCGGTCGAAAAAATCACCTGGCCTGGGGCATACATTCGAACGACTCCCTCTGGTTCCAGTGCCCGCAAGTCGGCGTGCAACACCCCGGCGGACTTTCTCAACTTTAATGAAGCCATGGCTGGGATACACTTGGCCAAGCTCCACCGAGCGCAAAGGGAAATGAGCGAAATGCAGGTCGGCCCGGAAAGCCCGGCCGCGGGCAAATCACTCCCGCCGAGCCGCGTAGGGGGCTCCCCTCTTTTGTTAAATTGGTCGGGGCGACAGGATTCGAACCTGCGACCTCCTGGTCCCAAACCAGGCGCTCTACCAGGCTAAGCTACACCCCGACGAAGGAGGGTGAACGGTTGGCTGAACCGGGGCGGTGTCAATGGTGGTCTCTAACTGGATGTTAATCGGCGGAGGTCCGCCGAGCTGGTGTCTCGTCCGATCGTAGTCTCCATGGCTTCCGGTTCCACCCGTCTGGTAAGGGCTTGGAAGGTGGACGTTGCGGGACGGACGGGTGCTTTTTGGCTCGCCGCATGGGTGCGGACTTAGTCTTTGGCGGTGAACAATCTCTTCTTGCGTCACCCTTGGATTACCTTTGTGCTGCCGATCCAACTTCTCTCCATGGACACTATTTCTCGCGAAAACAACAGCATGCTTCCCGTCGGTGGCATCATTGTCGGGGCCATCGGCCTGCTGCTCGGCGGTCTTGCTCTTGTGCAAATTTCTAAGGCTAACAAGACCATCGCTGAACACCAACTGAAGGTCGACAAGATGGACGGCATCGAAAGTCAGGTCACGTCGACCGCCGCGGCGGCGGACAAGGCCAAGAACGATGTCGCGGCCTTGCAGCGTTCAACGCAGAGCGCGTTCGATACCGTCGGGCCGGAGCTCGCGCGTCTATCCGGTGCGATTACCAAACTCGAGGAAGCCGCGAAGAAGCCGGCGGCGGCGGCCAAGGGTGCCGGCGGCCCCGTCGTGGCCGGTCCCGGCGAATACGTCGTCAAAGGTGGCGATACATTTTCCAAAATCGCCGCGGCTCATGGCGTGAAGCCGGCGGATATCGCGGCGCTCAACCCGGGCGTGGAATCAGGCAAGCTCAAGGTCGGTCAGAAGATCAAGTTGCCGAAGAAATAACCGGGCTTCGCAAATTTTTTGCTGCCTCTCGTCCTTCCGGTCGGGAGGCATTTTTTTTGTCAGCCAACTCATGAGCTCGCCACACTCGGGGCCGTCGCGGTGGGAAAAATTGGGCCGGGCTTTGCGCACGAAAACTGCGGTCTTCGATATTTTCAACGTGCGCTATCGGCACCCGGCCCGGGGCGCGGAACGCGACTTCGTCGTCATCCAGGCGCCCGACTGGGTGAACGTCATCGCGTTGACTCCCGAGCGCCGGCTCGTGCTGGTCCGGCAATTTCGGTACGGGATCGATGAGTTCTCGCTCGAACTTCCGGGCGGCGTGATTGAGCCCGGCGAGGATCCTGTGGCGGCGGGCCTCCGCGAGCTGCGTGAAGAAACCGGCTATGCGGGAACGTCGGCGCGGCTGCTCGGTAGCGTGCATCCGAATCCGGCGATTCAATCCAACCGCTGCCATTTTGTCGTCGTCGAATCGGCGGTGCCCACGCACGCGCAGGACTGGGACCCCGATGAAGAGATTCAGGTTTCAACCGAACCGGTCGACGACGTGTATGCGCTGGCCCGGGCGGGCGGCATTTCGCACGGCCTGGTGCTGGATGCGCTGATGTTCTTCGAGCCGCACTGGCGGGCGATGGCCGGCAAGTAGTTTGGGGTGGAGTGCGGCGACCCGGCGCCGCTGGTTTAAAAAGCGGTGCCGGGTCGCTGCACTCCAAAGCGAACGGCTGGTCGCTCGCGGCGACTGAGACTTCGTCTTGTGGCTCCGCCCGCGGCATTTGACATCGGTCGGCAGGCCCGTTCCCTGAGTGCACACCCACTGATGTCTTCCCTCACTCTTGCCAACGCCGCCGAGCAGCCGTCGAGCAGTGCGCCCGGCGACCTGCTGCCGGCCTCGCTGGAGCAGGAGGTGCGGAAGATCTACGCACGCAGTCCCCTCTATGGACAGCGGTTCCCGCTGCATTCGCAGCCGCTGCAATGGTCGTGTTTCCGGGAGATACCGGCGCTGTCGAAGAAAGAGATCGTCGAGCGCGGCCATCAGGCCTTCTTCGCCGACTATGCCGAAATCGAGCGCGGGTTGCAGACCAAGCGTTTCGAATACGAAAGCACGGGCGGTACGACGCAGTCGCCGATGACCGTGATCATGGAGAACGGCTGGTGGACCGCCCAGACGGAGCGGGCCTATCTGGCGTCGCCGATTTTGCGGCAGTATGCCGGCCGGCCGTACCGCAAGGGCGTCCTCGCGCCGGTGGGCTGCTCGAGCAACCTTTGTCCTTACGAGGATCACCCGTTTCCGCACCGGTATTTCGACGGCACGGTGTACCTGAATTTGTCGAGCGACCCGTTCGCGTTTCCCGAGGCGGAGTGGGACCGTATCGTGCTTGAACTGCAGGCCACGCAACCTGAGGTCATCGAGGGCGATCCGGTCTATCTGTCCCTGCTGGCCCGGGCGGCAAAAAAGCGCCATGTCAAGGTGCCGAGCGTGCGGGTGGTGATTCTCACGTATGGCAAGGCGAGCCTGCAGCACAGCCGGCGAATCGCCGAAGTTTTTCCGGCCGCGCAGGTCGATCTCTACGGGTCGACCGAGGCCGGTTACCTGTTCGTCGGTGAGGCGTTCCAGGACGACTCCCGCGTGATCGACGCCAATGCCTTTATCGAACTCGTGCCGTGGCGCCAGGGACTGCCCGACGTCTTTCAAATCTATGTGACGACGCGCGACCGCGAGGCGATGCCGCTGCTGCGTTATCACACCGGGGACATCGTGCAGCGGTTTTCCACCGGCTTCCGGCTGCTGGGTCGCGAGGGGGGGCTTTATTTCCGCGCCGATGGTTCGTTGGTTTCGCCTACTGACATTGATGCGGCGCTGCCGGCGAACTTTGCGTGCTGGCATTACTCGCTCGTGCAGACGGGCGACACGCGTTGGGATTTCCACTATGTGGCGGACCACACGGCGATGCATCGCGACCTCGAGACCGCGCTCGCGGGCCTGCTCGGGGGCGGCGCCCGGGTGAATGCGTTTCGCCGGCGATCGATTCCGCCCGCCGCGAGCGGAAAGTTTGCCCTCCTGAAACCATTGGGTCGCTAGGACCACGGTTTTGGCAGCCGCCGCTTCTCAGCGCGGTTAGGCTCACTAATAAGCGTGCGTGTCGAAGGGCGCGCCTTTACTTCGATGGCACGCTCGCCGATTTTCGCCCCCCCGTTTCTCCTCCCCGTCCCGAGCGCAGACCCATTTGATGAATCCCATTGCCTTCCTCTTTCGCTCTTCCATCGGCCGCAAGGTCCTGATGGCGGTCACCGGGGTGGTTCTCATCGGCTTCATTATCGGCCATCTGGTTGGCAACCTGCAGATCTTTCAGCACCCGGATCATCTCAACGGGTACGCGCAATTTCTGCACCAGCTTGGTCCGCTCTTGTGGGTGGCCCGCCTCGGGGTTCTCGTCTGCGTGGTTTTGCACGTTTGGGCGGCCACAGTGCTCACGCTCGAGAACCGGGCGGCACGCGGGGCTGAGGCCTACGCCGTCGCCCACACCCTTCGCGCCACACTTTCATCCCGGATGATGCGGCAGACGGGTGTCGTGGTGCTGGCCTTCGTCATTTATCATCTGGCGCACTTCACGTGGGGGGTGGCGGACCGCAGTCACTTCAAGGAAAACCTCGCCCACTATACGATGCAGAGTGAGTACCGCGTCGCCGGATTTCCCGTGGTGAAGGCGGGCACGGAAGTGCTCGATGTGCACAGCATGGTAATCCTGGGCTTCCAGAGCCCGGTCGTCTCGCTGTTCTATATCGTCGCCGTGGGCCTCCTGAGTTTCCATTTGCTCCACGGGATCGAAAGCATGTTCCAGACTCTGGGCTGGCGTTCCGAACGTTGGGCCGGCGGCCTGCGCAAAATCGCGCTCGTTTTCTGTGCGGCCTATTTCTTCTTCAACCTGACCATTCCCGGTTCGGTGGTGGCCGGCCGGCTCAAGCAGCAATCTGCCCACCTCGTGGCCGTCCCAGGCCGCTGACGGTCCCCTCGCTTACCGCCACCGCACGTAACCATGGCCACTCTCGAATCCAAAGTCCCGCCCGGCCCGCTCGCTGACAAGTGGCGCAAGCACAAGGCGGACATCAAGCTCGTCAATCCCGCGAACAAGCGGAAATACGAGATCATCGTGGTCGGGGCGGGCCTCGCCGGCTCTTCGGCGGCGTCCTCGCTGGCCGATCTGGGCTACAAGGTGAAGAGCTTCGTGTTTCACGACAGCCCGCGCCGCGCGCATTCGATCGCCGCGCAGGGCGGCATCAATGCCGCCAAAAATTACCAGAACGACGGCGACAGCGTGCACCGGCTGTTCTACGACACGATCAAGGGCGGCGACTATCGTTCGCGCGAAGCCAATGTTCACCGCCTCGCTGAGGTGTCGGTCAACATCATCGACCAGTGTGTTGCGCAGGGCGTGCCGTTCGCCCGCGAATACGGCGGCCTGCTCGCGAACCGCTCCTTCGGTGGCGCGCAGGTCAGTCGGACGTTCTATGCCCGCGGTCAAACCGGTCAGCAGCTTTTGCTCGGGGCGTATTCCGCCCTGATGCGGACGGTCGGCCAGGGTACGGTCGAACTGCACACGCAGAGCGAGATGCTCGACCTCGTCGTCGTGGGCGGACAGGCCAAGGGCATCATCGTTCGCGATCTCGTCACCGGCGCCATTGAGCGGCACGCCGCCGATGCGGTGATTCTCGCGACCGGCGGCTACGGCAACGTTTTCAATCTTTCGACCTACGCCCGGGGCTCGAATGCCACGGCAATCTGGCGCGCCTACAAGCGCGGCGCCTGTCTCGCGAACCCCTGTTACACGCAGATTCACCCGACGTGTATTCCGGTCAGCGGCGAATATCAGTCCAAGCTCACGCTGATGTCCGAGTCGCTGCGCAACGACGGCCGCATCTGGGTGCCGAAGAAAAAGGAGGATAGTGGCAAGGCCCCGGGTAGCATCCCGGAAGGGGAGCGCGACTATTACCTCGAGCGCATGTATCCGGCGTTCGGCAACCTTTGCCCGCGGGACATCGCCTCGCGCGCGGCCAAGCGCGTGTGCGACGAAGGGCGCGGCGTGGGCACCAGCGGCCTCGGCGTCTACCTCGATTTTTCCGATGCCATCAACCGGCTCGGCGAGAACTCGGTGCGCGAGCGCTACGGTAATCTTTTCGACATTTACCACGAGATCACCGCCGAGAGCGCCTACCAGCAGCCGATGCGGATTTTCCCGGCCGTGCACTACACGATGGGCGGGCTGTGGGTGGACTATAACCTGATGTCGAATGTCCCGGGCCTCTTCGTGCTCGGCGAGGCGAATTTCTCCGACCACGGCGCGAATCGCCTCGGCGCTTCCGCGCTCATGCAGGGTCTGGCTGACGGCTACTTCGTCATTCCCTATACCATTGGTGACTATCTCGCGGGCCAGAAGCCGGGTTCGCGGCCGAGTGTCGATGCGCCGGAATTCAAGGCGGCCGAGGAAAACGTGCGCTCGATGACGTCGCACTTCCTCGGGATCAAGGGCAAGCAGCCGGTCAGCCACTTTCACAAGCGCCTCGGCAAAATCATGTGGGAACTTTGCGGCATGGCGCGGACGAAAGCCGGGTTGGAGCGCGCCCTGCGCGAAATCCCCGCGTTACGCGAAGAGTTCTGGGCGAGCGTCAACGTCCCCGGCTCCGCGGCCGATCTTAACCAGTCGCTCGAGCAGGCGGGGCGCGTGGCCGATTTTATCGAGCTCGGCGAACTGCTCTGTCGGGATGCCCTCACCCGCGAGGAAAGTTGCGGCGGCCATTTCCGCGAGGAGCACCAGCATCCCGATGGAGAGTGCAAGCGGGACGACGAGAAATTCGGTCACGTCGCCGCCTGGGAATACCAGGGCAAGGACCAGGTGCCACTGCGCAACACCGAGGCGCTTAACTACGAGTCCGTGAAGATGAGCGTGAGGAATTACAAATGAGCGCCGCCACCACGACCAAGAACTTCAGCGTGACCCTGCGCGTCTGGCGTCAGGCCGGAACCAAGCAGGCCGGGCGTTTCGTCGAGTACGCGGCGAAGGACCTCGACCCCAACATGTCCTTTTTGGAGATGCTCGACGTGGTGAACGACGAGCTGACTTTAAAAGGGGACGAACCCATCGCCTTTGCCCACGACTGCCGCGAAGGCATCTGCGGCACCTGCTCCTGCACGATTAATGGCAAGCCGCATGGCCCGGGCAAGGGCATCGCCACGTGCCAGCTCTACATGCGTTCGTTCCGCGAAGGCGATCTCATCACGGTCGAGCCGTTCCGGGCTGAGGCGTTTCCGGTCGTCAAGGATCTCGTCACCGACCGCAGTGCCTTCGACAAGATTCAACAGGCCGGCGGTTTTATCACGGCCCGCGCCGGCTCCGCGCCGGAGGCGAATGCGGCGCCTGTGCCGAAGCCGGATGCGGACCTGGCCATGGACGCCGCGACCTGCATCGGCTGCGGCGCGTGTGTCGCCGCGTGCAAGAACGCCAGCGCCATGTTGTTCGTGGCGGCGAAAGTTTCGCATCTCGGTTTGCTGCCGCAGGGCCAGGCGGAGCGGGATCGCCGCGTGCTGGCGATGGCGCACACGATGGACGAACTGGGTTTCGGCAACTGTACGAACCAATACGAGTGCAGCGCGGCGTGTCCGAAATTGATTTCGCACGATTTCATCGCGCGGATGAATCGTGACTATCTGACGGCGTCCGTGCGCAGCGTGTTCAAGGTCGAGTCGGCTTCGAGCGGTGGCGGCGCGGGCTAGGCTCGATTTTATGAGCGACGGTCGCGCGGCGGAACGCGCGACCCACCTCGTGCGAGGATCGTGGAAGGTGGGTCGTGCACTCCGTGCGCGGCCATGCGGTGGGCTCGATCACCCGTGCCATGGCCACACGGCGGAACGCGCGATCCACCCGTGACGACTTCAGACGGATCGGAGGAATTTTTTCGCGTGGCACCACGTCGGGACCGACGGGCGCCACCTCTTTTTTAACTTTCCGCGGGCTGCTCTGTTTTTGGGACATCAACATTGTCACCATGAAAATACTCATTCTCCCCTCCCTTCTCGCCGCGCTTGCCGCGTTGACCCGGACTTTCCTCCAGTTCGAACCGGCCGTTTCGCTCCTCGTGTCCGCGGGGTTGCTTGCGACGAGGTTCGCCGACGACGCCCGGGCCGTATCGGCCTCTGCCTCAAATCGCTTCGAACCCGGCGGTTTCAGTGAAGCGCGCCGATTACCAGCAGGGGCCCGGGATGAGGTAACGAGAAGAGTCCTTGCGAGCGCGGAATGATTCTGCACCGTCAATCCGTCCCCATGAAATCAAATCTGATCAGCCCTCGTGTGTTTCTTTTCTTACTTCTCGCCGGCTTGGTTAGCGCCGGCCTGACGAACAGCCGGGCCGCCCAGGCGGACGGCCGTTATCTCTATGCCGCGTCGCCGGGCATCCGCGACTATCTCGAATACGGCGGTCACGGCGTGCTCGTGTACGACATCGATCACGGACATAAACTCGTGAAGCGGATTCCTTCCAGCGGGGTCGACGACAACGGAAAGCCGCTCAACGTGAAGGGCATTTGCGCGAGCGCCGCGACGGGCCGCATCTACGTCAGCAACACCAAGTCGCTGATTTGCTTCGATCTCAATACGGACAAGATTCTCTGGGAAAAGGCGTTCGAGGGCGGCTTCGACCGGATGGCGATTACCCCGGACGGCAAGACGATCCTCTCACCCGGTTTCGAAAAAGACTTCTGGTTTGTGATCAATGCGACCACGGGTGAGCTCATCACGAAGATTCCGTTCAACGCGGGTTCCCACAACACGATCATCGGACCGAACGGCAAGGAAGGCTATATGGCGGGCCTGAAGTCTCCGCTTCTTGCCGTGGCGGACCTGACGACCAACCAGGTCGCGCGCACGGTCGGGCCGTTCAGCAACGTCATTCGTCCCTTCACGATCAACGGCAAGCAGACGCTGGTTTACGTGAACGTGAACGGGTTGCTCGGTTTTGAAATTGGCGATTTGAAGACGGGCAAAGTGCTGCATCGCGTTGAAGTCCCTGGCGTCGAAGTCGGCCCGACGAAGCGGCATGGCTGCCCGAGTCACGGGGTGGCGCTGACGATTGACGAAAAGGAATTGTGGCTCGCTGATGCCCACAACAGCAAGATGCACATCTTCGACAACACGGTGATGCCGCCGAAGTATAAGGAGTCGGTTTCGATGCGCGATCAGCCGGGCTGGATCACCTTCAGCATCGACGGCTCGCTGGCATACCCCTCGACGGGCGAAGTGGTCGACATCAAGACCCGCAAGATCGTCGCGACCCTGAAGGATGAAAAAGGCAATGAAGTGCACAGCGAAAAAGTCGTCGAAGTCGATTTCGCGGGCGGCAAGCCGGTGAAATCGGGCGACCAGTTCGCCATCGGCGGTCTGCGCTGAGCCGTTTTCCCGCCTTTCCAAGCTTTCGAGCCCGGCCGCGATGTGGCCGGGCTCTTTTTTTTGGAAGTCGGAAATTTCCGTGGCCTCGTTGGTAGTTCCGCCTTCAGGCGGAAGAGTTGGGTCAGTCGGATTCCTCCTTCAGGCGGAACGACGAACAAAATTCGGCCGAATCCCTCAAAACACCGCCAGCGCCTTCGCGCTTTCCAAGACCACCCAGGCGCACCCGCCCGCGAGGGCCAGGCGAAAGACATTCTTCATAATCCGCCGGCCGCGCAGCACGGTGTCGTGCAGGTCCGTGTCGAGCTTCGTGCGGTTGTTCTGCGCCATGAAACTCACAAACCGTGGATCGCGAAACCGGCCGCGCGGGTCGCGCCGCAGCCCGAAACGGAGGCTGGGGCGATGGCAGAGGTTGAGCAGAAAGCGCAGCACAGGCCTCACCCTTGAAAATTTGAGGTCGTTTTTTCAAGACGAAACCCGCTAGCGTTGGACTTTTAACGCCCTTTTCTCAGACCAACATGCACCATTTCCATTACACCGGCCACGATTTGCACTGCGAGTCGGTCGATCTCGCCGCCGTCGCCAAGCTCTACGGCACGCCGACCTACGTCTACAGCGCCGCCACGATGGAGGAAAACTACCGCCGACTCCAGAAGGGGCTCGCCGGCTTGGATGCCCAGCTTTGTTACGCCATGAAGGCCAACTCGAACTTGGCGATTCTGCGGCATTTCGCGAATCTCGGCTCCGGCTTCGACCTCGTGAGCGGCGGGGAAATCCGCCGCGTGCTCGCCGCCGGCGCCGATGTGAAGAGGAGCGTGTTCGCCGGCGTCGGTAAGACGGAAGCGGAAATCAAGCTGGCGCTCGAAAACGAAATCTTCGCCTTTCACGTCGAGAGCGAACCGGAACTGGCCCGCATCAATCACGTCGCCGGCACCTGCGGGGTGAAGGCCCCGATCGCGATCCGCATTAACCCCGACGTCGACGCCCATACGCACGCCAAGATCACGACCGGCAAGAGCGACAACAAGTTTGGCATTCCCCTGAAGCACGCGGCGGCGGCCTATGAGGCGGCGGTCAAGTACCCGCATCTGACGATTAAGGGCGTGCAGATGCACATCGGTTCGCAGCTCACGTCAGTCGAGCCTTTCGTCGAAGCAGTCCAGAAGGTGTCCCCGTTTGTCGCCGAGTTGAAGAAGAAATACGGGATCACGTATTTCTCCATCGGTGGCGGCATGGGCATTGTCTACCGCGATGCCCTGGCGAGCGGCGACCAGGCGTGGTGGGATGCTCAGCCGGCGGACCAGCGTCCGCTGACGCCCGAGACTTATGGCGCCGCCTTGGTGCCGTTGCTGAAGCCGCTCGGCCTGAAGATTCTGCTGGAGCACGGTCGTTTCATGGTGGGCAACGCCGGCGTCCTCCTCGCGAGGGTCGAGCATCTCAAGCGCGGTGCGGGCAAGAACTTCCTCGTGGTTGATGCGGCGATGAACGATCTGGTGCGTCCCGCCATGTACGAGAGCTTCCACGAAATCGTCCCCCTGCATCGCGATTCGTCGCGACGCGCGCTGACGGCGGACGTGGTCGGGCCCATTTGCGAGAGCGGCGACTGCTTCGCGAAAGATCGGCAGATTCAGGAAGTGGGCGAGGGCGAGCACCTCGGCTTCATGAGCGCGGGGGCCTATGGCTACGCGATGGCGAGCCGGTACAACACCCGCGGCATGGCGGCGGAGGTGCTGGTCAAGGGCAGTACCTTCGAACTCATCAATGCGCGCGAAAGTTTCGAGCACATGGTCAGTGGCGAACGGATTCCGGCGTTCCTGAAATGATTTTGCGGCGGTTCACCGGGCGCGGGGCGATGAGGGAAAGATTAACCGTGCCGATCCGGTGAACCGTGGTTAATCCTTCGCCCATGAATTTCGTGGTTCTTGGCGCCGGGGCTTGGGGCACGGCGTTCGCGCTGCACCTGAATCGCGCCGGCCACGCGGTCACGCTGGTCCCGCGCCGAGCAGAACACGCGGGCGCCCTGGTGACTGACCGCGAAAACAAGGAATACCTCCCCGGCCTGGCGTTGCCGGCTTCGCTGCAGGTTACGGCGGATCTCCGGAGTGTCCTGGCCAGGGCCGAGGTCATTCTGCTGGCGTGTCCCGCGCAGGTCCTGCGCGCGACGTCCCGGCAGGTGCGCGAGGCTTTGCCGGCGGCGGGGCGCCCCCGCCTGGTGCTGAGTCTCGCCAAGGGGCTGGAACTGGGCACCCATTTGCGACCGTCCGAAGTGATTGCAAACGTGCTGCCGGAACTGCCGGTGGGCTCGTTAACGGGACCGACCAACGCCGAGGAGGTGGCGCAGGGCCGGCCGGCCGCCATGGTGCTGGCGGCGCATCCCGTCGGGGTCGCGATGCAGGAGGTCCAGACGTCGATTAGCGGGGCAACCCTGCGCATCTACACGAGTCACGATTTGGCCGGCGTGGAATTTGGCGGCTGCCTGAAAAACATCTATGCCATCGCGGCGGGCTGCTGTGATGGCTTGAAACTGGGCGACAACACCAAGGCGGCGCTGCTCACGCGGGCCCTGGCCGAGATGGTGCGGGTGGGAACGGCGCTCGGG
This sequence comes from Opitutaceae bacterium, assembly GCA_947474995.1. Lineage (GTDB taxonomy): Bacteria > Verrucomicrobiota > Verrucomicrobiia > Opitutales > Opitutaceae > ER46. The sequence goes on along the minus strand of CANJNJ010000005.1, from coordinate 6,430 downwards.
GCGCAGCCGGAAACATTTTATGGCCTGAGTGGATTCGGTGACTTGGTGGCCACGTGCTATGGGGGCTGGAGCCGCAATCGCGATTTTGGCCAGCAGATCGGCGCCGGGGCGAACGCGCGGGATCTGCTTTCGCATCGCAAGACGGTGGTCGAGGGTTACGAGACGACAAAGTCGTTCGCCGGTCTCTGCGTAGAGAAAGGCATCGACGCGCCGATCCTGCGCGAAGTCTACGCCATCCTGGCCGAGGGCAAAAAGCCAGCTGCGGCGCTCGCGGCGTTGATGACGCGCGAACTGAAACGCGAAACCACCGGGGCGACGGCGCGCGGTTAGCGGGAGGCGAGTAGCGCCGGTCTCCAGCCGGCGTTTGTTGGGCTCGTTCGTCGTTCCGCCTTCAGGCGGAATTGGGCTCGAATCATTACGCGACACAAACCTTCCGCCTAAAGGCGGAACGACAAACACCACGCGATGCCAGCCGGAGACTGGCGCTACTTTCGGCTCAGTGCCCCGTGCCCGCGGCGTGTTCCTGGATATACTCCTGCTTCAACCCGAGTTGCTCGGGCGCGTGCAGCACGAGCATCTTCATGCGAATGTCGGAGGGGACCTGCGCGGCCGTCAGTTTGGAGACGACGATCATGAGCCCGATCGCCAGTGGCACGGTCCAGATGGCGGGCTGCTCACACAGAATGCGGATCAGTGGATGCGTGGCCCAAAAGGCGTTCAGGTCGACTTTCTTCAAATCGCTCAGGTTGATGATCGTCGTACACGCGAGGGCGGCCAGACCGCCACCGAGCATCCCGGTGGCCGCGCCCTTGGTCGTCATGTTGCGCCACCAGACGCTCATGAAGAGCAAGGGAAAGTAACTGGCGGCGGCGATGGCGAACGCCTGGCCGACCATGAAGTTGATTTGGAGGTCCTCGACCTGGGTGCCGAGGAGAATGGCGACGCCCCCGACGATGACGGCGGCGACCTTGAAGGCTTTCAGGCGCTCGGCGGGCCGGGCGTCCGGGCGGAGCATCCGTCCGTAGACGTCATGGGCGAGCGCCGCGGTCATCGAAACGAGCAACCCGCTGAACGTGCTCATGAACGCCGCAAATGCGCCCGCGCAGGTGATGCCGCTCATGATCGAGCCCCAGACGCCGTAGCGCTCGTTGATCATCCGCGGGAGTTCGAGCACGATCTTGTCGGTGCCCTTGGCCCCCGTGGCCGCGTAGAGCTCGGGCAGGAGGTTGCGCCCGAGCACGCCGAAGATCGGCGGGAAGACGTAGAAGATGCCGATGAGAATCATCACCCACATGGTCGTGCGCTTCGCCGCGACGCCGTTGGGATTGGTGTAGAAGCGGACGAGAATGTGCGGCAGGCCGGCGGTGCCGCAGACCAACGCCATGATCAGGGAGTAGGTGTAGAGGAGCGAATAAGGCTTGGCCTGCTCATTCGACAGGCCGGCGGCCTTGGCCGCCTTGGTCGTGAGCGGACCGAACGGAGCGATCCAGGCGCTGTCGGCGGGGGCTTTTTCCACCAGCGGCTTGCGTTCCACCGAGGCAACGTGGACCGCTGGGGTGGTGGCCGTGGCGGTGGCGCCGAGATGGCCGTTGTAGAAACCAAAGACGCCCATCAGCACGAACACGGGCACACTGATCGCGAACATCTTCGCCCAGTACTGAAAGGCCTGCACGAGCGTGATGCCCTTCATGCCGCCGAGCGCAACATTGAGGGTGATGACCACACCGACCAGCACGACGCCGCCCCAATAGGGCATGCCGGGGAAAATGTAGGCGAGGGTCGTGCCCGCGCCTTTCATCTGCGGCATCGTGTAGAAGAACCCGATGAACAACACGAACACGACGGCGATCTTCCGAAACACGGGCGAGTCGTAGCGACCCTCGGCAAAGTCCGGGATCGTGTAGGCGCCGAACCGACGCAGGGGACCGGCGATGAACAGCAGCAGAAAAAGATAGCCGCATGCATAGCACACCGGGTACCACAGCGCGTCGTAGCCGCTCGACATCACCATGCCGGCGACGCCCATGAACGAGGCGGCGGAAAGATACTCGCCTGAAATTGCGGAGGCGTTCCAACCGACCGAGACGGCGCGGCCGGCGACGAAGAAATCGCTCGTGGTCTTGGACGTCTTGGCCGACCAGAAGCCCATGCCGACCGTGACGACCACGGTGACGAACGAGCAGGCGAAGATCCAAGGATCCACGCCGCCGAGAAAGGCGAACAGGGGGTTGATCATTTGGCCTGCTCCTTTCCGCGACGCACCTCAGCGACTTCCTCGTCTTCCAGGGCGATGGAGCGCTGGATGAAGATCCAGGAAATGATCCAGACGAAAGGAAAGAAGAGCACGCCGAGGATGAGCCAGCTGAGGGTGAAACCGCCCACGCGCGTGGCCATGAAGGTTGGCGCGAAATAGTTGAGGAGCGGCATCCCGAGCAGGGCGACCAGGAAGGCGGCCGCGCTCGCGATGGACAGGCGCAATTGCCGGCGCATCAAAAGGCGAAGAAACGATTCACTGTGCACCACGTCGTCGTGGGCGGGGGGAGGCGGTGGCATGCGAGGCGGGAGATTTACGGGCGGTCCAGTGCCGCGCAAGCCTTGGCCGGCGGGAACAAAAAATTAATTCAGAAGCCAGGAAGCCATGAACAAATTTCTGGCTTCGTGGTTTCGGAATTAACCCCTCAGCGTTGTGGAGGGTCGACGAAAGGGCGCTAGGCCTTCAACCCACGAACAAAATGGTGCGCGGAGAGGTGCATTCGCTCGCGAAGATAGAAGCGATGGGCTTCGAAGCGTTGCACACCCGAATCGAGTTCGAGTTGGGCGCAACCGTGGGCACGGGCCTGGTCGTCGAGCCAGTTCAGCAGGGCGCGGCCATGACCTTTGGAGCGATGGGTTCCATCGGTGACGAGATCATCCACGTAGAGATTTCTTCCGGAGAAGAGCTTGTCGTAAAAGCGGTAGCCGGCGACGGCCCGAACCGCGCCGTCCGCTTCGAGGGCGGCAAGGTGAAAGCCCTCCGCCTGCATCCGGCGCACGCGGGCGACGAACTGCGATTCGACCAGATGCGGCCGGAGTTGGGCCATCACGGCGAAGCAACGGGCGATGGCCTCATCGGTGGTGGCGAGGGAAATGTTCATGGAAGTTTGGTCATTAAATCGGCCGGGGACTGGGGCCGAATGCGGCTGGGTTCTTAGCCACAAATTTCACCGATGGGCACAAATGCGATCGGAATTCATCAGTGTAATTTGTGTAGTTTGTGTCATTTGTGGCCAACCAGTTTGGAGGTTTCGAGAGCAGCGGCCAAGGCGCGAACGAGCTGCGGCGTTTCACTGCGCAGGGCGGCGCGCTCGGGTTGAAACAAGGTGCCGACGAAAAAAGGATGCACGGTCGTCCGGAGTTCCGCCACTCGATGCGCCACGACTTCGAGCGAATAATCGCCGATGATCGCGTGCGTGGGTTTCATCGCGCCCCGAGCGAATGCCTTTCGCCAAGCCGAGCGCGAGATCATTGCACCACGAAAGCAGCACCGCCCCGAATCTGGAACACGCGTGGCTGTGCCCGACTCGTGGCTGAAGCGGAGGGGAGCAAGCTCGAGCGGGCGAATCCTATCCGGTCTTCACTTCGATCTCCCGGTCCTTCCCCTTCAGCGGCAGCTCCGTCCAGGCCGAATTGTACGTGTGGGAGGCGTGAAAACCGATGATCGTCTCGAGCGTATGCACGGCATCTTCGGCCGCGCAGGAGAACGGTTTCTGGTGATCGAGGTAATCGATGATCTCGACCAACGCGCGATCCATGCTGGTGCTGCCATCTTTGACCGCGGCCCAGTTTTCGACGGTTCCGTCACCGTTCTCAATCGTCACGGCCAGCCCGCGGACATGGACGCGACCCTTCGAACCGCTGATGGCGGTGTAAAACGGCGTCTTCGCATAGTCGGGCGCATTGACAGACACCATTAGTCCGCCGGTCATGCGCACCGTACCCCAGCAACCCGGATCGTTAAACTCCGCGCCGCGGCAATCGGGTTTGCCCGCGAGATCGAGTGTCGCCGACACCGCTTGGAATCGGCGGCCGGTCAGCATCATCAAGCCGTCGAGCACGTGGGTGCCGACATTGCCCAGGCGTCCGGTGGACCACTCGACGTGGACGGAGACGAGATCGCCGATTTGCCCCGCGGCGAGGGCCTTGGCGAGCCGGCGATGATTCGGATCGAAACGGCGTTGATGATTGAACACCAACAGCGTCTTGCTGCGGTTGCAGGCGTCGAGCATCTGCTCGGCCTCGCTGAGGCGCTGGGCGACGGGCTTTTCGCAATAGACGACGGGAATGCCTTTCTGGGCACACGCCAGCGCGATTTCGGCGTGGGCCGGCGAGTAGGTGGCGATGCTGACAATATCGAGCTTCTCACGCTCGAGCATTTCCCGCCAGTCGGCATAAGTCTTCGCGCCGGTCCGGGCTTCGAACCGCTGGCGTCGCCCGATCTCGCGATTGGCGCCGGCGACAAGCTTGACGCGCGGATTCTTCAGGTAGGTGCCGGCGTGGGTGCCGTCCATGTTTTCCACCTTCTGGCCGAGCGCTTCGGCCGAGACGGGGTCGGCGCCTCCGATCATGCCAAGGCCGATGACTGCTGCGCGATAGGGTTCGTTTTTCATGGGAGCTTAAAGGGCGTGGGGTTTCTCGAGCCCCGCAGCGTGGCGCAGGATGCAACGATGCCGATATTTTTTTTCGGCATAATTTCGGAGGAACGATCACCCGTCGGGTCGCCCGTTGGGCTTTCTTCTCGGGATCTGAATATTTTCCTCTGCGCCTTTGCGCCGTGGCGCGAGTTCCTTGGCTTTGACTCGAACAGAGCATCGCGCCCGCTTCACTCACGGCGCCAAGGCGCAGAGGCCGGGGCGGGATGGCAACAAGCAGCTTGCGGCGCGGTGCCCGGTGGGTGTTCGCTCGAGTATGAACCTCTCACGCCTTCTGCCCCGGGTCGTGTACCTGACAGGATTTTTCGCCACGGCGGCGAGCGCTTTTGCCCAGTCTGGGCGCTACGCGTCGGTCGTCTTCGACCAGGTCGATATCAAGGCGAACGTCGTTTACCGCACGGCGACCAACATCAAGGGCGAGGCCGAGGCGCTGAAGCTCGACGTTTATCAGCCAGCCGGCGATGCGGAGCGCAAACGCCCCGCGATTCTTTGGCTGCATGGCGGCGGTTTTCGGCCCGGCAATGACAAGCAGCAAAAGTACGTCGTCGCCATGGCCACGGCGTTCGCGAAACGCGGCTACGTGGGCGTGGCGCCCGACTACCGGGTGAGGGCGGATCAGGGCAAGGATCGGATCCCCACGCTCAAGGACGCCGTGGAAGATGGGCGGGCGGCCTTGGCTTGGGTGCGGTCGCATGCGACCGAGCTCGGTGTCGATCCCAACCGGATCGCGGTGGGTGGAGGCTCGGCGGGCGGGGAACTCGCGGTCAGCTTGGTGGCGCTCGAAAACACGGCGGCGGCCAAGGCCGGGACGACCCGCATCTTTGCGCTGATCGATTTGTGGGGCAGCCCGCCGGAGGATTTCACGCTGGCGGGAGTGGATGAAAACTATCCGCCGACGGTCATCGTGCACGGCACCGCCGACCAGAGCGTGCCCTTCGCCAACAGCGAGGCGTTCGTAGCCCGATTGAAGGCGAAAGGGATCAAGAACGAGCTGATGCCGATTCCCGGTGCACCGCACACGCCGACGAACCACATGGACGAGTTCGTCAAAACGGTCTCGGCGTTTGTTTTTGCCGCACTGAAGAAGTAGAACCGCCTCACGCGGAGTCGCGGAGGACGCGGAGTGGTCAAAGATTTTCCCTGGTCTGGGCCTCTCCGCGTCTCCGCGTGAGACAACGTCCCCTGGCCAGCGATTGCTTACTCGAGTGGAAACACCGAATCCGGGCCGGCGTCTTTCGGGGTGTCGATCGTTTTCACGATCTGGCGTTGGGCGACGTCGATCACCCGGACCAAATCCTTGTCCTGGATGCCGCTGAACGCCCACCGGCCGTCGCGACTCATCACCAGCGACAGCGGGCGGCTCCCGAGCGGGATCTGCCTCAACTCCTTCCGGGTGGCGACATCGGCGAACGCGGCCGCGTTCGCGCGGCTGAGTGAATAGACGAGCGTCTTCCCATCCGGCGTGATCGTGACGCGGTTCGGGCCGTCGCCCGTTTTGATTTCACCGATGACTTTGCGCTGCGCCGGGTCGATCAGGGAGATCGTGTTTTCGTTGGAATTGGTGATGAAGATCGTCCGGCCATCGGGCGACAGCACGCCGCCCTGCGGCCGCTTGCCCGTGGGAATCACGATGGTTTCGCCGGTGGCAAGGCGGATGGCGGCGACGTTGTTGGTGGTCGCGTTGGAGACGAAGGCCCATTCGCCCGTGCGGTCGAAGAGCACCATGTGGGGCCCTTCGCCAT